>NZ_JAHTMS010000008.1:0-243372 GCF_019200965.1 Rahnella sp. PD12R | reverse complement strand
CTCTGGACACCCGCGCTTTTYNAACTGCGCGCTRTCGCTGGCTGGCTAAGTTTCAGCAACTCCTGCTAGTGCCGCAAACGCCGCCGCTGCGCGGTTCCCTTMCTCGGTTTCGAGCCATTGGTCTCGAAACACTTCGCTCGGCAAGCTTTCTGAAAGCGGCCGGAGGCTTATCTGAATTCAACGGCATCTTTTCAATAACCATCAGCAGTGAGGTTGTGAATTAGAAAGTCACTGGCCGCTATCAAAACGACGTTGAGAGAGTGGTGAGAAACAGCGAGAGTCTGTTTTCGAGCAGGTTCGAACCCGAAGCGAAAGTACCGCGCAGCGGCGGCGTTTGCGGCACTAACCGGCGTTGCTGAAACAGTGCCAGCGAGCGATAGCGCGCAGTGAAAGAGCCCGGGATTCTCAAGGGGCGCGGCGACAGGCGCTCCTTGAGGCCAGTTTGGGTGGCAACCCAAGGTTTTGATTTTGACCTAAGCCAGTTTGGGCGGCGAGCCCAAGGTTTTGACCTTAAAGCCGGTTTGGGTGGCAACCCAAGGTTTTGAACTTGAAGTTGATTTAAACCGGCTTAGCTTCAGCCAATCGCATCAACCGGATCCCGACACCAACCCCAACAACCAACATCAGACTGATAAACCCCGTAATTCCGACCCACCCGTAGGCGTGCCAGAAGAATCCCCCCAGAGTCCCGGCGACGCTCGATCCCGCGTAGTAGCTGAACAGATAAAGTGACGACGCCTGTCCTTTGGCGCGACGGGCGCGGCGGCCGATCCAGCCGCTGGCAACCGAGTGGGCGGCGAAGAATCCGCCAGTGACCAGGATCATTCCGATGAAAATCATCCAGACGGGCGAGAAGGCGGTGATCAAAATCCCCACCAGCATGATGGCCGTTGAACCAATCAGCACCGGTCCTCGGCCATACACACCGGTCATCACACCGGCTTTCGGCGAACTGTAAGTGCCCATCAGATACACAATCGACAGGATACCGACGATGGCCTGGCTCAGGTTGTACGGCGTGGCGAGCAGGCGGTAACCGATGTAGTTGAACATGGTCACAAAGCTGCCCATCAGCAGGAAACCTTCGGCAAACAGCAGCGGCAGGCCGCTGTCGCGCCAGTGGAGTTTGAAATTAATCAGCAATTTGCGCGGTTTGAGCGAACTGGCGCGGAAATGCTTTGATGGCGGGAGAATGCGCCAGAACATGATCGCTGCGGCGAGCGCGAAGAAACCGACGACCGCCATGGCGATACGCCACGAGAAAAAATCCGTCAGAACGCCGCTGACCAGACGTCCGCTCATCCCGCCGATGGAATTCCCGCTGATGTATAACCCCATCGAAAACGCCACGACGCTCGGGTGAATTTCTTCGCTCAGATACGTCATTGCAACTGCCGCCACGCCGCTCAGCGACAAACCAATCAGCGCGCGCATAATAAGAATGGCGTCCCAGCTTTGCATAAAGGAACACACCAGCGTACAACCCGCGGCCAGTAACAGCGCCACCACCATCACCGATTTACGCCCCACGGCGTCCGATACCGGGCCGGTAAAGAGCAGGCCAATCGCCATCAGGCCGGTGGATAACGACAGCGATAAACTGCTGGTCGCAGGCGATACTCCGAAATCATGCGAGAGCACCGGCAGAATTGGCTGAACGCAATAGAGCAGGGCAAACGTCGCCAGACCCGCTGAAAATAAGGCCAGTGTGACGCGGATAAACTGCGGTGTCCCGCGTTTGATAAAAGGGGTTTTCAGGCCGGAACGGGCGACGGGGCTTTCAGGATTTAATTCGTCGTCATTAACAGAGTCATTGGCTGGTGCAGCGGAAATCCGCTGGGAGGTTTTCACTGTAATTCCTTAACGCGATGAGCTGTAAAACTAAATTTTAAAATGTATGAAAATTTTAACAGTGGCCGTTATATTGTCTAATATATTAATTTCGCAAGAACGATACGTTAAACATATCAATGAGGATAAATTGATCTAAACCATGAGCCACATTGAACTGCGTCATTTACGGTATTTCATCGCGGTCGCGGAAGAGCTGCATTTTGGCCGTGCCGCTGAGCGGTTACATATTTCTCAGCCGCCGCTCAGCCAGCAGATTCAGGCGCTGGAAACCCACGTCGGCGCGGCGCTGTTTTACCGAAACAACCGCAGCGTGCGGCTGACACAGGCCGGACAGGCATTCTTGCAGGAAGCACGGCAGATCTTGCTGCGCGTTGATGAGGCGGCGGCGCAGGCGGCACGAATTCATCGTGGCGAATCGGGGAATCTGACGCTCGGGCTGACGTCTTCCTCGCCTTTTATGCGTCGCGTTTCCCGCACGCTGCATCATTTCCGGCTGACCTATCCCGGCGTCAATATCCGGATCGAGCAGCTCAACAGTAAACAGCAAATCGAACCGCTGCTCGAAGGCAAGCTGGATCTGGGGATTATGCGTAACGGCGAACTGCCGGAGGAGCTGGAACATCATCTGATCCTGTCGGAACCGCTCATTGCCGTGGTTCACAAAGACAATCCGCTGAACGCGCTGCCTGACGGCGAGCTGACGTTTCAGCACCTGGCCGATCAGCCTTTCGTGTTCTTCTCCAAAGACGTCGGTACCTCGCTGTATGACGATATTCTCGGGCAGCTCAAAACACAGGGGATCACGCCTTTTATCACCCAGGAAGTGGGCGAGCCGCTGACGATTATCGGGCTGGTAGCGGCGGGTTTAGGCGTGTCGATTTTGCCGGCGTCGTATTTGCGCATTCAGGTCGATGGCGTGCGTTATTTGCGTTTCGGAAAGACAGAAGGCACCACGCAGCTCTGGCTGGTGAATCACGCGCTTCGCCCGATGACGGCGGCCACGCGGGCGTTTATGGATTTACTGCTTCAGGAGGACTGACCGTCCGACAGGGTGCAAACCTGCTGTATTTCCAGTCAATTCTGAGAGGCTTTTCACACAATTTGTGCACCAAATCACATAACGAATCAAATAGTTGACGACATATGACAAAAACCCCAACATAGCCCTAATCTTTATTTTGAAGCGCGAAAATAACAGGAGTTCCTTGAGTGATCCCCGACGGGCAACCCGGACATATTGATCAGATTAAACAAACCAATGTCGGTGCTGTGTACCGCCTGATAGATCAGTTTGGTCCCATTTCGCGCATAGAACTTTCTAAAAAAGCTCAACTCGCTCCAGCCAGTATTACCAAGATTGTCCGCGAACTTTTACAGGCGCATCTGGTACTTGAAACCGAGTTTCAGGATCCGGGCAGCCGCGGGCGTCCCGCTATTGGTTTAGCCCTGGATACTCAGGCCTGGCACTACCTTTCCGCACGTATCAGTCTGGGGTCGATCACTCTCGGTTTACGGGACCTGAGCAGCAAACTGGTGGTGGAAGAAGTGCTTCCGCTGCCGGAACAGGCGCACCAGCCGCTGCTTAAACGCATCATTTCTGAAATCGATCAGTTCTTTATCCGCCATCAGCGCAAACTTGAGCGCCTGACCGCCATCGCAATTACCCTGCCGGGCATGATTGATGCGCGCCGGGGCATCGTTCACCGCATGCCGTTTTATCATGACGTTTTCGATATGCCGCTGGGTGATACGCTTTCGGAACATACGGGCCTGCCGGTGTACGTCCAGCACGATATCGGCGCGTGGACGCTGGCGGAATCGTTGTACGGCGCGTCGCGCGGTTGCAAAAATGTGGTGCAGATTGTGATTGACCACAATGTCGGCGCTGGGGTGATTACCAGCGGGCGCGTTTTGCACGCAGGCAGCAGCAGCGTGGCCGAAATAGGGCATACGCAGGTTGATCCGTACGGGAAGCGTTGTTATTGCGGCAATCACGGTTGTCTGGAAACTGTTGCCAGTACCGACAGTATTTTGGATTTAGTGCGTCAGCGCCTCACGGTGCCGGTGCCTGCCAGTTTGCTGCACGGCGTTTCGCTGACGATCGAAGCGGTATGTGACGCCGCGAACCGGGGCGATCAGCTGGCGCGTGATGTGATTATCAGCGTGGGGCAGAGCGTCGGGCGTATTCTGGCGATTATGGTGAATCTGTTTAATCCGGAAAAAGTGCTGATCGGCTCACCGCTTAATTTATCTCAGGATATTCTTCATCCCGCGATAATGTCCTGTATTCAGCAGCAATCACTTCCTGCATATAGCGAAAATATCAAACTGGAATCCACGCAATTTTATAATCAGGGAACGATGCCCGGTGCGGCATTAGTTAAGGATGCGCTTTATAGCGGTTCCTTACTGATTAAATTATTACAGGGATAATATACTTAGCGGGCTATATTTTTCGGTGTGGCGGCGTTTATTGATCTGTATCAGCAAGCAATGCCATAAATCTGACGCTCACGGGATGTGCTCTGTTCGCTGATTACTTTAATTACTTATATTCCTTCAGGTTATGTCATTAAATAAATACTTATAACCTTATGCGTATTCCTTACAGTCCAGTCAACAAAACATTGCGCTAACGCAAACCGCTCTCATCTCTCATCGCCTAGACTTTCAGCTGTTACTTTGTCTCTGGCGGCTTTTTCTTACCGGAGGCTATCTTTCAATAAGACGGAGAGATCCCGGAGCCTGAATTTCATGTTAACGCACTTTTTCGTCACGGGTACGGACGCCCGTGTAGGTAAAACCATTGTCACACGTGCCTTGCTTCAGGCCTTAGCCGCGCAGGACCGCTGCGTTTTAGGCTATAAACCTATTGCAACTGGCAGCCAGGAGCTGGCCGACGGGGTTCGAAATAAAGATGCGGTAACTCTCCAGCAGTCATCTTCTATTGCTTATCCTTTTAATAAAATAACCCCTCTGGCCTTAGCTGACGAAGATATTTATGCCAGCCAGGTTCCTGAGAATATTTTTGAAATAATGACCAGTGGCCTCAACTTCATGCGTGAAGAGGCAGATTCAGTGGTCGTAGAAGGGTGCGATGGCTGGAGAACATTGATTACTCCGCATCTTTTATATTCAGACTGGGTTCGCCAGCAAAATATGCCGGTGGTATTAGTGGTCGGTATTCAGGAAGGCTGTGTCAGCCACGCGCTATTAACGGCGCAGGCGATTATCGCCGATGGATTACCGTTGCTGGGTTGGGTCGCAAACCGAATTAACCCGTGTCTTGCCCACTATCAGGAAACTATTGACGCGATCAGTGCCAATATTTCCGCGCCACTGTTGGGGGAAATTCCTTATTTACCTCGCGCAGAAAGCCGCGATATGGCCAAATTTATTGACCTGTCCAGCCTGAAGCTGAAAACGTTAACCAAAGCCTGACCGGTGACGTTGTCACGCAGCAATCAAAACAAAGTGGCTCAGAGTGCCAAACTCTGAGCCGCTTTTTTGTCTATAGTTTGTGTATAGTTTGCCTATCTGCCTGAGCGCATAATCTAACGAAAACAGAGAACATGGCCGTCACGACTCCCGTTGTAAAATCATCGCACCGCCCCTTAATTCTCACTGCCTGCATGTTATCGATGTTTATGGCGGCCGTGGAAGTCACGATTGTGGCGACCGCGATGCCGACCATCATCGGTGATCTCGGCGGTTTCTCGCTGCTCGGCTGGGTTTTTGCCGTCTATCTGCTGACGCAGGCGATTACCGTGCCAATCTACGGCCGGCTGGCAGATTTGTACGGTTGCCGGAAGATGTTTTTCATCGGGACGACGCTGTTTCTCATCGGCTCCGTGTTGTGCGGATTCGCGCCCTCGCTGGCCTGGATGATTGCCTTCCGTGCCTTGCAGGGGCTGGGAGCGGGGGCGATTACGCCGATTGCGACCACGCTGATTGCCAATGTTTATGGCCCGCAGGAACGCGCAAAAGCGCAGGGCTATTTGTCCAGCGTGTGGGGTGTTTCGGCGATTGTCGGCCCGCTGATGGGGGCGTTTATTGTTTCGCATTTCCCGTGGGCGGTGGTGTTTTGGGTCAATGTGCCGATTGGTCTGGTGGCGATGGCGATTCTGGTCAAATACCTGCCGCCGGACGGGCAGCGTAAACAACATAAACTGGATCTGGCCGGAACCGGTTATCTGACGCTTTCCGTTGCGGCGTTACTTCTGGCATTGCTTCAGGCCGAAGTGCTGGGCTACTGGGCGCTGGCGCTGATTGTTCTGGCGGTAGTCAGCGGATATTTGCTGATCCGTCAGGAGCGCAAAACGCCTGAGCCGCTGTTCCCGCTGGCGCTGTGGGAAAGCAAAGTGATTATTGCCGGTAACATTGGCGGCCTGATTATCGGCGCGACGATGATGGGGATCAGCGCGTTTCTGCCGACCTACGTGCAGGGCGTTCTCGGCGGCACGCCGCTGGAGGCGGGCACCACGCTGGCGCTGATGTCCATCGGCTGGCCGCTGGCGAGCATGCTCAGCAGCCGTCTGATGCAGGCGACGTCTTACCGCGCGACAGCGGTCCTGGGCGGCGTTTTACTGCTGGGCGGAAGTGTGGCGCTACTGTTTCTCTCGCCGGATTCCGGGCTGTGGATGGCGCGTCTGGCGGCGTTTTCAATCGGAGCGGGAATGGGGTTAGCGAACACCACGTTTATTGTGTCGGTGCAGAATAATGCGGAACCGGCAATCCGCGGGATTGCGACGGCATCCACCTTGTTTACCCGCATGTTAGGCTCGGCAATCGGCACCGCCGTGCTGGGCGCAACGCTGAATCTCAATCTGCAATATCGCCTGCCTCAGGTGAACGATCCGGTTCAGCAACTGATGGAAAAAGCCACGCGCAATGCGATGGAAAGCCATCATCTTGCTGCGCTGACCGAAAGCGTGGCGGCGTCCCTGCACTGGGTCTTTATGGTTTCCGCGATTATTTCCGTACTGGCGGTGGCCGCCGGTCTGTTAATTCCGGCAGGCGACCGCCCGCACACCGAACCACAGCGGGAGAGCTAAGCCAGCGGTTTTCGTTGAAGCCTGACGGCTGCCAGCATCAGCGTCAGGCTCAGTAACACCGCAACCGACGCCATCGCCATGCCATCTCCTACTGATCCCTGTTCAAACTGCCGCCACACATAGACCGAAACGGTCTGCACGCCCGCCGGTGAAAGCAGCAGCGACGTCACCAGTTCGCGAGAGGCGACGGCAAACACCATCATCATCGACGCCAGCAGGCTGGGAAAGACCAGCGGCAGCAGGATCAGCCGCAGCGTTTGTGCCGCCGTCGCACCATGCACCCGCGCCGCCGCATCCAGATTTCCGCCGATCTGCTTTAACGCCGCGCTGACGTAACGCACCGGATAAGGCAGCAGCAGGCAACAATAGGCGAGCAGCAAAATCGCCCAGGTGTTGTAAGGCGTAACCGGCCAGAAACTGCGGTTCCACGCCAGAATCAGCCCGACGCCGACCACGATCCCCGGCAGCGCCGCCGGTAACAAAGACAATCCGTCAATCAGCGCTGAACCGCGGATCTTCCTGACCACCACCAGCCACGACGCCAGAAAGCCCGTCGCGCCCGCGATTAATGCTGTGCCGAGCGCCAGACTGAGGCTGGTCGACAGGGCGCTGATCGCGTCGCCGTGTGCGGCAAACAGCGCGCCGAAGTGACGTAATGTCAGATTCGACAGCGAAAGTCCGCCGGAAAGCGTGCCGGAAAACGCCGTGGCCAGCGTGGATAAAATCGGCAGCGCCACGGCAATCACCGTCACCAGCGTGAATAATGCCAGCACCGGGATCGTCCAGCCTTTCAGCCGTTTTTGCGTGATATCGGCGGGTTTGCCGGTCATGCTTTCCACATTTTTGCCCGCCACCACCGCGCGCTGAACGCTGTAAGCGCACAGCGCGATCGCCACCAGCATCAGTGAAAGCACCGCCGCGCCGGGTAAATCAATCGGCCAGTCGGCAAGGCGCGCTTCGATGCCGGTGGTCAGCAGCATCACGCCGCTGCGCGAACCGAGCGCGCCCGGCACGCCGTATTCTTCGATGGATAACGTAAACGCCAGCAGCAAACTTGATGCCATGGCGGGCAGTGCCATGGGTAATGTCACGCGGGAAAAGGCGCGCCACGGGCCTGCGCCGTGAATACGTGCCACGTCTGCCAGACGGCTGCCGCTGGCGGCCATGCTGCGCGACACCGCGAAATACACCACCGGAAAAACGTTCAGCGTCATGACCAAAACCATGCCCGGTATGGAAAACAGGAAATCGTTGAGATGCAGCCACGGCACCAGTTGTTGCACATAACCGTGGGTTTGCAACGCCAGCATCCACGACAGGGCGGCAATATATGGCGGCAGCAAAAAGGGCACCAGAAACAGAACATCCCATAACGCCGCACCCGGCAGGGCAAACAGGCCACGCAGCGCGCCGAGCGGAATACCGATTAATCCGCTGCAAAGTGCGACGCCCAGCCCGACTTTGATCGTGGTGGAAAACAGTTCACGCAGCTGAGGTTCGGCGAAGACGCGGGTAAATGCGCTGAACGGTGCGGAATAAGCACCGGTATCGAGATGCGGGAAAACCGCCTGTAAAATCACAAAGCTGACCGGCACGGCGACCAGCAATAACAACGCAATGCCCGTTACGCCGGGCAAAAAAGCATTTCTGTTCATGGGTTTTTTCGTCGTTGTTCGGTGAGGGGAAACGGGCTACCTTCGCAGCCCGTGACTGACTTACTGCTGACCGAACAGTTTTGCGAAACGTTCGAGCACTTCTTTGCGCGACGCCGAGGCCTGGGAGGCTTCCGGCAACAGTTTCAGCGATTTAAACAACGGACGTTTGGCGTCGATATCGGTGCGCGCGGGCATCAGCCACGCATCGGCTACCAGTTTCTGGCCTTCAGGCGAAAGCGCGTAATCGATAAACGCTTTGGCTTCTTTTTGCTGCTGGCTGGATTTGAGGATCATCATCGGGCGCGGGGCGATCACGGTGCCGCTGCTCGGGAAAATGACTTTGACGGATTCGCCGTCCTGCACACTGGCGTAAGAGACGTAATCCACCGCGCCAAATACGGCGGCTTTCGCGCCCTGCAATACCGGCGTCAGCGCCTGTGCGTTGGGTCCGGCGATAATCATGCCGTTGGCTTTCAGATCTTCAAACAGTTTCCACGCCTGCTGCGCGTGGGCATTTTGTAACCCGATCAGCAAATCCAGCGACGCACCGGAAAGCGACGGATCAGGCGTGGTCACTTTGTCTTTAAATTCCGGTTTGGCTAAATCGCCCCAGTCTTTTGGCTCAGTGGTACCACTTTTGGTGTTCCACACGATGCCCAGCGCGGAAATCCCCTGTGCGACGTAATAAGGCGTTTTAAATTGCGCCGGAACCTGCTCTGCGTTCGGGCTTTGATATTCCAGCAGCCAGCCGCGTTTTTCGAGATCGGTTGCGGTATCCCAGGATGCGGAGATCAGAACGTCTGCGCGCGGATTGGCCTGCTCGGCGTCCAGACGGGCCATCACTTTGCCGGTGGTGGCCTGGAAAACATCCACTTTCACGCCGGTTTGTTTTTCATAACCTGCTGCCAGTTTTTTTGCCAGAGAACCCGGCCCGGCGGTGTAGAGCGTCAGCGCCTGTGCGCTGCCAGCTGCCATTGCGAGAGAAAGAGTCATTGCGGTCATTACGCCTGTTTTAGTACGGGAAAACGTTGTGTGGTTCTTACGAAAAGTGCTGAGTGTGCAGTTCATCATTTTTATCCCATCAGAGGTTAAGCAACAAAAGGTGAAATTACGGAAGGATCAATCGTGTCAATACTGGCGATCGCGCCCTTGTCCATACGGGCAATACGATGGGCGAGCGCGTGGGCTTCGTGCTGATCGTGCGTGACGTAAACCGCCGTGGTGCCGAGCTGGCGCAACAACACCGCCATTTCTTCGCACAGGCTTTCGCGTAAATCGCGGTCGAGATTCGACAGGGGTTCGTCAAACAGCAGGATGCGGGGTTCGGCGACGATGGCGCGGGCAAGTGCAACGCGCTGTTGCTGCCCGCCGGAAAGCTCAGAAGGGCGGCGCGAGACGAAATCCGCGAGCCCGACGCGTTCCAGCGCCGTCATCACTTTTTCTTCCTGCGCCTGGCCTTTGATGCCACGCATTTGCAGCGGAAACGCGACGTTTTGCCGGACGCTCATGTGCGGCCACAGCGCGTAATCCTGAAAGGCCATGCCGAGATTGCGTTTTTCCGGCGGCAGACTGAACGAGCCACTGGCGACGATTTCGCCGTCGAAGCGGATCTCCCCGGATGCCGGATTGAGCAGCCCGGCGAGCATTTTCAGCAACGTGCTTTTGCCGCAGCCCGAAGGCCCCAGCAATGCGAGGATCGTGCCTTTGGGCACCGTCAGATTGACGTGATTGAGTACCGGGTTGCTCCCGAATAAATGGGAAACCTGATGGATAGCGATAGCAGGACAGGTGCGCGACGGCGCATTCCCGCTGGATTTAGCTGGAATGATCATGGTTGTACTATCCTCTTTGGGACTTATTAGTGGAGGTGAGGGTAAAGGGGGAATGTGACCGGGGTGTGACACCTTTTAGAAAGGTGCTGCAAATTGCCTTGGCGGGCGGCTTAACGGAGTTTTGGTTTTTCACTTGCAGTGGATCGCTGATAGCAGATTGAGAAAGTTTCGGTTTTTCACGGGCGGTGACCGCTCAGCGGCTCGCGCCGAAACCGACCAGAGAGAGCCAGGACGGCCCCTCTCTGGACTCTCCTCGTCTTTTTACAACACGCGCTGTCGCTTGCTGGCTAAGTTTCAGCAGCCACAGCTATTGCCGCGAAAACTTGCCGCTGCGCGGTTCCCTTACTCGGTTTCGAGCCATAGGTCTCGAAACACTTCGCTCGGCAAGCTTTCTGAAAGCGGCCGGAGGCTTTTTAATTTCAAAAAAACCAGCCAGCATTAATCTTTCGAATTACATAGCCATTAGCCGCTTTCAAAAATCACGCTGGAAGGAGAGGTGGAAAACCGCGACTCTTTTCGCGCGGTTTGTAATCCGACTGGAAGGCACCGCGCAGCGGCGGGATTTTGCGGCACTAGCAGACATTGCTGAAACATGGCCAGCGAGCGGTAGCGCGCAGTTAAAAAGCGTGGGAGATCAAAGAGGGAGGCGCTTTCCTCCCTCTTTGTCGGTTTCGGCGCTGCGAGTTAAGTTGTCACCGCCCGTGAAAAACCGAAATTTTCACGGATTTAATTCCTTAAAACAGCCCCTTAGCGGCTACAGAGCTTGTAATAAACTTCATTCCACCGGATCTGATTCTTGAAGTCCGCCAGCGTCGTGTCGTTATCAATCACCAGCAACTCAATCCCGGACAGCTCTGCATACAACCGCAGTGCATCGATATCCAGCGCCTGAGAGAACACCGTGTGGTGCGCGCCGCCGCCGAGGATCCAGGCTTCTGCCGCCGTTGCCAGTGAAGGCTGGGCTTTCCAGATTGCACGGGCAACCGGCAGTTTTGGCAGCGGATGGGGTTGCTCGATGGTATCCACCTGATTGACCAGCAGACGGAAACGGTCACCCATGTCGATGACGCTGGCGTTGACCGCCGGGCCTGCCGGGGTGGAGAAAATCAGACGCGCCGGATCCGCTTTGCCGCCTATGCCCAGATATTGCGCATCCAGCAGGGGTTTTTCTTCTTTGGCAATCGACGGGCACACTTCCAGCATGTGCGAACCGACCACCAGATCGTTGCCCGGTTTGAAGTTGTAGGTGTAATCCTCCATGAACGACGTGCCGCCTTTCAGGCCGCTGGCCATCACTTTCATGATGCGCAGCAGGGCCGCGGTTTTCCAGTCGCCTTCGCCGCCAAAGCCATAGCCTTTTTGCATCAGACGCTGTACCGCCAGCCCCGGCAGTTGTTTCATGCCGTGCAGATCTTCAAAGTTGGTGGTGAATGCGCCGAATTTCCCCTGTTCCAGGAAACGGGTCATCCCCAGTTCGATTTTTGCCGCGTCCAGCAGGTTTTCGCGACGTTCGCCGTTGAGTTTCACGGCATCCGTCAGGCGGTAAGTGGATTCATATTCTTCCACCAGCGTATCGATATCGCCTTTGCTCACTTCGTTGATGACGCTGACCAGATCGCCAATACCATAGGCACTGATGCTGTAGCCGAACTGAATTTGCGCGGCCACTTTATCGCCTTCGGTCACCGCCACTTCACGCATGTTATCGCCGAAACGGGCGACTTTCAGATGCTGGCTTTCATTTTTCGCCGCGGCAACGCGCATCCACTGGGCAATGCGGCGGTGCGATTCGCCATCCTGCCAGTGACCGGCGACCACGGAATGTTGCTGACGCATACGCGCGCCGATGAAACCGAATTCGCGGCCGCCGTGCGCGGTCTGGTTCAGGTTCATAAAGTCCATGTCCATGGAATCCCACGGAATTTCGGCGTTGAATTGTGTATGGAACTGCAACAGCGGTTTATGCAGGATGCTCAGACCGGCAATCCACATTTTGGCCGGAGAGAAGGTGTGCAGCCAGGTAATCAGGCCGACGCAGGAATTCGCATAGTTGGCTTCGCGGCACAGCGCGGTGATTTCGTCCGGCGTGGTGACCAGCGGTTTGAGCACCAGTTTGACCGGTAATCCGGCTTCTGCGTTCAGGCCATTGACCACCTTCTCGGCGTTCTCTTTTACCTGACGTAACGTTTCCGGCCCGTACAGATGCTGACTGCCAATAGCGAACCACACTTCGAGATGTTTAAACGCGTCCATTAATCACTCCTGAATTTCAGATGTTTGAAAAAGCTGTTTTTGAAAAAGTAGTCAGTGTGCTGTCTTCGCTGCAAACAGCGGTTCAGTGGTCGCACACCATTGCTGATAACGTTCGTACAGGCGCTGGTATTGTTCGACGCGCTGCGGATCTGGCAGCAACGTGCGCTCGATGCTGCACGCCATTTTTTCCTGCGCGGCAGGGACGTCTTTGAATTCTCCTGCGGCGACGGCAGCAAAGATGGCGGCACCCAGCGCGCAGCACTGATCGGAGGCAACAATCTGCAACGGACGGTTCATGGCGTCGGCGCAAACCTGCATGATGACCGGCGATTTACGGGCAATACCGCCGAGCGTGAGAACGTTTTCAACCGGAATATCCTGTTGTTCGAAACACTCCATAATCGCGCGCGCACCAAAAGCGGTGGCTGCAATGAAACCGCCGAACAGTTCCGGCGCTTCGGTGCCGAGATTGATGTCAGTAATGACACCTTTCAGACGCTGATTGGCAAACGGTGTCCGGCGTCCGTTAAACCAGTCGAGCACCAGCGGCAGGTGATCCAGCTTCGGATTGGCGGCCCACGCGGCGGTCAGGTCGGGCAGCAGATTTTTTTGCAAGGCGGTGAGTTGTTCTTTCAGTTCCGGATGCGCCTTAGCGGCCTGAATCAGCGGCCAGCTCAGCAGGCGGCTGAACCACGCGTACATATCGCCAAACGCGGATTGTCCGGCCTCCATGCCGATCATCTCCGGCACCACGCTGCCTTCAACCTGACCACAAATCCCGGCGATGGCGCGGTCGTTAACGCGTTCTTTATCGGCAATCAGGATGTCGCAGGTGGAGGTGCCGATCACTTTGACCAGCGTGTAAGGCTGCGCACCGGCACCGACCGCGCCCATGTGGCAGTCAAACGCACCGCCGGAAAGCACAACGCTCGCCGGTAAACCGAGGCGCTGCGCCCATTCCGGGGTCAGTGTGCCTACGGCCTGTTCGGCGGTGACGGTTTCGGTAAACAGTGGATACGGCAGGTTTTCCACTAATAGCGGGTCGAGCGCGGCGAAGAAATCTTTTGGCGGCAGGCCGCCCCATGACGGATGCCAGAGCATTTTGTGCCCGGCGCTGCAACGGCCACGTACGACTTTGTCCGGCGCGGTGGTGCCGGAAAGCAGGGCGGGCACCCAGTCGCATAATTCCACCCAGGAGGCGGCGGCTTTGGTGACAGATTTGTCGGCGCGGGAAACATGGAGAATTTTGGCCCAGAACCATTCGGAGGAGTAAACGCCGCCGATATAGCGGGAATAGTCGGGGAAATCACCGCTGCGGCACAGACGGTTGATCTCTTCGGCTTCTTCTATGGCCGTGTGGTCTTTCCATAACACGAACATGGCGTTCGGGTTTTCGGCGAACTCAGGATTCAGTGCCAGAATGTTGCCGTCTTTATCGACCGGTGCGGGTGTGGAGCCGGTGGAATCCACGCCGATACCGACCACGCGTGATGCGCGTTCATGGCCAAGACGTTGTACGACGTTTTTAATCGCCTGTTCCATCGCTTCAATATAATCAAGGGGATGGTGGCGGAACTGATTTATTGCCGCGTCACAGTAACGGCCCTCATTCCAGCGCGGGTAGTAAACCACGTCGGTTTCCATCTCGGCACCGGTCTGACAATCAACAGCCAGTGCGCGGACGGAATCGCTGCCAAAATCAAGACCAAGAGCAATCGCACCTTGCGTCATTCTTTCTCACTCCTTCAGGTTTGCCGTAGTCATTACGGCGGCGAATCGAATTGCTCTAACAGTAGGAGGATGGCAAAAAGTGAGTGAGGAGGCGTTAGCTGGAAGTATGCACAAATCTGCTCCCCATGATGTTTCTGTGAGGTTGGTCAAATGTTAGTGTTTGGCTAAAATCGCTATATCTATGTACAAACCTGCTGTTTTCCCGCCGTGTGATAGCGCTCTACATTCCGCTGCAAAATTACCGCTAAAACTTACTGCGTCTTACAACAGAGCGTGACGCAAATCCGCTATATACCGGACTTCGCCGCGCTCTGATTTTGTTTCCTTACGCCAATGATAACGTTTTCATGATTGCGGACGGCCACCCGGATTAATGCCGGAATCGTGAAAAACAACAATAAAAGTCGGAGAACATCATGCATAAATTCACTAAGGCGTTAGCGGCGGTTGGTTTAGCTGCCGTTATGTCACATTCAGCTATGGCAGCCGAAAATCCGAAGCTGGGTTTCCTGGTTAAACAGCCGGAAGAACCGTGGTTCCAGACTGAATGGCGGTTCGCTGATAAAGCCGGTAAAGACCTGAACTTTGAGGTCATCAAAATTGCCGTGCCGGATGGCGAAAAAACGCTGAATGCCATTGACAGCCTCGCGGCAAACGGCGCGAAAGGCTTTGTTATCTGTACACCAGACCCGCGTCTTGGCCCGGCCATCATGGCCAAAGCCCGCAGCTATGACATGAAAGTGATCCAGGTCGATGACCAGTTTGTGAATGCCAAAGGCAAACCGATGGAAGAAGTGCCATTGGTGATGATGGCCGCGACCAAAATCGGCGAACGTCAGGGCCAGGAACTGTATAAAGAAATGCAAAAACGTGGCTGGAAAGTCGCAGATACCGGCGTCATGGCTATCACCGCTGATGAGCTGGACACCGCACGCCGCCGCACTTCCGGTTCAATGGACGCGCTGAAAGCCGCCGGTTTCCCGGACAAACAAATCTATAAAGTGCCGACGAAATCCAACGACATTCCGGGCGCACTGGATGCCGGTAACTCCCTGCTGGTGCAACATCCTAAAGTGAAAAACTGGCTGATTATCGGCATGAACGACAACACCGTTCTGGGTGGCGTGCGTGCAACAGAAGGTCAGGGCTTTAAAGCAGCGAACGTGATCGGCATCGGCATCAACGGTGTGGACGCGGTGAATGAGTTGTCAAAAAGCGCGCAAACCGGTTTCTACGGTTCCCTGTTACCAAGCCCGGATATCCACGGTTACAAAAGTATCCAGATGCTGAATGAGTGGGTGACCAAAGGTGTTGAACCGCCGAAATTCACCGAAGTGACCGACGTTGTGCTGATTACCCGCGACAACTTCAAAGAAGAACTGAAGAAGAAAGGCCTGATGTAACTTTTGCCTGATCTGAATTGAGTTACTGCACCACGGACGACGGTTAAGAAGTGTGACTGTTTTCAGTGGTGCAGTAATCGGTTTGAAATCCTTCACCTTTTTTCCAGGTAGCCACTATGACTCAGCAATCTTCAAATAAGACGCCTTTGCTGACACCGTCACTGACGGAGTTTGATGCGGCCAGGCCGTATCTGGAATTCCATGACATTGGCAAAACTTTTCCGGGCGTGAAAGCGCTGGACGGTATTTCATTCAATTGTTACGCCGGACAAATTCATGCGCTGATGGGCGAGAACGGCGCGGGTAAATCCACGCTGCTGAAAATCCTCAGCGGAAACTATCAGCCGTCGCAGGGCAATATTCACATCAAAGGCCAGCCGGTGGCATTTAACAACACTACCGATGCGCTCGATGCCGGTGTGGCGATCATTTATCAGGAACTGCATCTGGTGCCGGAAATGACGGTGGCAGAAAACATTTATCTCGGGCAGTTGCCGAGTAAACACGGGTTCGTGAACCGTAAATTGCTGCGCTATGAAACCAAAATACAGCTGGAACATCTCGGGCTGGATATCGACCCGGACACGCCGCTGAAATATCTCTCCATCGGCCAGTGGCAGATGGTAGAAATTGCAAAAGCGCTGGCGCGTAACGCCAAAATCATAGCTTTTGACGAACCGACCAGCTCGCTGTCTGCCCGTGAAATTGAGCAATTGTTCCGCGTTATCCGCGAGTTACGTGCCGAAGGGCGCGTCATTTTGTATGTCTCACACCGTATGGAAGAAATTTTTGCATTAAGTGACGCTGTCACTGTTTTCAAAGATGGCCGTTACGTGCGGACCTTCGACGACATGACGCAGGTCGATAACAGCAAGCTGGTGCAGGCGATGGTTGGCCGCAATCTGGATGATATCTACGGTTACGCGCCGCGTCCGCACGGCGAAATCCGTCTGGAACTGGACGACGTCAAAGCACCGGGCGTGAGAACGCCGGTCAGCCTGACCGTGCGTCAGGGGGAAATTGTCGGTCTTTTCGGGCTGGTCGGCGCCGGGCGCAGCGAGCTGATGAAAGGCCTGTTCGGCGGCACGCGCATTACCGGCGGCACCGTCAGGCTGGACGGCGAAGCGCTGAATATCCGCAAACCGGCTGACGCCATCCGCCTCGGCATCATGCTGTGCCCGGAAGACCGCAAGGCCGACGGCATCATTCCTGTGCATTCGGTGCGCGACAACATCAACATCAGCGCCCGCCGCAAAACGGTGAAAGCGGGGTGCCTGATCAACAACGCCTGGGAAGCTAAAAATGCGCGCAAGCACATCGAAGCGCTGAACATCAAAACCCCGAGCGACCAGCAGCTGATCATGAATCTGTCCGGCGGCAACCAGCAGAAAGCCATTCTTGGCCGCTGGCTGTCGGAAGAAATGAAGGTCATTTTGCTCGACGAACCGACGCGCGGTATTGACGTCGGCGCCAAGCATGAAATCTACAACGTGATTTACTCACTGGCGAAACAGGGCATTGCCGTGCTGTTTGCGTCCAGTGATTTACCGGAAGTGCTGGGTCTGGCCGACAGAATTGTGGTGATGCGCGAAGGCGCCATCTCCGGCGAACTGTTGCACGACGACGCTACTGAAGAAAAAGCGCTGGGGCTCGCCATGCTGCGAACGCCAGATCTTGACTCTGCCCCTGACGCTGCCTGACTGAGGAGCAAAAATATTATGTCGAGTATGACAACCAATTCAGCCAAACCGGATCAACCTTCTGCTGCGTCACGCAGCGGGCAAGGGCTGATGCGTATCTGGGACAGTTACGGCATGCTGGTGGTCTTCGCCGTGCTGTTTATCGCATGTTCTGTTTTCGTGCCGAACTTCAGCTCTTTCATCAACATGAAAGGCCTGGGGCTGGCGATTTCCATGTCGGGCATGGTGGCCTGCGGGATGCTGTTCTGTCTGGCGTCCGGTGATTTCGACCTGTCCGTCGCCTCGGTGATTGCCTGCGCCGGTGTTACCACTGCGGTGGTTATTAACATGACCGAAAGCCTGTGGATTGGCGTCGCCGCCGGTTTGCTGCTCGGGATGCTGACCGGGCTGCTCAACGGTTTTGTTATCGCCCGCCTGAAAATCAATGCGCTGATCACCACACTTGCCACCATGCAGATTGTGCGCGGTCTGGCGTACATCATTTCTGACGGTAAAGCGGTCGGTATCGAAGACGAACGTTTCTTCGCGCTCGGCTATGCCAACTGGTTCGGGCTGCCTGCGCCGATCTGGCTGACTGTCGGTTGCCTGATTATCTTCGGCCTGCTGTTGAACAAAACCACCTTCGGGCGTAACACGCTGGCGATTGGCGGTAATGAAGATGCGGCGCGGCTGGCAGGGGTGCCGGTTGTTCGTACTAAAATCATCATCTTTGTGCTTTCCGGGCTGGTGTCGGCGGCGGCGGGGATCATTCTGGCGTCGCGAATGACCAGCGGCCAGCCCATGACCTCTCTGGGCTTTGAGCTGATCGTCATCTCCGCCTGCGTGCTGGGTGGCGTTTCGCTCAAAGGCGGGATCGGCAAAATCTCCTACGTGGTTTCCGGCATCCTGATTCTGGGCACCGTGGAAAATGCGATGAATCTGCTGAACATTTCTCCGTTCTCTCAGTACGTGGTACGTGGTCTGATCCTGCTGGCGGCGGTTATCTTCGACCGTTACAAACAAAAAGCGAAAAAGACGGTTTAACGCCATTTTGTGATAACGCTTCCATGCATTGTCCCTGCGGCATTTAGCGGTTTTTTCCGTTAAATGCCGCAAAAGCGCGTGGTTGTTCACAAATTAGCAACGTTTACTGGCAGCGTTTTCACCCGCCGTTAGAATAGATGAAAAGTCCATAGCCACGAGTTGTTCAGGAGGTTCGATGTATCACCGTATGATTCAGGATCAGCAGCAAAACCCGCTGTTGCCGGGTTACAGTTTCAATGCCTATCTGGTCGCCGGTATGACACCGATCCTTGCTGACGGGCCGCTGGATTTCGCGATTGACCGCCCGGGCGGCATGAAAGGCTACATTCTTAATCTGACGGTCAAAGGGCAGGGTAAAGTCTTTGACGGTGAAGATACGTTTTACTGCAATCCCGGCGACCTTTTGCTGTTCCCGCCGAAAGCGCGCCATTTATACAGCCGCTCGGCCAATGCCGATTCGTGGTATCACCGCTGGGTGTATTTCCGCCCGCGCGCCTACTGGGCTGACTGGCTGGAATGGCACACTAAAACCCGCGACGTCGGGCGTCTTTCCCTGCCAAATAACACCTTGCTGCTGGAATTCGACCGGCTGTTTGCCAATATCGAGCAGACCCAAAAATCGGGCCGGCGTTTCTGCGAAGAGTTAGGGATGAACCTGCTGGAACGCCTGTTGCTGCGTGCAATGGAAGAAGATCCGCAGAGCCCGCAAAAAATTATGGATCCGCGTGTCATTGAAGCCTGCCAGTTTATTACCGGTAATCTGGCCGGTGAGCTGCGTATCGATGAAGTCGCACGCCACGTTTGCCTGTCGCCATCGCGTCTTGCGCATTTATTCCGCGAACAGGTCGGGATCAACATCCTGCGCTGGCGTGAAGATCAGCGTGTGATCCGCGCCAAGCTGCTGTTACAAACCACCCAGGAATCGATTGCGACCATTGGCCGCGTGGTGGGTTACGACGATCAGTTGTATTTCTCGCGTGTTTTCCGCAAGCGGGTAGGGGTGAGCCCGAGTGATTTCCGCCGCCGCAGCGTGGAGATTAATTACCCGGCCAAACCGTACAAATCGCAGCCGTGGCCGGAGCAGGAGAATCAGGTTTCATATCATTTCTGATTTGCAGAGGCCGCTGCAACTGGCGGCTTTTCACTTGCAGTGAGGGGCTGAATTCTCTGACTGAGAAAGTTTCGGTTTCTCAACTGCGGTGATCGCTCAGCGGCTGGTGCCGAAACCGAGCAAGGGAGGAAAGTGCTTTTCCTCCCTTGCATCCCTCCTCGCTTTTTTCAACATGCGCTATCGCTGGCTGGCTATGTTTCAGCAGCCACAGCAATTGCCGCGAAAACTTGCCGCTGCGCGGTTCCTTCATTTCGGTCTTCGAGCCCACGGTCTCGAAACACTCACTCAGCAAGCTTTCTGAAAGCGGCCGGAGGCTTTTTAAATTCAAAATCAAAACCACCCTACATCATTCTTCCGAATTACATAGCCTTTGGCCGCTTTCAAAAATCGCGCCGTATGGAGAGGTGAAAAACCGCGAATCTTTTCGCGCGGTTTGTAAGCCGACGGGAGGGAACCGCGCAGCGGCGGGATTTTGCGGCACTAGCCGGAGCTCCTGAAACATAGCCAGCCAGCGATAGCGCGCAGTAAAAAAGACGTGGAGATTCAAAAGAGGGGCCGTCTTGCCCCTCTTTTGTCGGTTTAGGAACAGCGTGTTAAGCGATCACTGCAATTGAGAAACCGAAATTTTCTCGATCCGCTATGAGCACCTTCACTGCAATTGAAAAACCGAAACTTTCTCGATCAGCTATCAGCGTCTCACCGCGCGGTTACTCGCTAAAAAAACTTTGCTTCAACGCCCGCTCAACTCCCCGCAGTTCTGCTAATCCCCGCAGGCGACCAATCGCCGAGTACCCCGGATTCGTTTTCTTATGCAGGTCATCAAGCATCTGATGCCCGTGATCCGGACGCATCGGGATTGCGCGCAGGTTACCGGCTTTGCGGCGGGTTTGTTCTTCGGTCAGGATGGCTTTGATGACTGCCACCATATCCACATCACCGTCTAAATGATCGGCTTCGTGGAAACTGCCCGGGATCTCTTCGCGCTGGGTGGCGCGCAGATGGATGAAGTGAACGCGGTCGGCGTAGGTCGTCATCATCTTCACTAAATCATTGTCTTCGCGAACGCCGTAAGAACCGGTACAGAAACAGAAACCGTTGTGGATGCTGTCGACCGCTTCTTTCAGCCATTGCATATCTTCAATGGTGGAGATGATGCGCGGCAGGCCGAGAATAGGGCGCGGAGGATCATCGGGGTGAACCGCCAGACTGATCCCGCACTGCTCGGCAACCGGCACGATGCTGCGCAGGAAGTGCGCCATGTTTTCGCGCAGTTTGGCTTTATCGATGCCGTCGTAAGTGGCCAGACGCGCACGGAACTGATCCAGCGTATAGCCTTCTTCCGCGCCCGGTAAACCAGCAATAATGTTGGACACCAGCTGGTCTTTTTCCGCCTGTGTCATCGCAGCAAAGTAATCCGCAGCCTGTTTTTGCTCTTCCGCGCTGTAATCGGATTTAGCGCCTTCACGTTTCAGAAGATGCAATTCGAAAGCGGCGAACGCGATGTGGTCAAAACGCAGGGCGCGGGAACCGTCCGGCAGTAAATAACCCAGATCCGTACGCGTCCAGTCCAGAACCGGCATGAAGTTGTAGCAGACCGTGTCGATGCCACATTCCGCCAGGTTACGGATGGATTGCTGATAATTGGCGATGTGCTGATCGACGTTTCCGCTGCGGGTTTTGATTTCCTCATGCACCGGAATACTTTCTACCACTGACCACACCAGACCTTTAGCTTCCAGCTGCGTCTGACGTTTTTTGATTTCATCCACCGGCCAGACTTCACCGTTCGGGATATGGTGCAGCGCGGTCACCACGCCGGTCGCGCCAGCCTGACGCACATCATCGAGTGAAACCGGGTCATTCGGGCCGTACCAACGCCAAGTCTGTTCCATGTGTTTTCCTTAAAAGTGTTATCTGACATCTGAATGTAGTTGACGCATGGCCGGTGATAAGTTCAATCTTAAGGCGCGGTCTGGTCAGGTGGTCTGCTGGTCAGGCCATCAGACCGACATATGATTCAGCATCGAACCGATCATTAATGTGATCGGGATAACAGATTTGGGATCCAGCACCTGCATGGAGAAAATAATGGATTTGCCGACTCTGAAAGTCGAAAGGCTCTATCGCCAGATTTCTAATGTATTGATTAATTGCATTAATACCGGCCAGTTCGCGCCGGGAGCGATGATTCCTTCAGAACGCGATCTGGCCAAACAGCTGGGCGTCAGCCGCTCATCAATACGTGAAGCGCTGATTGCGCTCGAGATCACCGGCTGGGTGGAAATCCGCACAGGCACCGGCGTTTACGTCAATGACCCGCTCCCGCAGGCCACCCCTGCCGCGCCGGTGATGACGTCGGAAGAAGAGTTCAGCCTGCAATCGCTGGTCAGGGCGCGGCAGATTTACGAATCAATGACCGCCGAACTGGCCGCGCTGAACGGCACGGACGATCAGCGGGCCAGACTGAAAGAAATCGCCGATGAGCTAAATGGCCTGAATGCCAACAACGACGCATTTCTCGAAGCCGACCGCCGTTTCCACCTGATGATCAGTGAAATGACCGGCAACGAAGTCCTGCACGATATGATGGGATACCTGTGGGACAAACGCCGTTCCCGCCGGTTTATGCGGCTTGAAAGCCATTACACCGAAGTCGATTTCGCCCGTGAAATGAACGCCGACCACCAGGGAATTTTGGACGCCATTCTGGCGAAAGACGGTGCCGGCGCGAAAGCGCGGATGAGCCGGCATTTACAACATGTGTACGATCAGTTATTTGCGGAGTAAATGATGCCTGAGCGGGCATCGGGGCGCTTTTTAGTTCCAAATTTAACGTCAAGACCTTGGGTTGCCACCCAAACTGGCTTCAAGGTCAGGTTCAAAACCTTGGGTTGCCACCCAAACTGGCCTCAAGGAGCGCCTGTCGCCGCGCCCCTTGAGAATCCCGGGCTCTTTCACTGCGCGCTGTCGCTGGCTGGCTATGTTCCAGCAACTCCGGCTAGTGCCGCAAACGCCGCCGCTGCGCGGTACTTTCGTCTCGGGTTCGAACCAGCTCGAAAACAGACTCTCGCCGTTTCTCACCGCTCGCTCAACGTCGTTTTGAAAGCGGCTAGAGGCTCATAGTTCGCAACCTTGCCCTGGCATTTATTTTTCAAAAACCAAAGAAATACTCGGTATTTTTTATGGTGAGATGGCGCGCTCAGAAATTTTGCTGACCGAGGGTTCGAGACCGCAAGGCTCGAAGCCCGTAGGGAAGGCACCGCGCAGCGGCAAGATTTCGCGCCACACGCTGGAATGACAGAATAGGTCCATCGGCCCAGCGATAGCGCGCAGTAAAAAAGACGTGGAGAGTCCAGAGAGGGGCCGTCCTGGCCCTCTCTGGTCGGTTTCGGCGCGAGCCGCTGAGCGATCACTGCAAGTGAAAAACCGAAACTTTCTCGATCAATTTACGGCCCCTCACTGCAAGTGCCCCCCTCAACTCGGGTACGGCACCCAGCTTCCGCCATTTAACCGGATATAAATTTTCCCCTGATATTCCATCACCACCGAGTTTTCATTCTCTGAAACCAGCGGAGTCTGCGGCAGGTTGGAGGCGAAGGTTTTCCAGTCCATCGTCGGGCTGGTGAAGACTTTGCCATCCACAGCGCGGGAAACCATTTCGGAAATCGCCATGTAGCTGCTCGGGCCGTCGATTTTCATCGGCGATGAGGCGTGCTGCGCCTGCATACCGAAGAACTTCACGCCGACCGGGATATGCGTTATCCCCGGGCTCGGGATGTCGCGCAGGCCCGAAATCTGCATTTTATCGCCGACCAGCGCCGCGCCGTGTTCCGGCACAACCACCAGCATCACTTTACGTCCGGATTTCTCCAGCTGATCCATAAAGGTATTGAGCTGGCTGAGCAGGGTCTGTGCACGGTTATGATAATCCGCGCCCTTGTTGCTGCCCACGTAACGGTTGCCATCGTGCAGGGGGATCAGGTTGAAGAAGGTGGCGGTACGCGCCGTGCCTGCTTTTTCCTGATTTTCCAGCCAGCGGGAGAACAACTGTCCGTCGTTGAAAATCGGTGAACCGTCGAAGGAGGTCAGTTCATAACCCAGACCGGCCTGTGACATCAGCGGGGCTTTCATGTCCGCATCGTCACGCAGGTTGCCGATGTAATTACCAAACACGCCCGTGTGATCCATCGCCAGCTGACTGGTGAAGCCCAGACGCGCCAGATCGTCAAACAGATAACACTGCTGACCGGCAGGCTGGTAAAGATTGTGGTGTGATGTCTGGCCGCAGCTGGCGCGCAGCAGGCGAATCGACGCCGGGCCGCTGTAGGCGGTCGCTGAGTTGAAATTGCTGAACACGAAATCGAAACGCGACCACAGCGGAGAACTGGAGAGATTCACGGCGTCCAGGTCCGACCAGGCCAGCGAACAGATATTGATGACCAGCAGGTCGAAAGGCTGGGCATCTGCAGGCAATGCGTCCGGGAACTTCGTCGCCTTGCGGCTTTCGTTCTGGTAGAACTGCTCGAGATAAGCACTCAGATTGGCATTGGTCGGCGGGCCATTAACGGTGTTGTCACCGGCAGCCTGCGCCGGAGTGGCAGCGGTCGCAGCGGGGGTGTTTTGTGCCACCACGGCTGCCGGAGAATGCGCGAAAAACGGCGTAATCATCCCGCTCAGATTCACCCACAGCAGCGCGATAACCGTGAACGTGGTCAGGCGCACCCACTGGGAAATAAACAAATAACCCACCAGCAGCGCAAAGCCGACGGCAATCCACTGCCAGTTTATAAAGCGGTCTGCCAGTTCAAGCAGATAGCTCACGCTGAAACCGGCGACGTCCGCGCCCTGATTCATAATTGAGCGCCAGCCCGGCAGCCAGGTGTCGTGATACAACAGCGCCAGACCAAACGGCAGGGCAATCCACTGGCGCCAGCGGTGCAGACGCAGCGAAGGCAACGGGAATAATAATACGGCGGCAAATACCAGATTGCTCAGCGCGTCGAAATTCAGATAACCCTGTGAAAGCAGAACGAATTTAAGTAAGAAATAGTAGTTCCAGGCGCCAAGTCCGCGCCAGGATTGCCAGATCCGCAAACGCGGTGAAGAAGAATTCGGTTCGTTCATAGTGGAGTCTTGGATTTCCCTGTAACCGGAGAAACAACAGTCGGCGCGTCGGAACGTTTGCGGTTCTTACTGATCATGCTGACTGTCATCGGGGTTAAATAACGAGGTGAAAGAAAACGTGTCGCCAGACGATTTTTCCAGCCGGGAAGGCGGCTGCGCAAGGCGTATCCGAGCGGAATAAAAATCACCGCAGCCAGAATAAAAATCTCAATAATGTCCTGGATATCCATTTCGCTTACTCCGGCTGCTGCTGAACAGGCGTGTCGTTTAACGCGAGCGTCACCGGCACAGGGGGGTGGACCTGCGCGCGTTTCAGCGGTTCTGCTTTTTGTGGCACATAGGCTTCAGGGCCGGTCACGGCTTTTGCCATCGGCGGTTTAGCCGCAAGACGGCGGACTTCCGTCTGAATATCCAGCTCCTGACTCCAGAATGTCTGGCTGGTGAAAACGTCTTTCACCGGCAGATTAAACAGGAAGGCCAGAACGTTTTCGACATCGCTGACCTGACAGTTCGACAGGAACAAATAAAGATGCCGTTCGGTCACGGTAAGAATATCGCCGTCGCGGCGCAGGGAACACAGCGACATCGCCTGCTGCGGGCTGATCCCGGCGGCAGGGCGCAGCGAAATCAGCAAACCGCGTGATTCGGTCGCCAGTGAAGCATGGTTCCAGATATCGTTCATAACGCTGCAAAAAACCGGCAGCGGCAGATAGCCTTTGTGGTGCGTCGGTAACCGGCTGTTGAGCAGGATTTCAATATCATCCTGCACGTGGCGGGTAAACGTCAGGTTTTGCAGATCGTCGAGCAGCGTCAGGAAATTGGAAAGACGCGCGGCGTGCGGAACCACCAGGTTTGCGCCACAGGCCTGTAATAAGCGCTGGTCAACGTAGCGCAGGGAAGAATTCATTTCACGTACCACTATTTTCAAACCCGTGCCGCGCTGCATACGCAGACGGTGGATCTGGCGCGCCATCACTTCTACGGCATCATTGCCGCTCAGGGCAAAAATGACCGTCGCCGAGCGGGCGTGTGCGGCTCTTTCTGCCAGCTCTTCATTACTGTCAAACAGGAACCAGCGCTCGGACAGCGCCGGTGCGCCTTCCAGCACCGACCGCTCCGCCAGCAACATCCACTGATCGTCACCGGCCTGTTCGGCCACGGAGGCAGGTACGTTTTTCTGAATTTCCCAGCCGGTCTGGCGTGGTGTCAGCGGATAGAGCGTGTTCGCTTCCGCCCCTAATCCGTCGTGCCACCAGGAAATGCCCCACTGATTCGGGACGGTATCGGTTTTTAAATCAGCAAGACCATATATATTGCGATGATATAAATGCAGCTGAGTTTTAACCGCATTAATACCCGCGCCGTAGCAGATAATAAGGATTGTTGCTTCTTTACTATTCGCGCTGGTACGCATTTCACTCACCCAGCGGGCGAATTGTTTATCATTTAGCATCTGCCAGGAGGTGGCAGGAAGTAATAAGATCATTAATAACGCAGGGTGACGAGGCAAACGATTAATATCGCCTGGCAATCCAAGAAACGCTTTCTTGCCGTCGGCTAACTGGTAATAAAACGTTTGCCTGGGGTGTTTCTTCAAATGAGAGAGAAGAATGTCGTCGTCATTTAGTCTATTTTCTTCTTCAGCGCAAATTAAATTGTGCTGTGGGAAAAATACAGTGACAGGTGTTTCGCCCTGCTGAGCTTCAAGAGCCTGTCCGCACAGGTGATACGCGGCTTCCTGTTTGTCAGCGTTGACCCAGTAAAGCCCCCGGGCCTGCATTTGGGCTAATCCATTCCAGTATTGCTTCATGCCCAATGAAAAGGAGAGTGCCATATAGTTAATCTGCTTGTATTCGTTTTAGATAAAAAGTCTGCTTGGGACACACTGATAAATGTGAGTATAATAAATTCTATCATTGCTACATTAAATAATCATAATACTTCACAATTATGTTTGATACTAAAATGCCGGTATGTGAGCGGTAATTTTTTCGTGCCAGACCGCCAGCATTTTGATTGAAGCAGGGAGGAGGAACGGTGGGGCCCAATATTGTAGACTCGGAAGAATCCGAGCCGTCAAAAGATGATGATTTCTTTGCGCTGAGTCACCTTTTTTCTTTAACTGAATTAAATTACGTGGATGTCGCCCGTAAAGAAAAAATTCCGCAACTAATGTCACGCTGGCCGTTACTGGCTGAACTGGCGCAATACGATAAACACGGCGCGGAGAAAAACTAATATGTCTGTCATTGCGTTACAGGGATTTCGTGGCGGCACGGGGACGACGTCAGTCACCGCAGCGCTGGCCTGGGGGCTCGCGCAACTCAATGAAAGGGTTCTGGTGATAGACTTTTCACCGGAAAATTTGTTGCGTCTGCATTTCGGAATGCCTTTCACACAGACGCGCGGCTGGCGTTCAGCCTTTAATGCCGGTGAACCCTGGCAGAAATCCGCCATGCGTTATCACTCGCATCTGGACTTTTTACCTTACGGTAATATCGGCCCTGAAAGTGACCGTGTACAAAGCGGGGCAGCGCCTGAGTTTGACTGGAAAAAAGCCATCACGCAGCTCAAAAACAGCGGCGTTTATGACTGGATCCTGATTGATTCTCCCGCCGCCGATCCGCTGCCTGCACAGGCCATCGCCGACAGCACGCTCGTTTTACTTCACGCCGACTCGCAATCTCATATCCGTCTTCATCAGCGCGCTTTACCGGCGAATGGCCGGTATCTGGTGAATCAGTTCGTGCCGTCCAGCCAGTTGCAGCAAGACATTTTGCTGCTGTGGCAGGAAACTTTGCCGACCATGATCCCGGTTATTTTACACCGCGACGAAGCGATGGCCGAATCTCTGGCGGCCAAACAACCGGTCGGCGAGTGGAAAGGAAACAGTAAAATCAGCCGCGAAATTAACACGCTGGCGAACTGGTTCCTGCTGAATTTGCGCGGAGTCCGATAAAATGAACCGCCTGCGCAACCTGTTCCTCGTGCCACCGGTGGTGTCTGAATTACAAGACCGCTACCGGCGGTATCGCGCCAGTCGTGCTTCACGGCTGGCCTCGGGAACGATGGTCTTTTGTATCGCTGTATGCTGGCTGTTTCTGCGTTTTGAATCGCCTTCCTGGCAAAATGTGCAAGCCCGGCGCACCCGCTGGTATCCGCAATTTTCACCGTCAAAACCACGTCTGGCCGATCCTTTGCGTTATCTGGTTCAGAGCCTGTGGTTGCTGGTGATTATTCCTTCGAACGGCCTGCGCGAGCGCATCGTTTACACCCGGTGGCCGCAGCGCCTGCGTGAGAAAGTCATTCTGTGGCTGGAATCGCTGCCGAAACAGGTGAAACAGAACCCGCTGGAAATTCGCGTCACACGCCGCATTGGTAAAATGAACCGCCTCGGCAAACGCGTGCTGATTATCCTGACCAGCCTGGTGGCGATTACGCTGGCGATGTTCTGTATTTCGCAGCCTTTCGGCTATATCGCGCAGTTTGTTTTCGTGGTGCTGTTGTGGAGCATTGCGATGATTATCCGGCGGATCCCGGGGCGATTCCCCGCGCTGATGCTGATTGTTCTCTCGTTGACCATTTCCTGCCGCTATTTATGGTGGCGTTATACCTCGACGTTAAACTGGGATGATCCGCTTAGCCTTATTTGCGGCTTGCTGCTGCTGGGTGCGGAAACCTATTCCTGGACGGTGCTGGTGCTCGGTTATATCCAGACCATCTGGCCGCTAAACCGTAAACCGGTGCCGATGCCTGCGGATGTATCGACGTGGCCGACGGTGGATCTGATGATCCCGACTTATAACGAAGATCTGAGCGTGGTGAAACCGACGCTGTATGCCGCACTCGGGCTGGACTGGCCGCGCGACAAACTCACCATTTACCTGCTCGATGACGGCAACCGCAAGGAGTTCGCTGATTTTGCGCATGAAATCGGGGTTCAGTATATTGCCCGCGAAACGCACGAACACGCGAAAGCGGGGAACATCAACCACGCGCTGAAATATGCCAAAAGCCAGCTGGTGGCGATTTTTGACTGCGACCACGTGCCAACGCGTTCTTTCCTGCAACTGACCGTCGGCTGGTTCTTTAAAGACAAAAAACTCAGCATGTTGCAGACGCCGCATCACTTCTTCTCGCCGGATCCTTTCGAACGCAACCTTGGCCGCATGCGCCGCACGCCAAATGAAGGCGAGCTGTTCTACGGGCTGGTGCAGGACGGTAACGACCTGTGGGATGCCAGTTTCTTCTGTGGTTCATGCGCGGTGTTACGCCGTGACGTACTCGATGAAATCGGCGGCATTGCAGTGGAAACCGTCACTGAAGATGCGCACACCTCGCTGCGGATGCACCGCCACGGCTACAGCTCTGCGTATATCCGCATTCCGCAAGCCGCCGGTCTGGCGACAGAAAGCCTGTCAGCGCATGTCAGCCAGCGTATCCGCTGGGCGCGCGGGATGGTGCAGATTTTCCGCCTTGATAACCCGCTGTTTGGCAAAGGGCTGAAACTGGCGCAGCGGCTGTGTTATGCCAACGCCATGATGCACTTTCTGGCCGGCATTCCGCGGCTGATCTTCCTGACTGCGCCGCTGGCGTTCCTGCTGCTGCACGCTTACGTGATTTACGCGCCTGCGCTGGCCATCGCGCTGTACGTGTTGCCGCACATGATCCACGCCAGCCTGACCAACTCGCGGGTGCAGGGAAAATACCGCCACTCCTTCTGGAATGAAATCTACGAAACCGTGCTGGCGTGGTATATCGCCAGGCCGACGACCATCGCGCTGTTTAATCCGCACGCCGGGACTTTTAACGTCACGGCAAAAGGCGGACTGAACAAACATGCGTATGTCGACTGGAAAATCAGCCGCCCGTATCAGGTGCTGATGCTGCTTAATCTGGCCGGTCTGTTCTTTGGGATTTACCGCGTGATGTATGGCCGCACCGACGAAATTCTTACCGTGCTGGTGAGTATGGCGTGGGTGATTTACAACATGATTATTCTGGGCGGGGCGATCGCGGTGGCGTTCGAATCCAAACAGGTGCGTCAGGCTCACCGCGTGGAAGCCAAAATGCCGGCGTCATTAATGCGCCCGGACGGACACATTTATGTCTGTACCGTGCAGGACTACTCCGACAACGGTGTCGGGCTGGAAACCGAGAGTGCCAGCCAGTTTCAGGCGGGTGACAACGTCACGTTACTGCTTCACCGTGGTCAGCAGGAATATACTTTCCCGATGCAAATCAGCCGCGTATTTGGCAAAAGCATTGGCATGCAGCTTCAGCCTTTAACCACACAACAGCATATCGATTTCATTCAATGTACCTTTGCCCGTGCTGACAGCTGGGTATTGCGTGAAGACAATTTCCCGGAAGACAAACCTATGGAAAGCCTGCGTGAAGTGATGGGGCTGGGTATTCGCGGTTATCTGCGGATGCTGGACATTGCCCCGAAACAATATCGCCCTCTGGCCTCCGGCACACAGGCGTTTGGCTGCTGGTTGCTGTCTTTTGCTCCACGCAATCCGCCGCTGTCTGCTCAGCCTGATGAATCCAACCTGATGATGACTAAACAATGAAAAGACTTCCTTTGACGACTTTAATGGCATCCGCTTTGATGACATTGGCTTTGGGTTCAGCGGCTCCGGCCTTCAGCGAGCAGGCACCGGCGCGCGCGGGCAATACGCCGGCACCCGACGCCGCACAAAATACGCCTGCACCGCAGGTGCTATTGCCGATGGTTGCGCCGGCGGTCAATCCGTTGATTATTCCGGGTGCGCCGGTACGCAACGTGACGCTGCCGTTTGCGGATGTCGCCCCGACGCCGGGCGCGATTACCCTGCGCGGTATTCAGCCCAACGGGCAAATCGAGTTTGGTGTGCGCAGTGACGAAGTGGTGACGCAGTCCACCCTGAATCTGGAATTCACGCCGTCGCCTTCATTAATTCCGGTGCAGTCGCACCTTAAGGTGTATCTCAACGACCAGCTGATGGGCGTTGAAGTGATTGATAAAGACCAGCTCGGCAAGAAAAATCACTTACAGATGGTCATTGACCCGCGCTACATCACCGACTTCAACCGCATCCGGCTGGAGTTTATCGGCCATTATCAGAACGTCTGTGAAAATCCGGCTAACACCACGCTGTGGCTGGAAATCGGCAAGGGCAGTTCGCTCAGTCTGCAATACCAGAAACTGCCGCTCAGCAACGATCTGGCGCATTTCCCGGTGCCGTTCTTTGATGCGCGCGACAGCCGTCCGCTGGATTTACCGATGGTGTTTGCCGCGTCTCCGGACGCCAGCCAGCAACAGGCTGCCGCCATTCTGGCATCGTGGTTTGGTGCCAAAGCACAGTGGCGCGGGCAGTCTTTCCCGACGCTGTACAACCAGCTGCCGGACAGCCACGCCGTAGTGTTTGCCACCAACGACAAACGTCCTGATTTCCTGAAAGACATGCCGCCGGTGAAAGGGCCGGTCGTGCAGATGGTCAGCCGCGCGGACAATCCTTACGTCAAAATGCTGCTGATTCTGGGACGCGATGACAACGATCTGCTGACTGCCGTAAAAGGCATTTCGCAGGGCAATATCCTGTTCCGTGGCGAAACCGTCAGCGTGGATAACGTTGATCATATTCAGCCCCGCCAGCCTTACGACGCGCCAAACTGGGTGCGGACAGACCGGCCGATGAACTTCGGCGAGCTTAAACAGTACGCGGAACAGTTGCAGTCGGATGGCCTCCAGCCGAACCCGATCACCATGAACATCAATCTGCCGCCAGACCTGTTCCTGATTAACAGCACCGGTATCGATATGCGCCTGAAATATCGCTACACCTCGCCGCAGCTGAAAAATACCTCCCGTCTGAGCATCAGCCTGAATAACCAGTTTGTGCAGGATTTAACCCTGAAAGCCGGTCATGACGAAGATTCGCAGCTTCTGCATTTGTCCCTGTTACAGGGGTTGCTCGATGGCAGCAAAGACCTGAACATTCCGGCGCTTAAACTCGGCGCGGTAAACCAGATGCGCTTTGACTTCGATTACACCTCGCTGCTGGCGAGCGGAATGGAAGGGCGCTGCGAAACCTACACAACCGTGCCAAACCACGTCGTGATCGACGACAGTTCCACCATCGACTTCTCCGGTTACCGTCACTTTATGGCGATGCCGGATCTGCGTGCATTTGCCAACGCCGGTTTCCCGTTCAGCCGCATGGCCGATTTGTCACAGACGCTGGTACTGGTTCAGCCGCAGCCGCAGCCGGTTAAGCTCACCACATTACTGGATGCGATGGGCAATATCGGCGCACTGACCGGTTATCCGTCACTCGGCGTTAGCCTCACGGAAGACGCGGCAAAAGCGAAAACCACCGACGCAGATTTGCTGGTGATCGGCAACCTGCCCGCAGGCATGCGCGACGACACCCTGCGTGATGATAAAAAAGCCAACCTGCTGCTTGATGCGGCGCGTGATGCGGTCAATACGCCAATCCGTCAGGCTGCGTTACCGGACAACACCGCACCGGCCAGCGATGCGCGCGTCGACACAAGCACGCAGATCAGCGCGCAGGGGCCGATTGCGGCCATCGTCGGTTTGCAGTCGCCTTACTTTGACCAGCGCAGCGTTGTGGCACTGATGGCCAACGGTCAGAAAGGCTTTGAGATGCTGAACACCTCGATGCAGGACGCGAAACAACGGGCGCAGGTCTTTGGTTCTGTGACCGTGGTGCGCGATTCCGGCGTGAGTAGTCTGAAAGTCGGCGATACCTACTATGTCGGCCATCTGCCGTGGTGGGAACGCGTGTGGAATGCGCTGGCAAACCATCCGGCATTGCTGGCACTGATGGCGGTTATTGTGGTGATTCTGGCTGCAATCTTACTGTGGACCGGCCTGCGTTCTCTGGCACGTCGTCGTCTGTCTGATGATGACCAGGAATAAGCTTGTGAACACGCGTCGAAGAATACCGTTTATTTTCAACCGGCTGGCCCTGACGCTGGGGCTGGCTCTGGTCGCCGCGCCGTCAATTTCGGCGCCGGTGGTTTCCCCTGAACAGTGGTTGCTGGAACAGGTCCGCGTCGGGGAAGCCAGCCATCAGGACGATCTGGTGCGTCAGTCGCTGTTTCGTCTGGAATTAATGGATCCGAAAAATCCAAAAGTGTTGTCCGCACGCCTGCGCCTTTCCCTGCGGGAAGGCGACCAGGTTAAAGCGCAGCAACAGCTGGAAAGAATTAAAGAGGTCGCGCCGGGTTCTGACGAATACCGTCAGGCGCAGCTGAGCCTGAAGATCGCCTCGCCGGAGATGCAGCAAAAACTCCAGCAGACGCGTTTGCTGGCAACGGCAGGGCGTCTGGATGAAGCGAAAGCGCAGTACGATCAGCTCTTTGATGGCCAGCCGCCAACCTTAGATCTGGCAGTAGAGTACTGGCAACTGGTTGCCCGCCTTCCGGGGCAAAAAGCACGTGCACAGGCGCAGTTACAGGCGCTGAATAACCAGTATCCTGGCGATGTGCAGTTGCGTTTGCAGCTGGCGCAGATGGCCTTTGAACAGGGCGATAACGCCAAAGCCGTGGTTCTGGTGAAACAGATTGCCGCCACCAACGAAGGGCGTTCACCCGCCGCTGATTTGTGGCTGGCGAAAATCAAAGATCAGCCGGTGAGTAATGCCAGCGTTGACGCGCTGCAACAGTTCATTGCCACGTTTGATACCGGCCCGCAGGTGATTGCGGCACAGCAGGAGCTTCAGCGTCAGCAGGGTTTGCTGGCCGATCCTCATTATCAGGCACGTGTTCGCGGGCTGGCGCAGGTCAGCAACGGCGGTTCAACCGGCGCGATCGCTCCGCTTAAACAGGCGTTGCAGGCCAAACCGAATGATGCGGAAGTGCTGGGCGCAATGGGGCTGGCGTATTCCCGCGCCGGTAACCGCCAGCAGGCGCTGAATCTTTTCGAGCGGGCCAAAGCCGCCGAAACTGACGGTTATAATTCCGGTAAATGGACCAGTCTGATCCAGACCAACAGTTACTGGCTGAAAATCAGTCAGGGCGATAACGCGCTGAAAGCCAACCGGCTTGATCAGGCCGAAGCGGCGTACAAACAGGCGCAGCGCATCGACTCACGCGATCCGTGGGCGCTGATTGGCCTCGGTGATGTTGCCGTGGCGCGCAAAAATGACCCGCAGGCCGAGCAGGCTTATTTGCATGCGCTGCGTCTTGAACGTGATAACAGCAGCGCCCAGCGCGGGCTGGTGAATATTTATCAGCGTCAGTCATCGCAAAAAGCGCTCGATTACCTCAATTCATTACCGGCTGCTTCTCAGGCCAAACTGATTGATAAACAACGTGGTTTACAAAGTGACATTGTCACCGCGCAGGCCGAGAAGTATGTTGCTAACCACCAGTGGAATCAGGCAGCGAATCGTTACGCCGAAGCCCTGAAACTCAATCCGGATGACGTCTGGACCACCTACCACTACGCTAATGCGCTGCGTGAAGCCGGAGAACCGGCGCAGGCTGACGCCGCTTTTGCGCATCTTGCGGCAAAACGCCCGGCGGATCCGGAACAGGTTTACGCATATTCACTTTACCTTTCCGGTTCTGACCGCGATGACGCGGCGCTTCGCCATCTGCATACGCTGCCGGAAGCGAAGTGGAACGACAACATGCGCGAAATGGCGCAGCGCATCCAGCTCGATAAAACCCTCACCGGCATTGATACCGCGTTAGCGGCGGGTAACAAATCGCAGGCGAAACAACGGCTGCAAGCCGCCGATCTGAAAGGCATGAGCCTGAATCAGCAGCGCCGTGTCGCGATGGCGTGGCTTGACGTGGGCGAAACCTCACGCGCCGCCGCACTGTTACAACCGCTGAAAACCGCAGCACGAACTCAACCTGCCGGGCAGGACAAAGCGCTGATTTACCGCAATGCGGCAAACGTCGAAGAACAGCTCGGTCAGCCGCAACTGGCGCGTCAGGATTACGAACAGGCGATGATTGCCAGCGGGATCACCGGCAAACAGCCGCAGGACAACGACAGTTACACCCGTCTGACCCGTAACAACGCCAGCGATGACTGGTTGAAACGTGGTATCCGCTCGGACGCGCATGACCTTTACCGTCAGCAGGATGTGAACTTCACGGTGGACACCGACTCCTGGACCTCCAGCGGGACACCGGGAAAATCCGATCTCACCGCCAACACCACCATGTTCCAGGCGGATATGCCGGTTTATCAGGGGCGTGGATTCCTGCGTGCCGACTGGGTGCGTATGGATGCGGGAACGTTCGACAACGAAAACGGCAACTACGAAGCCAGTTTCGGGACCTGTAGTGATCAGAATTGCCGGAGCTACCGCAGCCAGACGGCCAACGGCGTCAGCCTTGGCGCGGGCTGGGAAAACGACAAATGGAAAGGGGATCTGGGCACCACGCCGCTGGGCTTCCCGGTCGTTGACTGGGTCGGCGGGCTGGCTTACAGCGGAGACTGGGGCGATATCGGCTGGACGACCACGGTTTCACGCCGTCCGGTTTCAAGCTCACTGCTTTCCTTTGCCGGTGCAAAAGATCCGGGAACCGGTACCACCTGGGGCGGCGTTCGCGCAACCGGTGCCAGCCTGGGCCTGAGCTACGATCAGGGGCTGGCAAACGGCGTCTGGGCAGACGTCAGCGCACACCAGCTGACGGGTGAAAACGTCGAAGACAACACCCGCGAACGCCTGATGGGCGGCTATTACTACAAAGTTATCAACGAAGATAACCGCCGCGCGACCGTCGGCCTCAGCTCCATGCTGTGGCATTACCAGAAAGATCTCAGCGGTTACACGCTGGGGCAAGGCGGTTACTACAGTCCGCAGCAGTATTTCTCTTTATCGGTACCGGTGAATTACCGCCAGCGTACCGAAAACTGGTCATGGCAATTGGGCGGCTCAGTTTCGTGGTCACGTTCATCCACCAGCGATGAAAAGCGCTATCCGATCCAGAATCTCATACCTGATTCTCTGCCGGACAAAGGCGCCGTCGAAACCGGCAGCAGCGGTTCCGGGTTTGGTTACACGGTTCAGGCGCTGGTCGAACGCCGTGTCAGTTCTCACTGGACAGTGGGCGCCGGGGTCGACATCCAGCAGGCGAAGGATTACACGCCGAGTCATTATCTGCTCTACGCGAGATATTCCTTAAGCGGATGGCAGGGGGATTTGGATATGCCGCCGGAGCCGTTAGTACCGTACGCGGACTTTAAGTAATCCCGGGCACATCAGCCAGAGCTGGCCTGAGGTCAAGTTCAAGACCTTGGGTTACCACCCAAACTGGCCTCAAGTTCAAGTTCAAGGTCGTGGGCGTCGGCCTAAACTGGCCTTGGGTCAAGGTCAAAACCTTGGGTTGCCACCCAAACCGGCCTCAAGGAGCGCCTATCGCCGCGCCCCTTGAGAATCCCGGGCTCTTAAACTGCGCGCTGCCGCTCGCTGGCTATGTTTCAACGGCTACCGTTAGTGCCGCAAACGCCGCCGCTGCGCGGTTCTCTCGCCTCGGGTTCGAACCTGCTCGAAAAAAGACTCTCGCTGTTTCTCACTCCTCACTCGACGTCGTTTTGAAAGCGGCCAGAGGCTTTCTAGTTCGCAACCTTACTGCTGATTGTTATTTAAAAAATGCTGCTAAATTTGGATAAGCTTCCAGCCGCTTTCAGAAAGCTTGCTGAATGAGTGTTTCGAGACCGAAAGGCTCGAGGACCGAAATGAAGGTACCGCGTAGCGGCAAGTTTTCGCGGCAATCACTATTGTGTCTGAAACATAGCCAGCGAGCGGCAGCGCGCAGTTAAAAAAGCGCAGAGTCCAAAGACCCGCGCGTTACCGGGTCTTTGGTCGGTGTGGGCCGACGCCCACGACTTTGAACTTGAATTTGAACTTGAATTTGTCACCTTTCTCAAAGGTGCTCTCAGGCCGACTCCCTCTCTACCAGCCCCGGTGGCACAATAATATTCTGTGCTTCGAGATTCTGCCCCCCGATCCTCAGCAATAAGCGTCTCGCCGTCGCATGACCGATCTCCCGCGCGGAGTTCGCGATTGACGTCAGCGGCGGTTCGGTGAGTTCGGATTCCGGTGCATCTTCCATCCCGATAAGGGCCACTTTTTGCTGGAAGAAACTGTCGACCGCCCCGCCGCCGACTTCCGCGCCGGTGCGCAAAACACCGAAATAAGCGCCGAGCGCGACGGACGATTTATGGCAGACGATGGCGCTGATTTTCGGGTAATGGGTCAGCAGCGTTTCGGCGGCGTCGGCGGCGCATTTCTGCTGGTAATCGCACTCGATAATCCATTCGCTGCGAAACGGCAGGCCGTACTGCACGAGCGTGGCGCAGAAACCACCGAGGCGTTCGGCGCGGGTTAACGAATTACTCAGGCCGCCGAGGTAAGCGATTTGTTTGTGGCCGTGACGGATAAGATATTCGGTGGCCATTTTGGCGGCGAGCATATTGTCCGGGCGGACAACGTCGACGCCTTCAATACCACCGGAACGCGCGGCGCAAATCAGCGGAACGCCCTGTTCATCGGCCTTTTCTTTCAGGCCGGAAATAGAACTGGTGCCACCGGCGATGACAATGCCGTCAACGCCGTGGGTCAGCAAAGTGTCGAAACAGCGCATCAGACCTTTGCCAGACGGACCACTTTGTAGCAGAAATAATACTTTGCCCTGCGCTTCAAACATCTCGCTGAGACCGGCGGTCATTTCCGCATAAAACGGCTCGCAGATGTCACGCACAATCAGCCCGACCACGCCGGACTCACCGCCGCGCAGCGTACTGGCCTGCCGGTTACGCACAAAACCCAGTTCATCCACCGCACGGTTTACCCGCTCAGCCGTACTCAGGGAAATGCGCCCTTTGCCGCTGAGCACCAGCGAAACCGTGGTGACAGAAACACCGGCGTGCTGCGCAACATCGATAATCGTAATTTTTTTATGATTCATCAGGCTATGTCGTTCATTCCAGACTCCATGAAGCGGGATTATGACCCGTTCGTCGGACTTAAGCGTTTAAATCAGTAATGCGGTCAAACAGTTATACCCGACTCGTCAGATTGAGTAAAACGTTAAACCTCCATTTCACCCTGATGGTGCAGCCATCTTCCAATATTGTGAGTTCCGACACGTATTGTTTTGGTAAAACGTTTTATCTTAGCCGCCATTACCACACAGCCAACACCAAACCACTCAGGGAGCAGTCATGCCTGCAAATAAAAAACAAAAAGTCACACTTTGGGAATTCTTCCAAAGCCTTGGTAAAACCTTCATGTTGCCCGTCGCTCTGTTGTCATTTTGCGGCATCATGCTGGGCATCGGCAGCTCATTAAGCAGCCACGATGTCGTTACATTACTGCCTGCGCTGGGCAATCCTGTTCTTCAGCTGATTTTCGTGTGGATGAGCAAAGTCGGCTCATTTGCATTCAGCTTCCTGCCGGTCATGTTCGCCATCGCCATCCCGCTGGGCATGGCGCGTGAGAACAAAGGCGTTGCCGCCTTCTCAGGTTTTGTCGGTTTTGCCGTGCTGAACCTGGCCATCAACTTCTACCTGACCGCCAACGGCACGCTGCCAACGGTTGATCCGCTGGTACTGAAAGCCAACAACATCCAGATGATCCTCGGCATCCAGTCTATCGACACCGGTATTCTGGGCGCGGTGATCGTGGGTATCATCGTGTACATGCTGCACGAGCGTTACAACACCATCCGCCTGCCGGATGCGCTGGCATTCTTCGGCGGTACGCGTTTTGTGCCGATCGTCACCACCGTCGTGCTCGGTTTAGTCGGTCTGCTGATCCCGTTAATCTGGCCATTCTTCGCCGCCGGGATTAACGGTCTGGGCCGTCTGATTCAGGGCGCAGGCGTGTTCGGGCCGATGATTTTCGGTTCCGGCGAACGTCTGCTGTTACCGTTCGGTCTGCACCACATTCTGGTTGCGCTGATCCGCTTCACCGAAGCCGGTGGCACAATGGACGTCTGTGGCCGCGAAGTCAGCGGTGCCCTGACTATCTTCCAGGCGCAACTTTCCTGCCCGACCACGCACGGTTTCTCTGAAAGCGCGACGCAGTTCCTGTCTCAGGGCAAAATGCCTGCATTCCTCGGGGGTTTACCGGGTGCTGCGCTGGCGATGTACCACTGCGCGAAACCTGAAAACCGTCATAAAATTAAAGGCCTGCTAATTTCCGGTGTGGTCGCTTGTGTCGTCGGCGGAACCACTGAACCGATCGAATTCCTGTTCCTGTTCGTTGCGCCGGTTCTGTATGTGATCCACGCAATTCTGACCGGTCTGGGCTTCACCATTATGTCGGTACTGGGCGTCACCATCGGGAATACTGACGGTAACATCATCGATTTCGTGGTCTTCGGTATCCTGCACGGCACTGCCACCAAGTGGTATCTGGTGCCGGTGGTGGCAGCAATCTGGTTCGCGGCTTACTACGTAATCTTCCGCTTCTCCATCACGCGCTTTAATATCAAAACGCCGGGTCGTGAATCTGAAAGTACGCCAGCCGCCGCCGTGCCATCTTCCAGCAAATCCGGTTACAACGTGCCGGTGATCTTAAGCGCACTGGGCGGCGCCGCTAATATCGTTTCACTCGATAACTGCATCACCCGTCTGCGTCTTTCCGTGGCAGATATGTCGCTTGTTGACGATGCGACGCTGAAAGCCAACCGTGCAATTGGCGTGGTTCATCTCAACGAACACAACCTGCAAGTGGTGATCGGCCCTCAGGTGCAGTCGGTGAAAGATGAGCTGGATTACCTCATCCGTGAGGCAGCTAATCAGCCCGCGCCCGAACCGGCGATGGTGTAAACACTGAATCCACAGGGCGACTTCGTGTCGCCCTTTTCTGCTTTCTTCAGGGAGTGAAAAATGTCCTCAGCTTCTTTTGATTTCTCCACCGTCGTTGATCGTCACGGAACCTGGTGTACTCAGTGGGATTACGTCGCCGACCGTTTTGGCCGTGATGATTTACTGCCATTTACCATTTCAGACATGGATTTCGCCACCGCGCCGTGCATTCTGGACGCGCTGCAAAAACGCCTGCAACACGGCGTGCTTGGCTACAGCCGCTGGCATCATGACGATTTTCTCGGTGCCGTTGAACACTGGTATCAGCAGCGATTTAACAGCCAGATTGACCGCGACTGGGTGGTGTATGGCCCGTCGGTGATTTACATGGTGGCGCAACTTATCCGCCAGTGGAGCCAGCCGGGTGACGGCGTGGTGACGTTTACCCCGGCCTACGACGCGTTCTTTAAAGCGGTTGATGGCAATGAGCGCAACCTGCTGGCCTGCCCGCTGATTAAAAACGGCAACGACTGGTCGCTGGATGCCGAAAATCTGGAAAGCCTGCTGGCACAACCGGACTGTTCGCTGCTGTTGCTGTGCAGCCCGCACAATCCGACCGGCAAGGTCTGGACGCGAGAAGAACTGACGCTGATTGCAGCACTTTGCGAGCGCCACAGCGTGCGGGTGATCAGCGATGAAATCCACATGGATATGGTCTGGGGCGGGAACCCACATACGCCGTGGAATGAGGTGGCGTGCGGTGAATGGGCGCTGCTGACGTCCGGCTCGAAAAGTTTCAATATCCCTGCGCTGACCGGTGCGTACGGTTTTATCAGCCATAAAACGCCGCGTGATGCGTATCTGCATCAGCTGAAAGCCTGCGACGGTTTATCCTCTCCGGCGGTACTTGCGGTGCATGCGCACGTCGCGGCGTATCACGCGGGCGAACCGTGGCTGGACGCGTTGCGCGACTACTTGCAGGGGAATCTGCACTATGTGGCGGAACAGCTGAACGCCGCGTTCCCGCAGCTGAACTGGCAACCGCCGCAGTCCACATATCTGGCCTGGATTGATTTGCGTGCGCTAAACATCGACGACAAACTGCTACAAAAAGAGCTGATCGAACATCAGAAAGTCGCGATCATGCCGGGCTACACCTATGGCACGGAAGGCGAAGGCTTCCTGCGCCTCAACGTCGGCTGCCCGCGTTCAAAAGTAGAAGCCGGTGTTCAGGCCTTAATTCGCGCGATTAATACCCTGCTGCCGTAACGTTCAGGTGTTTTCCGTTTCGCTCCTTCCTTGTACAGGGGAAGGAGCTTTCTCCTGCCGTTGCGCAACAACGTTTTCTTATCCCCCGATCTGACGTTATAATGCCCCGCACATTTCAATAATAACGAGTGCACCCCATGATCGACACACGCCTTCCCCTGACCGACATTCACCGCCACCTTGATGGCAACATCCGCGCTCAAACGATTCTCGATTTAGGCCGCCAATTTAACCTGACGTTGCCTGCCAATGAACTTGAAGCCCTGCGCCCGCATGTGCAGGTGATGCACGCGGAACCCGATCTGGTGAGCTTTTTGCAAAAACTGGACTGGGGCGTCAAAGTGCTGGGCGATCTCGATGCCTGCCGCCGTATTGCTAAAGAAAACGTTGAAGATGCGGCAAAAGCCGGTCTGCACTACACCGAGCTGCGTTTCTCCCCTTACTACATGGCGATGAACCATAAACTGCCGGTCGCAGGCGTGGTGGAAGCCGTGATCGAAGGCATCCGTGAAGGCCAGAAAAATCACGATATCGATGTGCGTCTGATTGGTATTCTGAGCCGTACTTTCGGTGAAGATGCGTGTCTGCAAGAGCTGGAAGGTTTGCTGGCGCACCGCGACGGCATTACCGCGCTGGATCTGGCCGGTGATGAACTCGGTTTCCCGGGCAGCCTGTTCCTCAGCCACTTTAACCGTGCGCGCGACGCAGGCTGGCGCATTACCGTTCACGCCGGTGAAGCCGCAGGCCCGGAAAGCATCTGGCAGGCAATTCGTGAGCTGGGTGCAGAGCGTATTGGCCACGGCGTGAAAGCCGCGCAAGACCCGGCGCTGATGGATTTCCTGGCGAAGCACCAGATTGGGATTGAATCCTGCCTGACGTCGAATATTCAGACCAGCACCGTGTCCTCGTTTGAACAGCATCCGCTGGCAACTTTCCTGCGCCACGGCGTTCTGGCGTCAATCAATACCGACGACCCGGCCGTTCAGGGCATCGAAATTGCCAACGAATACAACGTTGCCGCGCCAGCCGCCGGTCTGACTCAGAATGAAATCCGCAAAGCACAGGAAAATGGTCTGACGATGGCTTTCCTGACGGGCGCAGAAAAACAGGCGATTCGCGATAAAGTGTCTGCGTAACGTTTTCTGAGCACCAGAATTATGAGCATAAAAAAGGGCGGGATGAATTCCCGCCCTTTTCTTTTCAATCAGCCCGTTATGCCGATTTGATTTCTTCTTTCACGGCCAGTTTAGCCGCCTCTTCACGCGCAACCCGTTTCGCGTAACGCGACGCCAGAACCGCGCACACCATCAGCTGGATCTGATGGAAAATCATCAGTGGCAGCACCATCGCACCCACCGCCGACGCAGGGAACAACACGTTCGCCATCGGAATGCCGTTCGCCAGACTCTTCTTAGAACCGCAGAAGACAATGGTGATCTCGTCTTTGGTGTTGAAACCAAACAGCCGCGCCACAAACGTATTGATGATCAGCACAATGGTCAGCAACACAATCGAACAACCCAGCACTGCCAGAAGTGACCAGCCATCAATCTGATGCCAGATACCTTCCACCACTGCCGCGCTGAACGCCACGTACACCACCAGAAGAATCGATGAACGGTCTGTAATATTCACGATCTTCTTGTGACGCTGCACCCAGCCGCCAATCAGAGGACGACACAAATGCCCGATGATGAACGGCACCATCAGTTGCAAAACAATCGAACCGATCGCGTGCAGCGTATCGCTGGTTCCGCCCTGCGTATGCATCAGCAAACCCACCAGCACCGGCGATAAAAACACGCCGAGAATACTGGACGCCGACGCGCTGCAAATCGCCGCCGGGATATTCCCGCCCGCCACCGACGTATAGGCAATCGCAGACTGCACGGTAGCCGGCAGCGCACACAGATACAGAAAACCGTAATACAGCGTTGGTGTCAGAATACCGACCGGCACCAGCCATTTCATGCCCAGCCCCAGCAGCGGGAACAGCGCAAACGTGCTGAGGAAAACCACAACATGCAAACGCCAGTGGCCGATCCCCGCCATAATCGCCTCACGCGAGAGCTTCGCGCCGTGCATGAAAAACAGCAGCGCGATGGCAGCGGTGGTCAGATGTTCGAAAATCGTCTTATAGATCCCTTCACAAGGGAAAAACGACGCGACCACGACCACACAAATCAGAATCAGCAAAAATTTATCAATTTTTAACCAGGACATGAACCTTCCTTGCCAGTTGAACGAGTAAAAGTGAATCGGTTTAACGGCGGCTTATTTTTTTACTTTCAGCGTCGCCTGTTGTTCTGAAGATTGCATGCCCAGCTCAATCATTTCCATTACGCGGATAGCGTCTGATGCCGGAACCGGATTTTCGCCGTTGCCGTTAATTGCATCGCGCACACCGGCGTAATACGCAGGATAGTTCCCCGGAATGGTCAGCAGGGATTTCTCTGCCAGCACACCGTCGTGGCTCAGCGTGATCACGCCGTCACGTTTGTCGTATCCCCAGTCTTCCTTCGGCAGACGTTCGCCCGCTTTCAGACGATCTTCCTGCGGATCCAGACCAAATTTCACATAGCTGCCGGTTTCGCCCTGCACAATAAAGCGGGCCGTTTCCGCCACGGCGTACACGGTGCTGTGCAGCACCACGCGACGGCGCGGATACGTCAGCACGGCATTGAAATAATCCACGGCTTTACCGCCCGGACGCAGCACCGCGAGGTCAGCCTGTAACGAATCCGGCGTACCAAATAATTGCAGCGCCTGATCCAGCAGATGCGAACCTAAGTCGTACCAGATGCCGCTGCCCTGCGCATCGCTTTCACGCCAGCGCGCAAGCACCTGCGGTTTGTAGCGATCGTAATGGGATTCGAAATACACGATTTCGCCCAGCGAACCCTCTTCGATCAATGCCTTCACGGTCTGGAAATCAGAATCCCAGCGACGGTTGTGGAACACAGAAAGCACTTTGCCTTTTTCACGCGCCAGCGCGTCCAGCTCGCGGGCTTCTTCGAGCGTCACGGTGAACGGTTTATCGACAACAACGTGTTTACCGGCTTCCAGCGCCAGCTTCGCCAGCGGGAAATGCGTGGTGTTTGGCGTAGGGATCACCACCAGATCGATAGACGGATCGGCGAGAAGCTTCTCCGGGGAATCGACAACGGTGACATTTGGCCAGTCGGCATGGACTTTTGCGGCGTCACTGCTCGACACCACCGCCAGCTCAAGGCCCGGCGTGCCGTCAATCAAAGGTGAATGGAAAGTTTTACTGGCGAAGCCATAGCCGATCAGGCCAACGCGGAGAGTCTGGGACATGGGATTTTCCTCTGTTTAACGGTATTGCCCGTTAGGACGCTAATCACCTGATTTGACACCAGCTTACAGAGCGGGACAAGTAAAAATTTGGTTCGGGCCAACAGGGCCTTGGACTCCCCGCCCAAACGGGGTTTTACTTGGATCGAGAAAGTTTCGGTTTCTCAATAATTGTGATCACTTTACTCACAGTGCCGAAACCGACCAAAGAGGCCCAGGGCGGGGCCTCTTTAGAATCTCCGCACCTTTTTACAACACGCGCTCCGCTCGCTGGCTATGTTCCAGGGACTTTTGCTATTGCCGCAAAATCCCGCCGCTGCGCGGTACCCTTCTGTCGGGTTACAAACCGCGCGTAAAGATACGCGATTTTCCACCTCTCCATACGGCGTTATTTTTGATAGCGGCCACTGACTTACGTGAATTCAACGGCATTTTAAATAGCAACCAGCAGTGAGGTTGTGAATTAGAAAGTTTCTGGCCGCTATCAAAACGACATCGAGTGAGTGGTGAGAAACGGCGAGAGTCTTTTTTCGAGCAGGTTCGAACCCGAGGCGAAAGAACCGCGCAGCGGCGGCGTTTGCCGCAATAGCTGCGGCATCTGAAACATACTTTACAAGCGACAGCGCGCAGTTAAAAAGCGCGGGTGTCCAGAGGGCGCGCGCGTTAACGCGCCCTTTGGGCCAGTTTGGGCGGCGAGCCCAAGGTCTTAAAGTTGAACTCGAAATTTTCCAATTTCAACTCCCCCCTCACCGCCCAAACACCCCCTGCACATCAGGCAAATACTCCATCTCCATTCCGCAGCTCCACATCCTCCCGGCACCCGCCACTGAAATCACCCGGGTCGCCAGCGACATAAACTTCTCCTTAAGCTGCTCATCCGACACCGGATTCCCCGGCGCGCCCAGCGCGACATCCACACGCAAGGTTTTTGATTCGCCGGTTCGGGTGAAAATCGTGACATCCGGCTCGCCGTCGGAACTCATCGTGGCATCTTCCGTCAGCACAATCCGGGCAATCATTGCCAGCAAATCCGGGGACTGCCGTTGTGGTCCCCCGTAAGCGTCCAGCCCGGCGTGGCCGAAAACGACACGCGCCGCGATGGCGTAACGCAGGCTCATCTGCGCCGCCGCCAGCGTGGCGATTTCATTATCTCCGCACATTCCGTTGAGGAACGGGCACAAACGGACGACGATTTTTTCGATATCACCGGCGGTCGCGTGTATTTCCTCAAGCAAAATACCGGTCGCGTCGATGGCGGAATGCGTACCACGGCACGAGGCGTAAGGCTTGATGGAACAACGCTCCAGCTTCCAGATTTCACCCAGATTTGCCGTCAGCATTTCGGGTATTGCGCTTTGCGGTGCCAGCGTTGAGAGGAATCCGCCCCACTTGTCTTCGAATAACTGCGCAGGCCCGCTGATACCCTGCCGGGCGCTGAGCGCGGCGAGTACTCCGCCTTCTGCGGCGCGGCCTGCGTGCAGCTTTTTGCTCTGAGAACCGTCATGGATAAACGCCCACAGGCCGCCGCTGAAACTGCCGGAAATGCCCAGTGCTGAGCTGATCTGCCCTGCGCTCAGGCCGAGAACTTTCCCCGCGGCCGCCGCTGCGCCAAATACGCCGCAGGTTGACGTGGAATGCCAGCCCGCACGGTTATGCGGAGAATAGCCGCCGCAGGCTTCAAGCACGCGGCGCGCCACGTCGTAACCAATAACCACTGCGGTGATAAACGCTTTGCCGCTGACCGGTTGCGGGCACAGCGGCAACACCGCCAGCAAAGCGGGAATGACCACCGCGCCGGAATGATCGCAGCCACCGGTGTCATCGAGTTCCAGCGCGTGCGCCGCCACGCCGTTGAGCAGCGCAGCGTTGCGCGCGGACGTCAGCTCGCGGTAGCCCCAGACCGGAGAAAGCGGCAGTGCGCCTTCGCCGAGGATCATCGCGGCTACGTCTTTCGCCACGTCGCTGGTGGCACCCACCAGCCCCGCACCAATCGTATCGAGAATATGCCGTTTGGTGCGTTCCACCAGCCGTGGCGGTAAATCGTCGAAATGGGTATTCACCACAAATTCACTCAGAATTTGCTGCTGCGAAATCTTACTCATGGCTGACTCCCGGCGCGGTGTGTTGCATCCAGATCTGCGCCGGATGGGACGCCTCGTTTTGCGGCTGATTCTGTGACCACCAGTCGGCCACCTCGCTGGCGCTGGCGACCCAGACATCCGGTTTTGACGTGATGTAGTCCAGCAGTTCAGCCAGCACGCCAATGCGTCCGGCGGTGCCGATCACTTCCGGATGCAGCCGCAGCACATAGCACAGGCCAAAACGGTAGAAACCGTCAAAATCCATCTTCATGTTGCCCAGCGTCTGGCTGTAGGACGCAATGCGTGACTGCGCCGGGGGCACCGCCGGGCTGAGGTTAAAGGCGAAATACGGCTCGTCTTCCATCTCATAATGCAGCGGCAGTTCCACCAGCCGCGACGGCAAGCCATCCTGCATGGGCTGGAAATACGGCAAATCATCGCCGCGCCAGCCGGAGGTCCAGCTGAAACCTTCATCCGTCAGCACATCCGCAAAACCCGGTGCCCAGTTTCCTGCGGGCAGACGAAAACCGCGCGGCACCTTGCCGGTCAGGGCTTTTAGCGCCGCTTTGCCCCGTTGCAGGCTATCAGTTTGCTGCGCCAGCGTCAGCCCGTCGAAATGCGCAAATTCATAACCACAGGTCGCCAGCTCGTGACCGGCGCGGTCGATTTCGCGGATCTTCTCCGGGTTTTCGTCCGCCACAATCCCCGGCACACACCAGGCGCTGCGCAGGTTTTTTTCATCCAGCAGCGCCAGCAAACGGTCGATGCCGCGCAGCGTGCCGTAACGCCAGACCGACAGCGTTTTTTCGCGGCCAGCCACGGCGGGAACCTGGCTGAGAATGCCGTGAATATCGTTGAAATCCACAGTGATAATCACCGCGCAGCGATAGCCCTGCGGCCAGTTTTGATTAGTCATTGGCATGCTCCTGCATCCACCAGTGCGCCACGTCGCGGCAGCGCGCAAACCACACATCGTCACGCGCTTTCAGGTGGCTGAAAAATTGATCAAGCAGCATGATGCGCCCTGGCTTTCCGCTGATTTTCGGATGGAACAACGTCGTCAGGCTCAGCCCTTCATTCATCGCGCCGTCGTATTCACGGCACCAGTTGTCGAGCGTCAGCGCGTAACTGGCGGTGCGATCCAGACCCGACGGGAAATTCGGCTCGCGGGTGTAAGCCAGAGACGCGTAATCGTCCATTTCCCAGCGGCCGGGGATTTCCACCAGCGGGCGCTCATGGCCGGGCACGGTGATCAGATAAGGCCGGTCGTCGCCGCGCATACTGCTGGAGTACGTCACGCCCGCGTCGAGCAGCATCTCCGGTGTTTCCTTGTGCCAGTCGCCGGACGGCGTGCGGAAACCTTCGGCGCGTATCCCTAAAACCTGCCAGAAAATCTCGCGGGATTTCTCCATCACCCAGCGCTGTTTTTCGGCGCTGATGGCGTAAAAAGACTCATGACGATAACCGTGATACGCCACTTCATGGCCGCGCTCGACAATCGCCTGACACTGTTTCGGCCAGTTTTCCACCACCCACGCGGGAATGAAAAACGTCGCCGGAAGCTGATGTTCACTGAGCAAATCGAGGATCCGCCCCAGCGCCCGGTAAGGGCCGTAAGCACCGAAGGTAAAGTAATCCGCTTTCTGCCAGATTGTGCCGTTAAGCATCGCGTCGCCGGTCGGGCCGTCGAGATCAAACGCCAGCGCCATGCAGCCGCGTTTGCCTTCCGGCCATAGACTGGCCGTGTGTTGTGCTGAAATCGTCATGAGTCGGTCCGTTACCTGAGGTTATTTGCCTTTGTTGATGGTGACTTCCTGAATTGCACCATCCTGCAGGCCCCATTTGGTGAGGATTTTCAGATACGTACCGTCGGCAATCATGCCGGTCAGCGCGCCTTTCACCGCGTCAATCAGCGGCAGATCGTCTTTGCTGATCCCCATGCCGGTGACCTGATACGCAAAGGCTTTACCCAGCGGTTTATAGGTGTCTTTTTCCAGATTCATGATGTACGGCAAAGTTTCGCTGCCCTGCACCACGCCTTCGATTCGCCCCTGACGCAGCTGGGTACGCGCATCCGCCGTGCCTTCCGCGCCAATCACCACGATGGCCGGTTTGCCTGCCGGAACGCAGTTCGCTTCACTCCAGGCGGCGATTTCAGCCGGGAAAGTGGTGCGGCGGCTGGTACCGACTTTCTTGCCGCAGAGATCTGACATGGTGTTGATTTCTTTGTGCGCGACGGTGGTGTAGAACTGCGGCCCGCTGTTGTAGTAATCGACAAATGTGGCGATATCCTGGCGGGGTTTGGTGTCAGTCATGCCGGAAAGGATCATGTCCACGCGATGCGTGGCGACGGCATTCACCATCTGTTCGAAGCCGATTTCCTGCCAGCTGATTTTGCGGTTCAGGCGTTTGCCGAGTTCCATACCCAGATCGTAATCCATCCCGGTCAGCTGGCCGGTGGCCGGATCTTTGAATTCCAGCGGCGGATAGTTCGGCATCATCGCCACTTTGATTTCGTCTTTTTGTTTCAGCTCAGCGGCGCTGGCAACAGAAACCGCGCCCTGCAACAGAACAGCCGCAGTAATAAGGGACAACAGTGTTTTTTTCATGAAGGCATTCCCATAGTCAAAAGTTAACGGCAAACGGGTCAAATGAGGACGGCAGAGATAAAGTTCTGCGTCCGCGGGTTTTGTGGATTAAGCAAAATGTCTTCCGGATTACCACTTTCTATAATTCCGCCCTCATCCATGAAGACCACGCGGTTAGCGACTTCCCGCGCGAAACCTAATTCATGCGTGACCACAATCATCGTCATCCCTTCAGCGGCCAGGCCGCGCATCACCGCCAGCACTTCGCCGACCATTTCCGGATCGAGTGCTGACGTCGGTTCATCAAACAGCATCACTTTGGGTTTCATCGCCAGCGCACGGGCAATCGCCACGCGCTGTTGCTGACCGCCGGAAAGCTCCAGCGGATACGCATCGCGCTTATGCGCCAGCCCGACGCGTTCGAGCAGCGCCATGGCTTCCTGCGTGGCCTCTTTCACCGGCCGCAGCAGAACCTGACACGGCCCTTCGATAATGTTTTCCAGCGCCGTTTTGTCCGGGAACAGATTGAAACGCTGAAAGACCATGCCGGTTTTCAGCCGCTGGCGGGCAATCTGCCGGTCATTGAGCGGGTAAAGTTTTTTGCCGTCCATGCGGTATCCGACCAGTTCGTCATCCACCCAGACGCCGCCGCTGTCGATTCGCTCAAGCTGATTAATGCAGCGCAGAAACGTACTTTTCCCCGAGCCTGACGGCCCGATGATGCACATCACTTCGCCGTGTTTAACCTCAAGATTGATGTTTTTGAGCGCCTGAAACTGGTCAAAGTACTTATTGACGTTGACGGCTTTGATAATACTTTTCATGTTCTGGCTCCTCAGTGGCTGGTGCGGCGGCGGGTGCCACGGCCGAAATAGCGTTCCAGACGGTTCTGCCCGAACGACAACACCGTCACCACCACCAGGTACCAGATACCGGCAACAAACAGCAGTTCCATCACCCGCGCATTGGCGAAATAAATGGTCTGCGCGTTATAAAGCACTTCGGAATACTGGATCATGCTCGCCAGACTGGTGGTCTTCACCATGCTGATGAATTCATTGCCGATAGGCGGAATAATCACCCGCATGGCCTGCGGCAAAATGATCCGCCGCAGCGCATGCAGACGCGTCATGCCGATGGACTTCGCCGCCTCGTACTGCCCGAGATCGACCGAAATCAGCCCGGCGCGCACCACTTCCGAGGTGTACGCGCCCTGATTAATGCTCAGGCCAAGCAGCGCGGCAGTGAATGGCGTCATGATATCCACGGTCTGAATGCTGAACAGGCCGGGAATGGAAATGGTCGGGAAAATCAGTGCCAGGTTAAACCACAGCAACAGCTGTAAAATCAGTGGTGTACCGCGAAAAATCCACGTATAGCCCATCGCCACGCTGCGCAGCACCGGGTTTTGCGACATGCGCATCACCGCGATAATCACCCCGAACACAATCCCCAGCGCCATCGCCAGCACCGACATCACAATGGTGTTGCCCAGCCCGAACAAAATCGCTTTGGCGGTCAGAAACTGCGCCACGTACTGCCATTCGATTTTGCCGTGCGCAAAGGCGTTCACCAGCAAGGCCAGCAGCACCAGGATCACAACCGAGGCAAAAATCCGGCCGTAATAACGCTGCGGCACATAGTGGTATTCGCTGAGATCGATATCAGCGGTTTTCACATTTTCAGACGTCTTCTGATACAAAGTCATTCGCCGATCCCCGCGAGGTGTAGAAGTTATGCAGACGTTATAAAGACAGGCCGGTGTACGCCGTTGCCCAGGCCGACTGCCCGGCCAGACGCACTTTCAGCCGTTCAATCTGCTCGGCCACGCGCACCGGAGACGTACCGCCCCAGCCGCTGCGGGCATTCACCGCGGCTTCTAACGTCAGGCAATCGCGCACGTCAGCGTTCAGACGCGGATCCACGGCCAGCAGCTGTGCGTCGCTGAGTTCATGCAGCGCCAGATTGTGTTGCTCGCAAACCTGCACCAGCTGGCCGGTGATTTCGTGCGCTTCCTTAAACGGCACGCCGCGGCGGGAAAGCCAGTCCGCCACTTCGGTCGCCAGCGTGAAACCTTCCGGTGCCTGTTCGCGCAGCCGTTCAACGTTCACCTTCATGGTGTCGATCATTCCGGCCATTGCAGGCAGCACCAGCAACAGCTGATCAACGGTGTCCATCGCATTACGTTTGTCTTCAATCAGGTCGCGGTTATACGAAAGCGGCAGCCCTTTCATGGTGATGAGCATCGCCGTCACGTTGCCAATCAGACGGCCACTTTTGCCCCGGGTCAGCTCGGCAATATCGGGGTTTTTCTTCTGCGGCATGATGGAACTGCCGGTGGCGTAACCGTCGTCAAGCTCGACCCAGCGGAACTGGCGCGACGCCCACAGGCAAACTTCTTCGCAAATGCGCGATAAGTTGACGCTCAGCATGCTGCCGGCAAACAGGAATTCAGCGACGTGGTCACGGCTGGCAACGGCGTCAATGGAGTTTTCACAGGCACCGTCGTAGCCCAGATCTTTAGCGGATAATTCCGGGTGCATCGCGATGGCAGAACCGGCCATCGCCGCCGCCCCGAGCGGGGAAAGTGCGCAGCGTTTATCCCAGTCACGCAGGCGTTCAACGTCGCGGTAAAACGACTGCGCATGCGCCATCAGTTGATGACCAAACACAATCGGCTGCGCCTGTTGCAGATGCGTAAAACCGGGTGCGAGGGTATGAATATGCTGTTCCGCCTGTTTGATCAGCGCGGTTTGTAATTCCAGCAGCGCCACCACGATTTTGCGGGTGTTATCGCGCAGATACAGACGCAAATCGTTGGCGGTCTGGTCATTACGGGAACGTCCGGCGCGCAGTTTGCCGCCAAGTGCGCCCAGCCGTTCGGTCAGGCTGCGTTCGATAAACGTATGTACATCTTCATCGCCCTGAACCGGCGTCACGGTTCCGGCGCGAAAATCGGCAGCCAGTTGCTCAATGGCCTCAACCATCTGCCGGGTTTCATTCTCATCAAGTAAACCGGCGCGCTTTAATTCATAAGCGTGTGCGCGGCACCCTTCCAGATCATATTCAGCAAGTGAAAAATAATATTCCGGGCTGCGCGATAAGGCGCTTAACGCCGCGGCTGGCCCGTGTTTGAAGCGGGCTCCCCAAAGAAGTTCTGGCTGCTGGGACATGATCGTTTCCTTTTATGGCATAGATGTTGCAAACCTGAATCCAGCGTATTGTCTGACGGCGTTGAAATAAATTCCAGCCGGCAGAATTTCGAATGACACTGAACAATCTGGGCTTACAGCGTAATAACGAGTGAGGCTAAGTGAATTTGATGTTGTAGATTTTTAGAGCGGGGGTAAATATTTATTATGGAAAGTCCACTTTCCAAATCAGGAAACACGTCACCCGCGAAAAGTGATATTAACCAGCACAGCCTTGGCGTCGCAGATTTAAAACTTTTGCGCGTCTTTAAAACCGTGGTAGAGGCCGGTGGATTTACCGCCGCCTGTAATGAACTGAATATTGGCCTGGCGGCAATCAGCAAACAAATATCGGATCTGGAGATCCGCTTCGGGATGAAACTTTGCACGCGCGGGCGTGAGGGGTTTTATTTAACCGAACACGGAAAAGTCGCCTATCAGGCTTGTCTGGATTTATTCTCTTCCATCAACCTCTTTCGCGACAAACTCAATCATGCCCGCCACGAACTGTTCGGCGAACTGAACATCGGCATTATCGACAACACCATCACGGATCCGCAATCGCCCGTCGTCTGTGGCTTAGGCGAGGTTTACCGTCAGGCGCCAAAGGTGAACATCCGCCTGCACGCCACCCAGCTCGATGAGATTGAACGCGGCGTGATTGATGGCCGTTTTACCTGCGGCATCATGCCGGTCTATCAGGAAAAACCAGAATTTGATTACTTTTTCCTGTATCACGAAATGACCTATCTTTATTGCGGTGATAAACACCCGCTCTTCTCCGTTCCGGCTCAGGAAATTAAAGAATCACAAATCAAATCCTCGCAAATGGTGAATCACTTTTACGCCAATCACAGTAAGAAAAATATCTTCTCCGACGTCACAACGCCGCACGCCATCGCCGTACAGGTCGAAGCGGTCACCATGTTACTGATGACCGGTAATTATCTCGGCTTTTTACCGGAACATTATGCCAGTGCGTTCATGGGCGGAAATAAACTCAAAGCGCTGATGCCGGATAATATTGAAATCGCCACCCCCTTCAGCCTGGTGGTAAAAAAAGGCGCACCGTTTAATTCCGTGCTGAATTTATTCTTTAGCGCCCTCAAACAGGCACTCATTCCCCGGCCTGAAGCGAAAGCCAGCTGATTCGATTAAGCGGGAATATTTCCGGTTCCGTCATCTTATGCACCGGCGCAGAGCAATGAAAGTCATATTGTGGTGCAGGTTATCACTTTTAATTATAAATTCGTTTACCTCCTTCTCATTAATTATCCAAAAATGTATAACATCAAGGCCCTGCCTGATTTCCTTACGTGATTTCAACTGTGGCGTAGTAATTGCTTTACTCACTTGTCTATACAGGGTTGCACATTAGGATTTCTATTAGCCGTCTTTCTCTCTTTCAACACCATGCGAGGATCACCATGTCACCTATTCAGACCTTAAACGCCTTAAAAAACAAAGTTGCGCTGGCCTGCTGCCTTGGCGTGCTCACGACATTCAGCCTGAGTGCTGGCGCGGCAACGACAGCGCCGGAAGCCGGTACCTTCAAAATGGGTATCGAACCCTGGCTGGGCTACGGACAATGGCACGTCGCACAAAGTCAGGGCATTTTTAAACAGCAGGGGCTGGAAAAGGTCGACATCATTAACTTCGCCGAAGACAAAGACATCAACGCCGCATTAGCCAGCGGGCAGATTGACGGCGCAAACATCGCCACACACACCGCGATGGCAATGGTTTCCGCCGGATTGCCGGTGAAAGTGGTCTTACTGCTCGATCAGAGCGAAACCGCCGATGCCCTGCTGGTCGGCAAAGACATCGCCACGCTGAAAGACCTGAAAGGTAAACAGGTGGCGTTCGAAGAAGGCACCACCAGCGACATTCTGCTGCACAGCGCCGTCAACTCGGCCGGGCTGAAATGGAGTGATATCACGCCTGTGCCGATGCCTGCCGATTCCGCAGGCAGCGCGCTGATTGCCAAACGCGTCACCGCCGCCGTGACCTACGAGCCGTACATTTCTGCCGCCAGAAAACAGGATCCGTCGCTGAAAATGCTCTACAGCGGTTCTTCCGATCCGGGCCTGATCGGCGACGTGCTGGTGGTTCGTGATTCCGTATTGAAAGAAAAACCGGGTCAGGTTGCTGCGCTGATTAAAAGCTGGGACGCCGCCCTGACCCATTATCAGGCCAACACCACCGCCGACCGCGCCCTGATTGCCAAAGCCGTGGGTGCCACACCGGCTGATTTAGAATCAGCGTTTGACGGCGTGAAATATTATTCGCTTGCCGAAAACAAACAGGTTCTCAGCCATTCGTTCTCCGATCAGACGTTTGCGCATGTGCTGAAAGCCGCCACCGCCGCCGGGTTGATCCCAAAACCAGTCACCGCCGCGCAGGTGATTGACGCCAGCTTTGTGAACAGCCTGCCATGAGTTCGCGCCGTAAACCGCTCAACCTGATGGTGATTGGCCGCCTGCCGTCGCGCAAATTGTTCGTCGGCATCGCCGTGGCGCTGTTCGTTGTCCTGTTTCTTGCGTGGGGGCTGGCGACCCGCAGCGGCGCCATTCCGCCGATTTTTCTGCCAAAACTCACCGACGTGTGGCTGAAAATGGTGTCACTGGCGCAGGACGGCACGCTGTGGAGTGACGTTAAAAGCAGCCTCTACCGCATCAGTATTGCGTTCGCCATTTCCTCGGTGATGTCGATTGTGATTGGCGTGCTGGCAGGCTGTTACGGTTTCTTCAAAGCCCTGACCGAACCGCTGGTGGATTTCATTCGCTACATGCCGGTGGTGGCGTTCGTGCCGCTGACCATTTTATGGACCGGTACGGACGATGTGCAGAAATTCCTGATTATCTGGATCGGCACCTTCTTCCAGCAGGTGTTAATGGTGATCGACGCCGTGAAGCGCGTACCGGGCGATTTCGTCGGTTTAGGCCGCACGCTCGGCATGCCGGATCGTAAAATCCTCTTCCGCATCGTTTTACCGGGCGCGCTGCCGGGCATCTGGGACGCACTGCGCATCAGCCTCGGCTGGGCGTGGACGTGGCTGGTGCTTGCCGAACTGGTGGCCTCCACTTCCGGGCTGGGTTACCGCATCGTCGTGTCCCAGCGCTTCTTCCAGACCGACACCATTATCGGTTACATCCTGCTGCTGGGGATTTTGGGGTTAATCAGCGACCAGATTATGCGTGCCGCCGAGCGCGTACTGTTCCGCTACAACAAGAGGCGTGCGTGATGTCGGTTTTAACCATTTCCCATTTGCACAAAAGTTTTCAGGTCGGCAAACAGACGCGCGAAGTTTTGCACGACATCAGCCTGACGCTGGCGGACAACGAATTTGTCTCGGTCGTCGGCACGTCGGGCTGCGGCAAAAGCACCCTGCTGTCCATCGCGGCAGGCCTTGAGGATTACGACAACGGCGACGTCCAGGTTGACGGGCAAACCATACGCGGCGCGGGCATCGACCGTGGCGTGGTGTTTCAGTCCTATACTTTATTACCCTGGCTGACGGCGCGGCAGAACATCGAGTTTGCGCTCAAAGCCGCCGGGTTCAGCCGTGCGGAATGCCGCGAAAAAGCCGATCAGCATCTCGAACTGGTTCAGCTGACGGCGTTTGCTGACGCCTGGCCGTCCGAGCTTTCCGGCGGCATGAAACAACGCGTGGCGATTGCGCGCGCGTTGTCCTATCGCCCGAAAATATTGCTGATGGATGAACCTTTCGGCGCGCTCGACGCCATGACGCGCCACCAGATGCAGGAACTGCTGACCGGTATCTGGGAACAGCACCGGCTGACGGTGATGTTCGTCACCCACGATATTGAGGAAGCGGTTTATCTTTCCGATCGCATCGTGGTGATGGGACCGGGCACCATTCAGGCAACGTTTGATGTGCCGTTGCCGCGCCCGCGCCGCGAAGAACTCACCGCCAGCCCTGAATTCACTGACCTGCAACGTCAGGTTCTCCACACTATCCGCAGCGGCCACACCCGCGCCGCGCTGGCCTGATCACCGGAGATTTACCATGTCTGCACCTTTTCAAGCTGTGACTTTTCATGACCTGAGCGATTCGACCGACCTGCCACCGGCATTATTCCAGCGCACCGAAGCGGATTTATCCTTTTTCATTGAGCGCGTAGCACCGATTATCGACGCCGTGCGCACCGAAGGCGATGCCGCCCTGCAACGCTTTGCCCGCGATTTCGACGCGGTCACCGCGCCGGAAATGAGCATCATGGCGGAAGATTCCGAGTTCGCCACGGCGTTTGAACGCCTTGATCCGCAGGTTATCGAATCCATCCGTTTCTCGGTGGAAAACATCCGCGCATTCCACGAAGCGCAGAAACCCGAAGACATGTGGATGAAAGAAATCCGCCCCGGCGCATTTGCCGGTGACCGTCATGTGCCGATCGACTCCGTCGCCTGCTACGTGCCGCGCGGCAAAGGGTCTTTCCCCAGCGTCTTTCTGATGACCACGATCCCGGCGGTGGTGGCTGGCGTCAAACGCGCCATTGTCATCACCCCGCCAGGGCCGGACGGCAAAGTGGACGACGCCACACTGGTCGCCGCAAGGCTGGTGGGCATCACCGAAGTGTATAAATGCGGCGGCGCACAGGGCGTGGCGGCCGTGGCATTCGGCACCGAAACCGTGCCTAAATGCCTGAAAATCGTCGGGCCGGGCAGCCCCTGGGTTGTGGCGGCAAAACGCCAGTTATCAAACCTTATCGATCCGGGCATTCCCGCCGGGCCCAGCGAAAGCTTAATTCTGGCCGATGACAGCGTGGACGGCGCGCTGGCGGCCTTAGATCTCATTATAGAATCCGAACACGGGCCGGATTCCTCGGCTTATCTGGTGACAAACAGCCGCCGCGTGGCCGAAGAAGCCATTGCCGCCTTGCCCGGCTACTGGGCGAAAATCGGCGAAAAGCGCGCCGGTTTCTCGCAGGCGGTGTTATGCGGCACGCACGGCGGCGTGGTGCTGACGCCCGATTTCGACACTGCCGTTGAATTTGTTAACCAGTACGCGCCGGAACATCTGGAAATCCTTGCCGAAGAACCGATGGCCGTGATGGGCAAAATCCGCAACGCCGGAGAAATTCTGCTCGGCAACTACACGCCGATCACATTGGGGAATTTCGTGCTCGGCCCGAACGCCGTCCTGCCTACCAACGGCGCGGCAAAAACCGTCGGCCCGCTGTCCGTTTTCGATTACATGAAACGCATTTCAGTCGGCTACGTGACCCGCGAAGGCTACGCGCCGCTGGCTGAAAAAGCCCACGCGTTCGCACTGTACGAGGGCTTCCCCGGCCACGCGCTGGCGGTATCGGCATTACGCACTGAGATCCTCAACAAAAAAGGCCAATAATGATGAGCAATTTGACGGGCAGTGAACCGCTGGCCGCGCAGGCGCGTCAGTTAGTCCACGCGGGAGAATGGCAAAAAGCGGCGGATGCACTGCGCCAGCTGATCGGCGAAGTCACCGGCGTGAAGGCCGGTCAGCTGACCATCAACCGTGACCAGTACAGCCTGAATTCCCTCAACGGTACGGTGACGCTCGACGATGGCCGCGCCCTGTTCTTCAAATATCACAATGAAGAAGGCGAAGATAAAACCATCGAAGAGTATTACAACGCTGAATTGCTGCGTGAAAGCGGCTTTCGGGTCGATGTGCCGGTGTATGCCTGCGGCGAACCGGGGCGGCAGATTCTGATGTATACCCTGCGCCACGACCGGCGCATGGCGGATGTCTGCCGGGACATCGAACAGCAGCAGGCGTGGGATCAGGAAGCCGAAATCGAAGAAGCCCAGCGCCGCGCTGACCGCGATATCCTCACCTATACGCTACCGACGCTGAAAGCCGGTTCGGTGGACGCCGTTTCCGCAGAACCCATTCACCAGCTGTTCCATCACCGGCTGGTTTCCCCGGACAACCCGGAGATCCCCGCCGGTTTCGGTGGCCGCGTCGCGCGTTTTTACGTCGGCAAAACCTTCCGGCTCGAAGACGAACAGATGGAATGGCAAACGCTGAGCAACCTGCGCTGGGTCATCAACGGCGTGGCGTATGAACACAGCCTGCGGCAATTATTCGCCGAAGCGGGATCGCGCCTCGCGCCCGCCGCACTGGCCGATCACGGCGTCATCACCGCACACGGCGACGCGCACAACGCCAACGTCTGGCACGACACGTCGGAAGAAATTCCGCAACTGGTGAGTTTCGACCCCGCGTTCGCCGGGCGCAACATTCCGGCGCTGCTGGCGGAAATCAAAGCCACCTTCCACAATATTTTTGCGCATCCGCTGTGGCTGTATGAACCCGCGCGCTGCGGCGAACTGTACAAAGTCACGGTGATGCGCCGTGGCGATACGCTGTTTGTGGATCACAACTGGCAGCTGACGCCGCTGCGCGCCGCCTTCCTGCGCGACAAAGGCGAGGAATACTGGCAGCCGTTACTGGCACAACTCGCCCGCCGTGGCTGGCTGCCGCCGCACTGGCAGCGGATTTTCCGCCTTGCCATGTTCTGCTGCCCGACGCTGGTTCTGGATCTCCGCGCAGGCGGTTTCAGCGGCCATACCCCCACCAGCTCCGCTCTCGGTCTGGCGATGTCCGTCATGCTGGGCAGCCAGCCGGTTGAAGATCTCGACGAATTCAGCCAGTGGCTGGCCGGGATCAGCCCGGCGGAGAAAGCTAATGACTGATCAGTTCTCGCTGCAAGGCAAACGGGTGCTGATCACCGGCAGCTCACGCGGCATCGGTAAAGCGCTGGCGATCGGCATGGCAAAAGCCGGTGCCAGCGTGATCGTCAGCGGGCGTGACAACGTCACGATAAACGCCGTCTGCGGGGAAATCCGTCAACTTGGCGCGGAGGCATTTCCGCTGGTGCTCGACGTCACGCAACCCGCCACCTTCGCCGCCGCGCTGGCTTCGCTGCCCGCACCGCCTGATGTGCTGGTCAACAACGCCGGAACCGAACACCTTTGCCCGTCACTGGACGTTGACGAAGCGCTCTGGGACACCATTCTCACCACCAACCTCAAAGGCGCATTTTTCTGCGCGCAGGCCGCCGCACGGCTGATGGCCGAAAACGGCGGCGGCAGCATTCTCAACCTCTGCTCGCTCACCAGCCAGGTCGGCGTTCCGGGTGCCGCAGCATACGGTGCATCGAAATCCGCCATGGCCGGTCTGACCCGCACGCTGGCAACGGAATGGGCCGCAAAAAACATCCGCGTTAACGGCATCGGCCCGGGGTATTTCAAAACCGATCTGACGGCTGAGTTTTACGAAAACGCCGACTGGTGCCAGCAAATGCAGGAGAAAATCCCGCTCGGACGTTTCGGAGAACTCGACGACCTGACCGGCGCGGCAGTATTTTTAAGCAGCGAGGCGGCGCGGTATATCACCGGACAGGTGTTATATGTGGATGGGGGGTATTTAGCGGGGATCTAATGTCAGACCGGACATCTGGCGGTTTTTCACTTGCAGTGATTGTGAAGGTCAAGACCTTGGGAGCTTTAAGTTCAAAACCTTGGGTTGCCACCCAAACCGGCTTCAAGGGGCGCCTATCGCCGCACCCCTTGAAAATCCCGGGCTCGTTAACTGCGCGCTATCGCTGGCTGGCTATGTTTCAGTTACCACCGCTATTGCCGCGAAAACTTGCCGCTGCGCGGTTCCCTTTCTCGGTTTCGAGCCACAGGTCTCGAAACGCTTCGTTCGGCAAGCTTTCTGAAAGCGGCTGGAGGCAAAGTAAATCTGCAAGCTTTTGCGAGTTGCTGGTCTGCTCCTCCCCCTGCGAAGGGGAAGGTCGGGAGGGGGTTTTGCAAACAACCCACCTTTAAAGTTGCCATTTCAAACCCCATCCCGTCCTTCCCCTTGCCAAGGGGAAGGAGCAAATCAAAATCCAGCCTGCATGTATCTTCCGAATTACATAGCCCCTGGCCGCTTTCAAAACGACGTCGAGTGAGTGGTGAGAAACAGCGAGAGTCTTTTTTCGAGCAGGTTCGAACCCGAGGCGAGAGAACCGCGCAGCGGCGGCGTTTGCGGCACTAGCAGGAGTTGCTGAAACTTAGCCAGCCAGCGATAGCGCGCAGTTGAAAAGCGCGGGTGTCCAGAGGGCGCGCGCGTTAACGCGCCCTTTGGGCCAGTTTGGGCGGCGAGCCCAAGGTCTTGATTTTGAATTTAAAACCCGTTCAGGTCGCTACCCCAAAACTCGCAGGCCCATAAAGATCAAATCAGATCCGCCATTGCCTCTACCCGCGAAATCGCCTCATACAATCCCCCTGCCGTCACATGCCCCGGCATATTCTCCATATCCGGTGCGTGCAGCGAGGCCTTCACGATGCTGTCGAGCTCTTCGGCGTTCAGTTCGGCGATTTCACTCAGACGCAGCGGCACGGCGCAGGCGTGGGCGAGTCTGATGGCTTCCATCAGCTCTTCGTCGCTGCGGTTTTCCAGCGCCAGCAGGCAGAGATTACCGAAACCGACCAGCAAACCGTGGCCGAATTCACGCGTTTTATCGCAAACGGTAAATCCTTCATATATCGCGTGGGATGCGGCGGCATGCGCCCCGCTGCTCATCAGCGAGGTCAGACCGGCAAACATGAAAATGGCGTCCAGCACCTGATCCAGTTCGGCGTTCGGTTTACCGGCGCGCACCGCGTCGCAGGCAGCCGGGCCACAGGATTCGATCAGGTCATAACAAATCCGGCTGTTGGCGCTCGACGAACGCGCCACGCCGCTTAACTGGCCGTGATGGCTGCTGATGGCGCGAAATTCGTACCATTTTGCCAGCGTATCGCCCAGCCCGGCAGCCAGCCAGCGCAACGGCGCGGCAGCCAGAATATCACTGTCGATAATGACCGCCGCCGGGGCCTGCGGCAGCGGGAATAAATCACGGAAATGCCCGTCATCGTGATAACGGATAGTCAGCGGCGTCACGGCAGCGCAGGTCGCAGCGATGGTGGGAATGGTCACCACCGGCACGTTGGTTTCCACGCCAACGGCCTTGCAGGTATCGAGAGATTTCCCGCCGCCTACGCCAATCACGATGTCGGCCTTTTTGTCTTTCACGACTTTCGCCAGACGCGTGATATTGCTTTCGCTGCTTTCACCACCAAACCATTCGCTGCCCACCAGTTCCACCGCACAGCCTTCAAGCTGATGACGAATTTTATCGCCCACCGCCATCAGGGCCTGATGCCCGCCAATCACCAGCGCGCGTTTTCCCAGCAACGCACAAATATCGCCAAGCTGAGAAATAACGCCGGGGCCGCGCAGAATTTGCGCTGGAAAGATAATGTTCTGTGCCTGCATAACTGCTTCTCCGTGATGCTTGTGTCTGACTGATTCAGGTTAAAAATTCTGAGGATGTTGACTGTTTTTACTTTGTGCACATTAACGCTGAGGGCGCAGCAAATGCGGCCCCAGCTGATTCACCGACGTACAACCAAGCTGCGCCAGCGTGCGGTCTACTTCCTGCAAGATAATCTCCAGCGCACGTTGCGCGCCCGCTTCGCCCGCCGCCGCCACGCCGTAGAGCATCGGGCGGCCAAGCAATACGGCATTCGCGCCCAGCGCAAGCGCTTTCACCACGTCGGTACCGCGACGAAAACCGCTGTCGATAAGAATAGTGGCATCCGCGCCGCATAACTGGCGAATTTCCGGCAGAACTTCCATCGCACTGACCGAACCATCGAGCTGTCGGCCGCCGTGGTTGGACAGCACAATGCCGTCCGCGCCCGCGTCCAGCGCCCGTTGCGCATCGGCCGGTGCCAGAATGCCTTTAATCAGCAACGCGCCCTGCCACTGGCTGCGGATCCAGGCAAGCGTTTCCCAGTTCAGACGGGTATCCATCTGCTCAGAGAAATAGCTCGCCCCACCCGCGCCACGCTGTTTATCCGCAGGCACGTAAGGTTTTAAATTGCCAAAACCGGGCATACCCGCCGGTTTCAGCGTCCGCCACACCCAGCCGGGATGCAGCGCAACATCCACCAGGCTCGACAACGAAAGCTTCATTGGCCGCCGGTAGTTGCGTTTGTCTTTTTCGCGATTACCGAAATGGACGGCATCCACGGACACCACCAGCGTGGTGCATCCGGCAGCTTTCGCCCGCTCCAGCAGGCCGGTTGTCACCGCGCGATCTTTTAATACGTACAGCTGAAACCAGTGCTGCGGCAGGTTTTCAGCCGCGATTTCTTCAATCGACGCCGTGGACACAGTGCTCTGGATATACCCGATCCCGGCGCGTCTGGCGGTACGGGCCAGCATGGCGTCTGCGCCAAAACGCAGCATGCCGTTGTAACCGGTCGGTGCAATCAGTAGCGGCGCAGAGAGCGTTTGCCCGCAGAGCGTGACAGATAAATCGCGCTGGCTGGAATCCGTCAGCACCGGCGGAATAAAGCGCCAGCGGGCAAAAACCTCACGGTTATCTTTCAGCGTTTGTTCATCATCCGCCCCGCCTTCCACATAGCTGAAAGCGAAACGCGGCAACGCGCACCGGGCCTGACGGCGCAATTCTTCAATGTTTAACGCAGCACGCTTCACGCGGCTTCCTCCGCCAGAATGTGTTTCAGGCTTTCCATAAACTGCCGGTTATCCTGCTCGTTACCGACTGAAACGCGGATCCAGTTTTCATAACCTGTTTCGCGCCACGGCTTAATAATGACGCCATAAGTAAGCAATCGTTGTGCCAGTTCCGCGCCCGGCTGGCCGCAGTCAAAGAACAGGAAATTGGCGTGCGACGGCGCAACGGTAAAGCCCAGAGCCGTCAGCTCTGCGGCCATTTTTTCACGCTGCGCGGTGACCAGCGCAATGCTGTCACGCACGTGCTGTTTGTCCTGCAAAGCCGCAACGGCGGCAGTTTGCGCCGATCGGTTAATGTTAAACGGCGTCCGGACACGGTCGAGCAGATTTACCAGTTCAGGATGGCTGGCTAAACCATAGCCAATGCGCAAACCGGCCAGCCCGTAAGCTTTGGAGAAGGTACGCAACACAATCCACGGACGCGGCTGCGCAGCCAGAACGCGCAGGCTGTCAGGGTAATCCGGCTCGTTTTCGCAATATTCGAAATAAGCTTCGTCGATCACCAGAATGCAATCCTGTGGGGCGGCATCGATAATTCGGGCGAATCCTTCGCGCCCCAGCATGCAGCCCACGGGGTTCGACGGATTGCTGAAAATCACCATTTTTGCAGGTGTGGAAAGCGCTCGTTCCCAGGCCTCAATATCAAACTGCTGCTGTGCGCTGACGCCCACCAGCGTGACGTCTGCCCCCATCATGCGCGGGAAAATTTCATGCAAACCAAAAGACGGGATCAGTGTGACGACGCGGTCGCCGGGGTTCAGAAAGGCCAGCGCCAGCATGTGTAAAATGTCTTCAGAACCGTTGCCAGCCACAATGTTTTCCGCGCTGACGCCGGTTTCTTCCGCCAGCGCCGCACGTAATGCCATACTCGAGGCATCAGAATAAATCGCGCTGAAACGGGCATCGGCTTCAAGTGCTGCGATGACTTTCGGACTGGCACCCAGCGGGTTTTCATTGCTCGCCAGTTTGGCGATACGGGCTGCGCCATATTTTTGCTGTACAGCGTCGGCTGATAGCCCGGCGTTATACACGCCCAGCGCCCGTGATGCGGGCCTTGCCAGATTTTTCAGGCACTCTTTTGCTGCATCAAAAGCTGTCGGATCTGAAGCCATCTTTTACCTCGTGCTGTGAAGATTCTGTTCCCGAGTATGCCGGAAGTTCGCGCGGTTTTACGCCACTTTTTAACGCATTTTCAGATTATTTTAGAAACAAAACGGGCAGCGACCTGCGCCACTGCCCGCTGATTTTGTTCAGTTTAATTGCCGTTGTATTAATGACTTACCCGAACGGGTTTCATAACATCGGCAGGTTCAGGTCATTGCGTTCCGCGCAGGCTTTGGCCTGCTCATAACCGGCATCAGCATGACGCATCACGCCGGTTGCCGGGTCATTCCACAGAACGCGCGAAAGGCGTGCATCGGCTTCTTTAGTGCCGTCCGCCACAATGACCATGCCTGCATGTTGCGAGAAGCCCATGCCGACGCCGCCGCCGTGGTGCAGGCTGACCCAGGTCGCGCCGCCCGCGGTGTTGAGTAACGCATTGAGCAGCGGCCAGTCGGAAACCGCATCAGAGCCGTCTTTCATGGCTTCGGTTTCACGGTTTGGCGAGGCCACAGAACCGGTATCCAGATGGTCACGGCCAATGACAATCGGCGCTTTCAGCTCACCGTTGCGCACCATTTCATTGAACGCCAGCCCGGCAATATGACGCTCGCCCAGACCGAGCCAGCAGATACGCGCCGGTAAACCCTGGAAGGCGATGCGCTCGCGCGCCATGTCCAGCCAGTTAATCAGGTTGGCGTTATCCGGGAAAAGCTCCCTGAGTTTGGCGTCCGTTTTATAGATATCTTCCGGGTCACCGGAAAGCGCCACCCAGCGGAACGGGCCTTTGCCCTCGCAGAACAGCGGACGGATATACGCAGGGACAAAACCGGGGAAATCAAAAGCATTGGTTACGCCTTCGTCTTTCGCCACCTGACGGATGTTGTTGCCGTAATCCACGGTCGGAATGCCCATGGCATGGAAATCCAGCATCGCCTGAACGTGTTTTGCCATCGAGGCTTTTGCGGCCTTCACCACAGATTGCGGATCCGATTTACGCGCTTCCTGCCATTTTTCCAGGCTCCAGCCTTCCGGCAGATAACCGTTCAGCGGGTCATGCGCCGAGGTCTGATCGGTGACGATATCCGGGCGCAAACCGCCTTCTTTCGCACGTGCCACCAGCTGCGGCATCAACTCCGCGGCGTTGCCCAGCAGGCCGACGGAAATGGCTTTTTTCTCCGCACAGGCTTTTTCAATCATCGCCAGCGCTTCATCAATGCTGTGCGCCTTGTAATCGACATAACGGGTACGCAGACGGAAATCGATACGCGATTCCTGGCATTCAATCGCCAGCACGCACGCCCCGGCCAGAACGCCCGCCAGCGGTTGTGCGCCGCCCATACCGCCCAGACCGGCGGTTAAAATCCACTTGCCGCGCAGGTCGCTGTTGTAGTGCTGACGCCCCGCCTCGGCGAACGTTTCGTAAGTGCCCTGAACAATGCCCTGCGCGCCGATGTAAATCCACGAACCGGCGGTCATCTGGCCGTACATCATCAGCCCGGCTTTATCCAGCTCATGGAAATGCTCCCAGTTTGCCCAGTGCGGCACGATATTGGAGTTGGCAATCAGCACGCGCGGCGCATCGGTATGGGTACGGAATACGCCGACCGGTTTGCCGGACTGAACGAGCAGCGTTTCGTCTTCACGCAGCTGGCGCAGGCTTTCCAGAATGCCTTCAAACGCGGGCCAGTTACGCGCCGCTTTACCAATCCCGCCGTAAACCACCAGGTCTTCCGGGCGCTCAGCGACATCCGGATCAAGGTTGTTTTGGATCATGCGGTACGCCGCTTCAATCAGCCAGTTCTGGCAGCTCAGTTCAGTCCCGTGCGGCGCACGAACAACGCGGGCAACAGCCGTTTTTTGTGGAGCGTTCATCGTCGGTTCCTTCTCTCAGACAGGGTGTGTTAACACAAAAATAATCAGGCGAATCTTGCAGTCAGACAAAGCTTGGCAGCAGCGCTTCAATTGCCGCTGGCCAGTGTTCACGGGAAGCCCACAGGCGCATCATTTCGACATCCGGCGCCATCAGGCGATCCTTTTCAAGAAACGCGACGTTTTCGCGGATGGACTTCATTTCGTTTTCCAGCGTCACAGAGCTTTGCAGCGGACGATGGAAATCAATCCCCTGTGCGGCCGCCATGGCTTCGATGCCCACCACGACGCTGGTGTTAAAGCACATGTCGCCCAGACGGCGTGCGGCGTAAGTCGCCATTGAAACGTGGTCTTCCTGATTCGCCGACGTTGGCAGGCTGTCCACACTGCCCGGGTGTGCCAGTGATTTGTTTTCTGACGCCAGCGCGGCCGCCGTCACCTGCGCAATCATGAAACCGGAGTTCACACCGCCGTCGTTCACCAGGAACGGGGGTAAACCGGAAAGACCGGTATCAAGCAGCAGCGCCATGCGGCGTTCTGAAATCGCACCGATTTCCGCCACCGCCAGCGCGATGATGTCCGCAGCAAATGCCACCGGTTCCGCGTGGAAGTTACCGCCGGAAATCACATCACCATTTTCAGAGAAAACCAGCGGATTGTCGGAGGCGGCGTTGGCTTCGATGCGAAGAATACGTGCCGCGTGATGCAGGTTATCCAGACAAGCACCCATCACCTGAGGCACGCAGCGGATGGAATACGGATCCTGTACACGCCCGCAATCGGCATGAGACGTGACAATGTCACTGCCTGCCAGAAGAGTTGAAAGCGCCGCTGCAACTCCAATCTGGCCCTGCTGACCGCGTGCTACGTGAATGCGCGAATCGAGCGGTTTTACCGAACCTTTGATGGCTTCCAGCGACAATGCGCCCGCCACCAGCCCGGCAGAAAATACGCGTTCCGCTTCGAACAAACCGGAAAGCGCCAGAGACGTTGAAACCTGCGTGCCGTTAAGCAGCGCCAGCCCTTCTTTCGGGCCAAGTTCAAACGGCACCAGACCGGCGGTTGCCAGCCCGGCGATGGCCGACATTTTTTCACCTTTCGCCGTGACCTGACCTTCACCAATCAGCATCAGGGAAAGGTGCGCCAGCGGTGCCAGATCGCCGGAAGCGCCGACCGAGCCTTTCTCCGGAATACACGGATACACGCCCGCGTTAAACAAGGTAATCAGCGCATCAATCACTTCAATACGAATACCGGAATGGCCGCGCGACAGGCTCAGGACTTTGGTCGCCATGACCAGACGCACCACGTTATCCGCCAGATCCTTGCCGATACCGACGCTGTGCGACAGCACCAGATTACGTTGCAGCTCAGCCAGCCGTTCAGCAGGAATGCGCGTCTGCGCCAGTTTGCCGAAACCGGTGTTGATCCCGTAAACCACTTTGCCCGACTCGACGATGCGGGTGACCGTTTCCTGCGAAGCCAGTACGCCAGCGCGTGCCTCTTCAGCCAGTTCAAGGCGGACGTTACCCTGATAAATTTTGCGCAGCATCGGCAGGTCAACGTGGCCCGGTTGCAGGCGGCAAAGGGTTAAATCGGTGGATGAAGAAGCCATAATCTATTCCTGTATAGACAAGTGAAACGGGAAGTAAACCCGGCTAAGGCCTCAGCCCGCCGGGTGTTTATGCAATACCTGACACAACAACGTTCAATGCTTACCCGCAGGGAGAGATCAGTGATCCATCGTCTGCAGTGTTTCGGTACGGATTTCTTCCGTCACCCGCGCTTTCAGCGCCATAAATTCCGGTGACGTTTTCAGGGTGTAATCACGCGGATGCGGGAAATCGACGGCTATTTCTGTCTTAATCCGCCCCGGCCGCGCACTGAAAATGGCCACTTTATTCGCCATGAAAATCGCTTCGTCGATATCGTGCGTCACGAACAGCACGGTTTTACGCGAGGATTCCCAAATCGACAGCAGCAGTTCCTGCATCATTACGCGGGTCTGGTTGTCGAGCGCGCCAAAAGGTTCGTCCATCAGCAAAATTTTCGGGTCATTCGCCAACGCACGGGCAATCGCGGTGCGCTGCTGCATGCCGCCGGACAACTGACGGGGAAAATGCTGCTCAAATCCGCGCAGCCCGACCTTATTAATAAAATAGTCGCTGCGTTCTTTTTGCGCCGCTTTGCTGACACCGCGTTCCTGCAAACCAAAACGGATGTTTTGTTCCACGGTCAGCCACGGAAACAGGGTGTAGCTTTGAAACACCATGCCCCGGTCAGCGCCCGGCCCGTCAACCAGCTCTCCGTCAAGCCAGACTTCCCCGCGCGTCGGCTGATCCAGCCCTGCCACAATGCGCAAAAGCGTGGATTTGCCGCAGCCCGAAGGCCCGAGAATGGTGATGAAGTCATTTTCGTTAACCTGATAATCCACCGGCAACAGCGCCTGCGTTTTCTCGCCTTTCGGGCCGGTGAAAATACGTTCCACCTGCCGGACACTCAGTTTCGGATGGCTCATCACAGTGAACTCCAGACAAACAGGCGGCGGTTTGCCGCTTTAAATAACAGGTCAGAAAGCAAACCGATGCAGCCAATCACGATAATGCCGAAGATCATTTGCCCGGTATTGAGCAGCGCCTGACTGTTAACAATCATATGGCCGATGCCGCTTGATGAACCGATAAGCTCCGCCACGATGACGTATGTCCACGCCCAGCCCAGCACCAGCCGCAGCAGCTCGGCAATTTCAGGCGCGGCACCCGGAATAATCACCCGGCGAACCACGCTCTGATTCGTCGCACCCAGCGTGTACGCGGCTTCGACCAGATCACGTCGCGCAGCGCCCACCGTCACGGCCACCATCAGGGTTATCTGGAAGAAGGAGCCGATGAAAATCACCAGGATTTTCTGCATTTCACCGATACCCGCCCACAGGATCAGCAGCGGAACAAACGCTGATGCAGGCAGATAACGGCAAAACGACACAAACGGCTCAAAAAACGCTTCAATCAGTTTGTACGACCCCATCAGAATGCCCAGCGGCACGGCAATGGCGCAGGCCAGAACAAAACCGCCCAGCACGCGCATCACCGTCATACCGATATCGGTAGTGAAATCGAAATCGGTAAACAGTAAAACGCCTTCCTGCAACATGCTGGCCGGGCTGGCCAGGAATGTCGGTGAGACGAATCCGGTAAACGTCACCAGCGACCACAGGGCGAAAAACAGGACAAAAAAACAGAACCCGAGGAAACCGCGTCGCCTGGCTGCGACCGGACGCAAAGGCACCATCATCGGGTTATGCCAGATTTTTTTGCTTGCCGGCAACGGGGCCGGCTCACATAAATCTGACTGCGCATTAACGGGATGTACGGCTGCCTGAGTGACAGAACTGTTCATGTCATTGTCCTTCATGGCTATTTCACGTACTTCGCGTCATATAACGTGTTGATGTCCGGCGTTTTACGCAGGATTTTCATCTCAGTCAGCAGGCGCGCCGCTTCGTTGGTGAAGGTGACGATTTCACCGCTGAAGAATTTCTTGTTGGCATCGCGATCCTGCCAGCGCAGATAACTGGATTCTTCCGCAAACTGTTTGCCAGTTTCTTTCACCGCAGCCCCCATGATTTCGTTGGATTTCTCAGGGTCTTTCTTGATCATATCCAGCGCTTCAAAGTAGCTGTTCACCAGCGCCTGTGCGGCTTTCGGGTTTTTATCCAGCCATGCAGGCGTACAACCCAGCGTATCCATCACCATCGGATAATCGAGCGTCGTGGCAAGGATTTTGCCTTTGTCCGGACTCTGGCGGATGGTGGAAAGGTAAGGCTCGTACGACACCGCCGCATCGTTTTGCCCGGCGATAAACGCATGCGCGGCTGCGTCCGGCCCCAGCGTCGCGAGTTTGACGTCTTTCATCGTCATGCCGTTTTTATCGAGGATCCACGCCAGCAGGAAGTAAGAAGAGGTGCCCGGCGCATCGACGCTAACGGTTTTCCCTTTCAGGTCGGAAATTTTGTTAATCCCGCTGCGCACAGCGATACCGTCCGCACCGTAGGATTTATCAAGCTGCACAATCTGTTTAATCGGCACACCGCTGGCGTTCCAGGTTAAATAGGTTTCCACCGTGGTCGCCGCGCACTGCAATGAACCGGAAGCAATCGCCAGATGACGGGACTGCTGCGGCACCATTTTCAGCGTGACTTCAAGGCCGTTCTTTTTGAAGATCCCGGCTTTGTCCGCCAGCGTCAGCGGTGCAAAACCTGTCCACCCGGAGATACCAATAGCTACCGGTGTATCTGCCGCCTGTGCCGCGCTGACAGTCACGCTGCCCATCGCTACAGCCAGCCCTAACAAAGACAACGAACGTTTCAGTACAGCCCTGGAAATCATGTTGCTCATCTGCCACTCCTGCCAAAGTACCTGTCGGGGGAACGCCTGAAGCGGTGAAAAAACCTCAGGCCAATTGCGCTACTGTATATTCTTGTCTATACAAGTCAGTCGACTGTATTAAAGCAAGCTTTGTGCCAGTTCCGGCAGAGGCCGTTTTACGTCGTTTTCTGTCTCCCGCTGCCCGGTGGCCCGGCAACGGATGAATCAATTCGGTGCGCCGCACGCTCTTTTTTAGCGCACGGTTAACGCATGATTTTTGCCCGGAGCAGAAGGCCGTTGTCCGAAAGCGCCGTGATTTCCACGCTTTCCCCGTTATGGTGCGCATCAGCAAGAGCGGCGTGGTAGAACCCTTCCCCGCCACCAAACTGGCGACCATCCGGCCATTGCCATGTTCCGCGGATGGCGTACAGCACGCCGCCATCGTTAAGAGAAACACAGAGGCTTTTAGCGGTGGAAATCACCTGCGCAGAACACACGTTGCGGCGGGTCATGATATTGAAATCTGTCGTTGTTCCGCCCAACAGACTTGCATTCAGCGCGATGTCTCCGCTGAATGCGAAAGGCGTCCCCGTTTCACTGAGATGATGATTAATCTCCGGTTCGGAAAGCAGATGAACGCCCCCGCCGCTCAGCAACGTGATAGAGCGGTCAATGCCGGGAAATGCGGAAAACGGGCCGTCCTGCGCAATGGTGGCAATGCTGGCGCGCCAGTCGAAATCAGTTTTACCCGGCGGCCAGCTGAGGATTTCGCGGGTTTCGCCGCCACCGTTTTTCCACGGGCTTACCGGTAAGTTTTCAAAGGAGAAATGCTGCCAGTTCGTCATGCGGCATCCTCTGCCAGCTGATTCAGCAGGTGCAGGAAATCTTCCGCCGCTTCCTGTTGCTGTTCATGCTGCCCGCCGACAATGCGCGCGACACCGCCGACGAACACATCGCGGATTTGCCCGGTATTTCCGGCAAACAGCCAGCGGTTAAGCAACTCGCTGTCTCTGGCGGCGGAAAGATAAGGATCCTGCCCGTCGAGCACCAGCCAGTCGGCGCGGTAACCTGCGGATAACTGCCCGATTGCCGCACCGCACGCCTGCGCGCCGCCCTGTAAGGCCTGCGTATACAGCACATCGCCGACGGAATTTTGCGAGGTTGTGGTCAGTCGGTTCCGGCGCTGGTCACGCAGGCGCTGGCCGTATTCAAACCAGCGAAGCTCTTCCACCACGTTGAGGGACACATGGCTGTCGGAGCCAATTCCCCAGCGGCCAGATTGCGCGAGGTAATCCACACCGTGGAAAATGCCGTCGCCAAGATTGGCTTCTGTCGTCGGACAAAGCCCGGCAACTGCCCCGCTGTTCGCCATGCTCGCCAGTTCAAACCGGTCGGCGTGCGTGGCGTGGATCAGGCACCAGCGGGCATCGATGTCGAGATTGTCATACAACCAGGCGATCGGGCGCTGCCCGCTCCAGCCCAGACAATCGTTCACTTCTTTTTGCTGCTCGGCGATATGGATATGCACCGGCGACTGTTTATCGCCCGCCGCCAGCACCTGCTGCATTTGTTCGAGCGAAACGGCGCGCAGCGAATGGAAGCACACCCCCTGATTTTGCAGCGGCTGGTTTTTAATCTGGCTGCGGATAATGTCCTGCTGTTGCAGGTAACCGTCAGCATCCTGAATAAACCGCTTTTGCCCGGCCTGCGCGGGCTGAGCGCCGAATCCGGCGTAGGTGTAAAGCACGGGCAGCATGGTCAGGCCGATACCGGTTTGCGCAGCCGCCTGGCTCAGATGCGCGGCCATTTCACCGCGACTGGCATAAGAATTTCCGCTGATATCGTTGTGGAGATAGTGGAATTCGGCAACTTGCGTGTAGCCACCTTTAAGCATTTCGATGTACAACTGACGGGCGATAACGCCAACCTGTTCAGGCGTCAGGCGCCGGACCATGCGATACATCAGGTCACGCCATGTCCAGAAGCTGTCCTGCGGATCACCGGCGACTTCCGCCAACCCTGCCATTACCCGCTGAAAAGCGTGAGAGTGCAGGTTTGGCATACCCGGCACAACCGGGCCGGAAAGGCGGATACAGCCTTGCGGATCACCACCGGGCGTCACGGCGCTCAGTGTTCCGGCGGCATCAACGTCCAGACGCACATTGTGCGACCAGCCGTGGGCAAGTAAGGCGCGTGAAGCAAAATAAGCAGGCATAACAGCGTTCCTGATCAGCAATGAGAAACATAAACGCAATTTTATAGAAACAATTGCAAAACTTTTAAGTGACTTGTCTATACATATACATATGCCTGATTGCGCTGTAAACTTGCAACAATCCTTTTTTTATAAATTTAGTTTTCCGTCACGCCTTTCCGTTTCTTTTCCTGAAGGGAAACCGGCGGACATTCCGGGAAACTTTCCAGATACCTGTGTATTTTTTGAGAGGTCAGAGACATGTCGGAGCCCACACCACTTTCTTCGCAAAGTGCAGCGCAACAGGGAGTGTCGCAGCAGACATTGTCCGAACTGGCTGCGGCCATGAGCGACACGCCCGCGCCGATCTATCAGCGCGTGAAACAGGCAATCATCGGACAGATCCGCGCCGGTGTCTGGAAACCGCATCAGCGCGTGCCTTCTGAAAGTGAACTGGTCAACGAACTGGGCGTCAGCCGCATGACCATCAACCGTGCGCTGCGCGAGCTGACCAGCGAAGGTTTTCTGATTCGCATGCAGGGCGTCGGGACGTTCGTTGCCGAAGCCAAGGCCTACACGCCGATGCTCGAAGTGCATAACATCGCCGATGAAATTGCCCAGCGCGGACACCGCCACGACAGCAAAATTCTGGTCTGTGAAGCCCGTCTGGCCGACGCAGAACAGGCGCTTCAGCTGGGTATTGCGCCGGGCGCGATGCTGTTTTACTCGCAGATTGTGCATTACGAAAACAATGTGCCGGTGCAGATTGAAGACCGTTTTGTAAACCCGGAAACTGCGCCGGATTACCTTCAGCAGGTGCTCAATAAGCAAACGCCTTACACCTATCTGATGGAAATCGCCCCCCTGACTACCGGTGAACACCGCGTTGAAGCCGTCGGTGCCAGCGATGAACAGCGCGAGCTTTTGCAACTCAGTGAGCATGAGCCCTGCCTCCTGATTCATCGACGTACCTGGAGCGGCAGCCGCGTAGTGACTTCGGCGCGCCTGATTTATCCGGGTTCCCGCTACCAGCTGTTCGGGCGTTTCACCAGCCACGGCTGATGCCCTTTCATTTCGCCATACCCTAATCGCGGCCGTTCCGGGCCGCTATGCTTTCGTTTAAATTTTGGAAGACGTCTCGTAATAAGAAAAAACTATCGCTGGCTGCCTTGCCGGTTCAGCGGTTATGCGTTAGGTTGACTTTAGTTGTCTATACAAGATGAATTCAGCCTGGAGCCTGTCATGCCGGTAGCACTTTCCCCCCGTTTGTCTTCCGAACCGCCCTTTCACTGTGACAGCGTATGGCGCGGCGCCACGCTCGTGACCATGAAAGACGGGCATTACAACCTGATCGAAAACGGCGCGATTGCCGTCACCGGCGGCAAGATTGTCTGGACAGGGAGTGCCGTGGATTGCCCGGCCTTTTCTGACGCAAAACAGCACGATTTTGACGGCGGCATCATCACGCCGGGTTTTGTCGACTGCCATACGCATCTGGTGTTCGGGGGCGATCGCAGCGCTGAATTTGAACAGCGTTTGAACGGTGTAAGTTATGCCGAAATCGCGGCAGCAGGCGGCGGAATTCTCTCGACCGTTAACGCCACGCGTGACGCCACAGAAGATGAACTGCTGGCGCAGGCGTTATTTCGCCTCAAACCGCTGCTGGCCGAAGGCGTTACCTGCGTTGAGATTAAATCCGGCTACGGCCTGAGTGTGGAAAGCGAGCTGAAAATGCTGCGCGTGATCCGCAGGCTGGGCGTAATGTTGCCGGTTGAGGTGAAATCCACCTGCCTTGCCGCGCACGCCCTGCCGCCTGAATTTAAGGGCCGCGCCGATGAGTATATTGACCTGATTTGCGACACGTTGCTGCCGGTGGTCGCCAGCGAAAATCTGGCCGATGCGGTGGATGCGTTCTGTGAGCATCTGGCGTTCTCGCCGGATCAGGTTGAACGGGTATTTACTGCTGCTGCGGCGCTGGGTTTACCGGTCAAACTGCACGCGGAGCAGCTTTCCTCACTGCACGGCAGCGCGCTCGCCGCAAGACACCACGCGCTCTCCGCCGATCATCTGGAATACGCTACCGAAGACGACGCTAAAGCGATGGCCGCCAGCGGAACGGTCGCCGTTTTACTGCCGGGTGCCTATTATTTGCTGCGCGAAACGCAGTGCCCGCCGGTGGCGCATTTCCGCCAGCATAACGTGCCGATGGCGCTGGCAAGCGACGCCAATCCGGGAACCTCTCCGGCGCTTTCGCTGCGTCTGATGCTCAATATGGGTTGCACGCTGTTTCGTCTCACGCCGGAAGAAGCACTGGCCGGGATCACCTGTCACGGCGCGCGGGCGCTGGGATTACAGGAAACGCACGGCACGCTGGAAACGGGCAAAGTCGCTGATTTCATCCACTGGCCGCTGTCGCGACCGGCAGAACTGGTTTACTGGCTGGGCGGGCAGTTGCCCTGCACTATCGTTTATCGCGGAGAAATCCGGGGAGAATTTCGTTCATGAGCCTTTCAGCAGCTAACGTCATCGCCGATCCTTACCATTTCATTCCCGGCACAGCACCAATACTGATCAGCATTCCCCACGCAGGCACACACCTGACGCCGGAAGTCGCCAGCGGGCTGAGTGACGCCGCCCTGCCGCTTTCGGATACCGACTGGCATATCCCGAAGCTGTATGACTTTGCCCGCGCACTGGGTGCCAGCATTCTGGTCGGCCAGTATTCGCGTTTCGTGATTGACCTGAACCGTCCGTCCGACGATAAACCGCTCTACACCACGGCCACGACCGGTTTGTTTCCGGACACATTGTTTGACGGGCGCGCCACCTTTAAACCGGGAATGACGCCGACTGACGCTCAGCGTCAGCAATATCTCGATGAAATCTGGCAGCCGTATCACCAGAAAATTCAGTCAGAACTGGCGCGGATGAAACAGGAATTCGGCTATGCGCTGCTGTTTGACGCACATTCAATTGCCTCCGTGATCCCGCGTCTTTTCGAAGGCCAGTTGCCGGATCTGAATCTCGGCACCAACAGCGGCGAAAGCTGTGCGCCCGCGCTGAGTGAAGTCCTCGAAAAAACCTGCCAGCAGCAGACGCGTTTCACGCATGTTCTGAACGGCCGCTTTAAAGGCGGGTACATCACGCGGGCTTATGGCCAGCCGGAAAACGATGTGCATGCTGTTCAGCTTGAACTGGCGCAGGTGAATTACATGGAGGAGATTGAGCCGTTCAGCTATTCAGAGGATAAGGCCTCTGAGCTCCAGGCTTTGTTGAAGCCATTGCTGGCGAGGATGCTGGCATGGGGATCGGAGAGGTATAAACAGGGCGCTGTTTAATCACGCTTTTTAACGCTGACGCTTGGTGTGATTGGATTGGATTGGATAAGGTGTAAGTTTCGGTTTCTCAATTGCAGTTATCACTCAGCGCCGGGTGCCGAAACCGACCAAAAGGGGAAAGTGCTTTTCCCCTTTTGGATTTCCCCACGCTTTTTCAACACGCGCTCCGCTCGCTGGCTATGTTTCAGCAACTCCGGCTAGTGCCGCAAAAACTTGCCGCTGCGCGGTACCTTCATTTCGGTCTTCGAGCCTTTCGGTCTCGAAACACTCATTCAGCAAGCTTTCTGAAAGCGGCTGGAAGCTTATCCAAATTTAGCAGCATTTTTTAAATAACAATCAGCAGTAAGGTTGCGAACTAGAAAGYCTSTGGCCGCTTTCAAAACGACGTCGAGTGAGGAGTGAGAAACAGCGAGAGTCTTTTTTCGAGCAGGTTCGAACCCGAGGCGAGAGAACCGCGCAGCGGCGGCGTTTGCGGCACTAACGGTAGCCGCTGAAACATAGCCAGCGAGCGGCAGCGCGCAGTTTAAGAGCCCGGGATTTTCAAGGGGTGCGGCGATAGGCGCCCCTTGAAGCCGGTTTGGGTGGCAACCCAAGGTCTTGATTTTGTCTTAAGGCCGGTTTGGGCGGCAACCCAAGGTCTTGACCTGGGTTGCGCAAAATATTACCGAGCGTGATGCCGGTCTGCATCACTGAGAATCCTGGCTTGTCCCCGTCTTAGGACTCGCTGCTGTCGCATCATCCGCGCCAGCGGTCTTCGTGTAGATAATCTTCTGCGTATCATTCCCGCAATGACCCACAACCTGGCCACCGGCCTGATCAGCCTGATCGTTCGGGACGATGTCGAGCTTAAAGCCGGATTCCGGCAAACCGTTGGCGACGATTTTCTGGGTGATATCCGCTTTCACGCTTTCACAGGTGGCAGCCTGAACTGCCAGCGGCGCTAACATCATGACCGCAAGGCCAGCTAAGAGTGTCTTTTTCATCATTCATTCCTTTTATGAGAAACAGTGTATTAATGAGTTTAGCAGATAGAGACAGCGGCAAAGTTTGCCGCTGTCGGGCAGGAAAAGAGCGGAAAGACTTTTTTACGGTATTACGGTGCCATCAGCTGACGGCCAGTGCGGCGGTCGAGGCAGCGCTGGGTGTTATCTTCCCAGTACGCGTTGATATTCTGGCTGGCGTTGCATTTATCACGCAGATCCACAGAATTATCGTACTTGGAATAATCTTTCTCAGCGCGCTGGTTTTTCAAAGCCCGCAGACGCTGGGTTTCGTTCCACTGCTCTTTGCTCTGGCGCGCTTCTTCGTTGGACATGGCGTCATTGCCGCTGCCGCCAAAGACACAGGTTCCGCCCGCACAGTTGGTGGCTGCCAGCGCAGGTGCCTGCCAGCTTGCTGTCATAACAAGCAGCGCAACAGGCAGTAAACGGCGTAAAAACGTTGTATTCATTAGCTAATCCTTTTAATTTACACATCGCTCAGGCGAATACCTTCAATTATAACATCACCCTGAGTCACGTCACCCAAAGCCTGCTAACGGGTTGAATTCATGTTTAACTTACGACTGTAAACCTGGCGATTCACATGCTCAAAACGACTTTACTGTTCTTTGCGACCGCGCTGGCGGAAATCATCGGCTGTTTTCTGCCGTATCTCTGGCTGCGCAAAGGCGGCAGCTGGCTGCTGCTTTTCCCGGCGGCGCTGAGCCTGGCGGCGTTTGTCTGGTTGCTGACGCTGCATCCGGCAGCCAGCGGCAGGGTCTATGCGGCGTACGGCGGAGTCTATGTGATGACGGCGATGTTGTGGCTGCGGTTTGTCGATGGCGTGAAACTCAGCACCACCGACTGGCTCGGAGCCTGTGTGGCGCTGGCCGGGATGCTGATTATCATTTCTGGCTGGAAAGCGGCGTAACGGTTACTGCGACAGTTTTTCCATCATCACGATCACTTTCTGAATCACAATCTGCGCGGCGCGGGAGAGCTGACGGCGGGGCGCAACGCACAGCGCGAGCGTCAGCGGTTTGGCGCTGCGCCCCTGCAAGGGCACAAACGCCAGCCGGTTTTCCTGCAAATCGGGCAATACGTCGAGCAAACTCAGCACGCCCACGCCAGCCCCTTTGCGGATAAGTTCGCGCATCATGCGTACGTCATTACAGACAATCGACGGCGTATCCAGCAGCTGATAACGGTTGTACAGCAGCTTCGCGCGGGCGTTCACCATCAGCGGTTCCGACGGAATAATCTGCCGGTAAGCCGCGATATCGCTGAACGACAGCGATTCCTGCTTTGAAAGTTCATGCCCGACCGGCATCGCGATGCCAATCGGCAATTCCGCGAACGCCTGCACTTCCAGCCCGGTATGCTCGATAGGGTCAAGCAGCAGGCCAAAATCCACTTCCGCCGAACTGACCTGTTCACTGATATTCCGGCTGTCTTCAATGCGGATATCAAACGTGAGGTAAGGATGCTCAGCGCCGACTTCGGCAATCAGCTGCGCCATAATTCCTTCACTGAGCGCCGCGATAATGGAAATGGTGACGTGCCCGCGCCGCAAACCCTGAATTTCATCAAAGCGTTCGCGGGTACGGGAAAATTCTTTCCGCCAGCGGCGGATATCATCGAACAAAATCTCACCGGCGGACGTCAGTTTCAGGCCGGTCGGCAGGCGCTCAAACAGCGGCGTTTCCAGCGTCTGTTCAGCCTGTAAAATCTGCCGGTTAATGGCCGAAGCGGAGACGTGCAGCGCTTCTGCCGCTTTGCGCAAACTTCCTGTTCGGGCGACTTCGGTAAAATATTGCGAAAAACGGGAGAAGGGTGACATAGGTGTACTAATTTATGCAGTGAATAAGTGAGATATCTATTATGGACTGCATCACTCATTTTTCCTAGATTGTGCGATGGCCTTTGTAAACAATCACCTCAGATTGTTTTATGTGCAGATCTCTGCACAAAAGAGGTCAAAAGGGTAATGACAGGGTTCGTCAAAACACGTTTAGCACGTGAGCCGCTTTTCTTTGGACAGAAGGGGTGCGAATTGTGGCATTCGTACTGCTGGCGCGCGTGCGTGTTTTGAAAAACAACACTAATAACAAGCGTGCGCTTTTGATCACCCGGTTGAAGTGATCACGCGACCAAGAGATTCCTTCTCATGTTAGAAAAACTATTCAAGTTAAAAGCTCACCGTACTAACGTGCGGACTGAGATTGTGGCAGGACTGACTACATTTTTAGCAATGGCCTATATTCTGTTCGTTAACCCGTCCATTTTGGGCGCGACGGGAATGGATAAAGGCTCGGTTTTCGTGGCAACTTGTCTTGCTGCCGCAATCGGTTCCGCACTGATGGGCTTTATCGCCAACTACCCGATTGCACTGGCGCCGGGCATGGGTTTAAACGCCTTCTTCACCTACACCGTTGTGCTGCACATGGGTTACACCTGGCAGATCGCGTTGGGTGCTGTTTTCCTTTCCGCGTGTATCTTCTTCGCGTTGTCGATTTTCAAAATTCGTGAATGGATTATCCGCAGTATTCCGCTGCCGCTGCGTTCGGCGATTGCGGCCGGTATCGGGTTATTCCTGGCGCTGATTGCGCTGGAAAACGCCGGTATTGTGATTGCAAACCCGGCCACGCTGGTCGGTCTGGGCGACCTGACCAAGCCGGGTCCGCTGTTTGCGATGCTCGGTTTCATTCTGATTGTGGTTCTGGAAGCGCGTAAAGTGACCGGTGCTGTGCTGATTGGCGTGCTGGCGGTGACGGTTCTGGCGATTGCGCTGGGCTACTCACCGTTTGGCGGCGTGATGTCTATGCCCCCTTCCATCGCACCAACCTTTATGCAGCTGGACATCAAAGGCGCATTCAACGTTTCGCTGATCAGCGTCGTGTTCGCATTCCTGTTCGTAGACGTCTTCGATAACTCCGGCACCCTGATCGGCGTAACCAAACGCGCAGGTCTGGCGGACGAAGATGGCAACATCCCGAAAATGGGGCGTGCGCTGGTCGCGGACAGTGCGGCTGCGCTGTTCGGTTCACTCTTAGGGACATCAACCACCACCAGTTATATCGAATCTGCGGCGGGCGTGAGCGCCGGGGGCCGTACCGGTCTGACGGCCATCGTGGTCGCGATCCTGTTCCTGCTGAGCCTGTTCTTCGCACCGCTGGCAGGCAGCGTTCCGGCATTCGCCACCGCGCCGGCTCTGCTGTTCATCGCGGTTCTGATGACCTCAGGTCTGGCTGAAATTGACTGGAAAGACATCACCGTTGCCGCACCGGTGACCGTGACTGCGCTGACCATGCCGTTCACGTATTCCATTGCTAACGGTATCGCGTTTGGTTTCATCACCTGGACGCTGGCAAAACTGCTGACCGGCCGCTGGCGTGAACTGAATTCCGCGCTGATCGTTCTGTCGATTCTGTTCGTGATCAAACTGGGCTGGCTGAGCGCGTAACCGCTCTTCGGGTCGGAAAAGGCGCGGGTTTGACTACCGCGCCTTTTTTTGTGCTCAAAATCGGCTGAAAACCCAATAAAAAAAAGCAGCCGGAGCTGCTTTTCATGTGCATCACAATGTCTGATCAATCTTCGCGGTGAACCTGCAAACCGGCCAGAGACTGGCTGACAGGCATCATCTCGATGCTGTTGATGTTCACGTGCTCAGGCAATGTGGAAACCCAGAACACGGATTCGGCGACGTCTTTTGCCGTCAGCGGGTTAGTCTTGTCGTAGGTTTTGCTGGCTTTCTCGTCATCGCCTTTAAAGCGGATGTTGGAGAATTCCGTTCCGCCGCACAGGCCCGGCTCGATATTGGTCACGCGAACGTGAGTGCCGTGCAGGTCGGTGCGCAGGTTCAGGCTGAACTGACGGACGAAGGCTTTGGTCGCGCCATACACGTTGCCACCGGCATACGGCCAGTTACCCGCCGTTGAACCGATGTTAATCACATGGCCGGTGTTGCGTTCAACCATGCCCGGCAGGACGGCGCGGGTCATGTACACCAGACCTTTGGTGTTGGTGTCGATCATTTTGTCCCAGTCTTCCAGCGACGCTTTGTCGGCTTTTTCCAGACCGAGTGCCAGACCGGCGTTATTGACCAGCACATCGATGTTGCTCCATTCGGCAGGCAGGCTGTCGATGGCATCTTTGATGGAGGCACGGTTGGTCACATCCAGCTCAACGGTATACAGCGCGTCACCCAGCTCCGCTTTCAGGTCGTCCAGACGCTCTTTACGGCGGCCGGAGGCAATCACTTTATGGCCTTCTTTGACAAAGCGGCGCGCGATTTCAGCACCAAATCCGGCGGTCGCGCCGGTCACAAAAATAATCATCCCGGTAATCCTTAGTATTTAAACAAATAGAATGAAATAAAAATTGAATCAAAAATGAACGCGTTTGCTCGCGCACGGCGTGCAGAAAAAGAAACTCTATAAGTATTAACACAAAAATAACCAGACCGGCAGCGGATGCCGGTCTGACTTGGTATCATTTTATTGCGGTCACTTTTTAAGGTAAGGCGCAATTAGCGATAAATCTGCCGCAGAAAGCCGGTCCGGCGCGGTCTGCGCCTGATGCCAGTAAGGATACAGCAACGGCAACTGGCTGACTTGATTAAGCCTTTCAATTTCTTCGCTATTCAGGGTCAGGTTTGCCGCAAGCAGGTTGTCCTGCAACTGGGTGTCGTTACGCGCGCCGACAATCACGGACGTTACCTGCGGGCGCGCAATCAGCCACGCCAGCGCGATTTGCGCGGCGGAAACGCCGCGTTGCCCGGCGATATCCACCAGAACATCCACCACGTCATACAGCGCATTTTCGTCACGCACCGGCGGCTCGCCCCAGTCCGCCAGATGGCGAGTCCCTTCGGGCGCGGCCTGATTACGGCGGTATTTACCGGAAAGCAGGCCACCGGCCAGCGGGCTCCAGACCAGAACGCCCAGCCCCTGATCCTGCGCCACCGGCAGGAGTTCGTATTCGGCTTCACGCGCCTGAAGCGTGTAATGGATTTGCTGACTGACCGGGCGGATATAGTGATTTGCTGCCGCAACACCCAGCGTTTTCATCACATGCCAGGCGGAAAAGTTGGAGACACCGACATAACGTACTTTGCCGCTGCTGATCAGGTCGTCGAGCGCGCGCAGCGTTTCTTCCAGCGGCGTCTGACCGTCCCATTCATGCAACTGATACAAATCCAGATAGTCCGTATTCAGGCGCTTCAGGCTGGCTTCGCAGGCGCGCAGAATATGGTGGCGTGATGAACCGCGATTGTTAGGGCCATCGCCCATCGGGAAGCGGGCTTTGCTGGCAACCAGCACGTCATGACGCTGGCTGCCCAGCGCCTTGCCCAGAATCACTTCCGATTCACCGCCTGAATAAACGTCGGCGGTATCAAATAAATTAATGCCAGCGTCCAGACACAGGCCGATCTGGCGCTGTGCGGCACTGACGTCGGTCTGGCCGGTTTTAGCGAATTTTCCCTGACCACCAAACGTCATGGTGCCCAGGCTGAGAACTGAAACTTTCAGGCCGGAATGGCCTAACAGACGGTATTCCATGGGTTTTCTCCATTTATCGGATACTTAATTTCAGTTTAGCAACGTCATTATTTTTGTGACGAAGCCGGTTGCGGTACAGATTCTTTTTTGCGGCGTATTTCATCGCCCGCGGTAGGGTCGAGCGTCAGACTGTCGAGTGTTCCCGCCAGAGAAAACACCCCGATAATAATAAAAGCGATATGGAACGTTCCGGTCTGCATCCCGGCGCTGGCCGGTAAAAAATGTTCCGCGACTCGCAGGGAAAGCGCGCCGATGGCAATGCCCAGCCCGGTAGAGAGCTGTTGCGCGGTGTTAAATAACGTATTTGCGCCGCTCATTTGTTCTGCCGGAACCTGCGAAAAGGCCAGTGTATTGAGCGCGGTGAACTGCATCGAACGGGTCATGCCGCTGGCGAACAGCAACAGCAGCGTGATGGCAGTCGGCACTTCCGGTGTCAGCAACGCGCAGGCAAATATCGTCGCAGAATTGAGCAGGCCGTTAACCAGCATAATCGACTTAAAGCGGAAGCGGTGCAAAATCGGCGAGGTAAACGGCTTCATCGCCAGATTACCGGCGAACACGGCGAGCACCAGCAGCCCGGCATCAAACGCGTTCATGCCGTAACCCAGCTGGAACATCAGCGGCAGCAAAAACGGCAGGGCGCCGATAGCTACGCGGAACAATGAACCGCCGTAAATCGTGACGGCGTAACTTTTAATTTTCAGCGCCGTCAGCGGCAGCAACGGATACGCCGCCCGCCCGGAATGCCAGACCGCCAGCGCCCCGACGATCACCGCGCCGCCCACCATCGTCACCGGTTTCCAGTTAATGGTGCCCTGATTAAACATATCCAGCCCGAAGATTAACCCCAGACACGCCGCGCCGGTCAGCACAAAACCGGTGATATCAAACGGCACGCCTTTCTGCCCCTTGACCTGCGGGATCAGTTTACGGCTGAACATCAGTGCGATAACCCCGAGCGGCAGATTGAGCAGAAATATCCAGTGCCAGGAAGCATACGTCGTAATGAATCCGCCCAGCGGCGGACCGAGGATCGGCGCCACCAGTCCGGGCCAGGTAATCGTCGCGATTGCGCGGATCAGATCTGATTTTTGCGTATTTTTCAGTACCACCAGCCGCCCGACCGGCACCATCAGCGCACCGGCAAACCCCTGCAACATGCGGGCGGCGGTAAACGTGCCGAGACTGTCGCTGGCGGAACATAACAATGACGCGAGGGTGAACAGGATCAGCGCCAGCGAAAAGACGTTACGCGTGCCAAACCGGTTAGCGATCCAGCCGCTGGCCGGAATAAACACCGTGAGCGTCAGAATGTAAGCCGATACGCCGATATTCATATCGACCGGATGCACGCCGAAATCTTTCGCCATCTGCGGCAGCGCGGTGACAATCACCGTGGCATCCAGATTTTCCATAAAGAACGCGCCCGCCACCAGCAACGGCAAAGCGGAACCCGGCGGCAGCGGGAATTTTTTTTTTGAGAAGAAGCTCATAGAAGGTAAGCGCGCTAATGAAATAAGCAAAGTCTGAGCATAGCGCATCGGGGGAAGGCGTCAACGGTGGGATTGTGGATCTCCCCCGGTGAAAGGGGAGATTTTGCACATTAATTCAGAGTTCTGTTTCTGCCAGCCGTTCCCCGGTCTGCGCATCGAACAGATGAATGGCGTCGCTGTTAGCTTCGAGGTACAGCGGTTGGTCGGTGCTGACGCGGGCGCGGCCAGCGAACTGGACGTGCAGCGGGAAGCCGCTCCAGTCGATGTGCAGCAGGCTGCTTTCGCCGGTGACTTCCAGCAGACGCAGTATGGCAGCAGGTTGCGCGCTGTGCTGAACGGGCCTGAGGTCATGCGGGCGCAGGCCGAGTGTGACTGGTTCGCCTTCGGAATGTCGCGCCTGTAACGCCCATTTCTCCGGCAGGGCAAACCACAGCTGATTGCAGGTCACGCCCGGTTTGCCGCCGATGCTCTGGAACACGCCGCTGAGTAAATTCATTGGCGGTGAACCGATAAAGCGCGCCACAAAGGTGTTCACCGGTTTGTCGTAAATCGACAGCGGATCGCCTTGCTGCACGATAAAACCGTCTTTCATCACCACAATGTTATCCGCCAGCGTCATGGCCTCAATCTGATCGTGCGTGACGTAAACCGTGGTGGTGCGGAACTGCTGGTGCAGGGATTTGATTTCCGCCCGCAGCTCCATGCGCAGCTGCGCGTCAAGGTTAGACAGCGGTTCGTCGAACAGAAACACTTTCGGATTTCTCACCAGTGCGCGGCCCATCGCAACGCGCTGGCGCTGCCCGCCGGACAAATCTTTCGGCAGGCGTTTCAGCAGATGATCAATGCCTAACACTTTTGCGGCCTGTTGCACTTTGGCCTGCTGTTCAGCTTTCGGCACCTTTTTCACCTGCATGTGGAACGCCATGTTCTCGGCCACGGTCAGGTGCGGATACAGCGCGTAACTCTGGAAGACCATGGCGATATCACGATCCGCCGGGTCAAAATTATTGATTTGCTGTTTATCGAGCAGGATGTCGCCGTCGGATAAGGATTCCAGCCCGGCCAGCAGGCGCAGCAGGGTGGATTTACCGCATCCGGACGGCCCGACCAGCACGGTAAAGCTGCCATCGGGAATGGTCAGATCCAGCGGTTTGAGCACCTGTACTTTGCCATAATGTTTGGCGACTTTTACCAGTTCTACCAGAGCCATTCAGAGTTTCTCCACAAGGCCAAAAAGCGATTGCCAGTCAGGATAACGGCGCGGGGAACTGCTGATCGCACAACCGGCGACGCGGACACCCCATTGCAACGCCGTGGCAGGCGGCAGGCCATAAATCAGCGCGGATAAAAATCCGGCGTTAAAACTGTCTCCGGCGCCGATCGTATCGACCACCTCAACCGGCTCGGCGTGCTGATGCAACGTCTGATCCGCGCTCCACAGACGCGCACCGTCCGGGCCGCATTTCGCAACACAAAAAGCATTCCCGGCCATCTGCGCCAGCAGTTTTTGCGCGGCGGCGTCCAGCGTCTGAGCATCGGCCAGCCCGAGCGTTTCGACTTCATTGAGCAGCAGTGCATCGCAAAACGGCAGCCACTGCGCAGCCTGGGTGCGCAACGTGTCGCTCCAGTCTTCCGGCGGCCAGCCGCTGTCGATGGCGACGCGATAACCGCGGGTTCTGAGTGCGGAAAGCAACGGCGGATAATCCGCATACAGCGCTGTACACAACCAGGTGCCGCACAGTAAAACCCAGTCGCCGGGTTGTGCGTTTTCGGGTAACTGCGCCAGAACGTCCTGCATGGAAAGGCGGACAATATGCCCCTGATTGCTGAAAAACGTCCGTTCGTGGTCGGGATGCGTGACGCCAAACGTCAGCGACGTTTCGCAGTCGCAGGTCGGCCAGTGCGGCGCGCTTTCCGGGAACAAACCCGCCAGCCAGCCGGTGAACTGGTCGTTGCCCTGATTGGCCACCAGCCGGTGCGGGACGTTCAGCGCCGCCAGCGCCAGCGCGCAGTTTCCGGCAGAACCGCCGGGGCGCAGAGAGCTGCTTTCGAGCATCGCTTCGGTGCCTTTTTTCGGCCACGCGTGGAGCGTGCTCATGATCAAATCCACGTTAATATTGCCCACCACATACAGCGTGGCGCGGGTGTCAGGTCTTGTAATCATTGATGAGATTCCCTGATGTTCATATTCAGCCTTTGCTGCCGCCGGCGGTTAACCCGCTGACCAACGTTTTTTGCAGCCAAAGCGCAATAAAGAGCGGCGGAATGGCCGCAAGAATGCCGACGGCGGCAATCAGCCCGTCATCGGTGGCGCGCCCGGCGGTGAATCCGGCGATAGTCACCGGCAGCGTCTGGGCGTCGATATTGTTGGTAAACAGCAGGGCGTAGAAAAATTCATCCCAGGCCAGTAGCCAGCCGAACATCGCAGAAGCGCCAAGCGCCGGTTTCGCCAGCGGCAGGGTGATGCGCAACAACACCTGCCAGTAACGCAAACCGTCGAGGCGCGATGCCTGTTCGATATCTACCGGTAACGCATCGAACTGGTTTTTCAGCATCCAGGTCAGGAACGGCAAAATCATTGAGCAATACACCAGAATCAGCCCGAGATGGGTGTTGAGCAGGGTCAGTTTTTCCAGGATGAAATACAGCGGCAGAACGAATGCCACCGGCGGCACCATATAAATAGCCAGACTGCCAAACAGCCAGCCGTCGCGGCCCGGATAGCGTGAGAAGCTGTACGCCGCGGGGATCGCCAGCAGCAGGGAAATAATCGTCGCCCCGCAGGCCACCAGCAAACTGTTGCCGAGCGCATGCAGGAAAAGCGCGCCCGGTTGCCCGGCCTGAAGCGTCAGCAGGCTGGCGTAGCGGCTGAAATCCCAGTGTCGCGGCAGCCATTCCAGCGGAATACGGGTCAGATCTTCCGCCGAACTGACGCTCATCAGGAACATCCACAACAGCGGCGCGAGAATGGAGAGGGCCAGAACCAGCGCGGCGAGATAACGTAAAACGAGTCGGATTTTCTGTTTCATTCTGCGTTCCCCGAACGGCGCTGGCGCAGCAGCATGACCATATAAACCAGAATTAACAGGGCGCAAATCAGCGTCATGAGGATGGCGTAAGCGGCACCGCTGCCCGCCCGCAGATAGCTGAAGGATTCCTGATAAACGAAGAAGCTGACGGTTTTGGTGCTGTCGAGCGGGCCGCCGCGGGTCATCACGTAAATGATGTCGAAGACTTTAAACGCGTCGATGGTGCGCAAAATCAGCGCCACTGCCAGCGGAGCCGCGATCGCCGGTAAGGTGATTTTACGAAAACGCAGGAACGCCGACGCGCCGTCGAGCCGCGCCGCTTCAAACAGATCCTCAGGAATGGTTTGCAGCGCCGCCAGCACCAGCAGGGTGATCAGCGGATAGTTCTTCCAGATATCGGCAAACATCACGGCGTTAATGGCCGACGACGGGTCGCCGAGCCAGCTGCGGTAGGTGTCGATAAGGCCAAGCTGGGAAAGCAGGGCGTTGATGCTGCCGTAGTCCGGATTGAAGTTCAGCCGCCACATGGTGGCGTTAACAATCGTCGGCAGCGCCCAGGGTAAGATCACCAGTACGCGTAACGCGCTGCGCCCCCAAAATTTCTGGTTCAGCAGCAGCGCCACCAGCAAGCCGATAAAGCCTTCGAAAATCACCGAAACCACGGTGAAATAGAGTGTCCGCCACAGCGCGGCGCGAAAATCCGGATCGGTCAGGGCATAAATAAAATTGTCGCTGCCGACCCAGTTGGGCGCAGAACCGTCGCCAATCAGGCCAGCGTCGGTGAAACTGAGCCACAGCGTGCGGGCCAGCGGCCAGGCGGTCAGCAGAAACATCATTAACAACATGGGCGCAAGGAGCAACCAGGCTTGTCGACGTTCTCGTTGCGGTAAAGTCAGCATAGTTTTCCGTGGTGTTGGTTTGCCCCGCATACCGCAGTATCCGGGGCGTTGTGTTGGCTTTAAAAAACTTAACGTAAACGGTCAGCGGCTGTGGTTGCGGCTTCCATACCGTCTTTCGCCGGGGTTTTACCCTGCAATACCGCCTGAATGTTTTGCTGCAAAATATTCGACAAGCGTGAGTAATCCGCCGTTACCGGGCGCGAAAGCATCACGTTCAGCGAGACTTTTGCCGCCGCAATCAGCGCTTCCTGATCTTTCTGCACCGCCGGGTCGTCATAGGAGGATTTCCAGATTGGCAGGCTCAGTTTGGCGTATTTGTCCTGCACCGGCTGGGAGGTCATGTAGCTGATGTATTCCCACGCCTGATCCGGATGCGCACTGGCTTTGGCGATGCCCAGCCCCATCGAACCGTTCACGCCGGACGCCTCACCGGCGGTTTCGCCCGGAGCCGGGATCACACCGACGTCACCCGCGACTTTGCTCTGTTTCGGATCGTTGGCCATGTTGTACATGTAGGTCCAGTTAAGCGCGAAGGCTGCGTCACCGTTGGAGAAAGACTTACGCACATCTTCTTCCAGATATTCGCGGGAGTTCGGGTTGGTCAGCCCTTTATCCAGCGTCTCTTTCATGTAGTTGATGGCTTTCATTGCGCCGGTATTGGTGAAGTTCAGCTTGCCGTCTTTGTAGAAATCGCCTTTGAACGCCGAAACCAGCGTGGTGTAGTCGCACAGCAAGGCTTCGGATTGTGACCAGCTCCAGACCAGCGGGAATTTCACGATGCCTTTTTCTTTCAGGATCTCAGACTGTTTCTCCACGTCAGCCCAGGTCGCAGGCGGGGTGGTGATCCCGGCTTTTGCCAGCATCGCTTTGTTGTAATACAGATATTTGGTGTCGAGGATCCACGGCATGCCCCAGCGTTTGTCTTTGTAGGTCACGGTAGAAATCGCGCCGTCGAAAATCTTGCTGCTTTCGTCGGCAGGGATACGCGCCGTGACATCCTGCAACAGGCCGTATTTGTTGAATTCGGCGGGCCAGATCGCATCGAACAGCACCACGTCATAACCTTTGTCACCGGCACCGCGGGCGGCCACGATTTTGTCGTGCAGCGCTTCGTACGGCACAAATTCCAGATTCACTTTGATGTCAGGGTGTTGTTTGGTGAAGTCCGCAGTCATGGCGCGGATATCGGTTTCGCTGTACGCCGCCTGAGTCATAAACAAGGCACTGAGCGTGGTTTCAGCCAGCGCGCTGGCGGAATATCCCAGAGTGAGGGCAGAGAGGGCGCACAGGGTGGCCGCAGGGGTAAGTCGTAGGCTCATCGTCATTCTCCGAAACAGGGTTAAGTTTATTAAATCAATTTGATTGCTTTAATCGGCTAAAAAAAAGTGGGATGGCCGTTGATGGCGGCAACCCCTGCGTCCCTGCCGGATTGATACTTGCTACCTGAGGCTTAAAACGAATTCTATAAACGGTGCAAACTGAATAGTGACTGACGATTATTATTAACATACCAATAACATTGAAAGCTGTGATGGCATCGTCATATTCATATTCTGATATTTATAAAATCAATTTGATTGCTGTAATCACTCTCCGCATACTGCCCACAGGTTTCCCTCTGGGTACAAGGCCGTGATAACAACTTCTGGTACCAATCTTGAACATGCCCGCGCGCACAATCGCCGGGTCGTCATCGAAGCCATTCGCCTCAACGGTGAGCTGACCCGCGCGGAAATTGCCCGGCTGACGTCGCTCACGCCGCAGACGGTTTCCAATATTGCGACCGAACTTGAACAGGCGGGCATACTCTCTTCCCATCTGCCGCGTCGTGCGGGCGGACGTGGTCAACCGGCAACGCCACTGACACTCAATCCTGACAGCGCCTATTCCATCGGCATCCATCTTGATCATCAGTCGCTGCTGATTGTGCTGGTGGATCTCACGGGCTCGGTGCGTTTTCGCCACCAGATCCACATTCAGAAACCTCAGCCTGAGCCCACGCTGGCCCTGATTGATCAGATACTGCAAGAAATGCGCCAACAGGTGAAAATCGACTGGCGCAAAATGCTGGGCGTCGGTGTGGTGATGCCGGGGCCATTTGGCGTTGAGGGCATTTCTTCGCAGGGGCCGACCACGCTGCACGGCTGGGATAATGTGGATATTGAAGCGCGGTTAAGTGCCTCTACCGGCTGGCCGGTCACGCTTGAAAACGATGCAACGGTAGCGGCCATCGGCGAGCGTTTTCACGGCATTGCCAAGCAACTTTCCTCGTTTGTGTATCTCTATATCGGCACCGGCCTCGGCGCGGGGATATTTACCGACGGGCGGATTTACACCGGTCATGCACATAATGCGGGCGAGGTCGGCCACATTGTGGTGCAACCGGGCGGCCGAGAATGTTACTGCGGCAACAAAGGTTGCCTTGAACGCTACGTTTCTTTGCAGGCCGCGTACGAAGCCTGCGGGCTGGATCCGATGTCCGCCATGCCGGAAGATTTGCTGAACGTCGATGAGGCCTTGTTCGATAAATGGCTGGATACCGCGGTCGAACCGGCGCTTCAGGCCATCAATATTATGGAATGCGTGTTTGATGCGCAGAGCGTAATCATCGGCGGCACGATGCCGAAACCGCTGGTGGAGAAGCTGATCCGGCGCCTGACGCCGCTGTACAGTTCGGTACGAAGCCGCTATGCGCAGACGGCGAGAATTCGCCTGGGCATGTCCGGTAGTGACACCCCGGCGCTGGGCGCGGCGGCGTTGCCGATCTTTGATGAATTCAATCCGCAATATGAGGTGTTGCTGAAGTAGTTCTGGCTGGCGTGAGAAAAAAGAACCAGACGGTCTGACCGGTTGGTCAGATTTGGCATAAGCTTTGCAAACGTTCTGTTATTAATCATCAATAAGAATGTTGCACAGAAGGACTATGCCATGAGTCAGGTTATCACCCGCGCGGTACGCGGAAACTTCTTTGATATCCGCCAGCCGGTCACCGGGCCGGAAGAACTTGAAGCCAGCGTGCGTTATATCGAAGACGGCCTGATGCTGCTGAGCGGCGGGCATATCGTCTGGCTCGGGGAATGGCTGGAGGGCGAAGCAAAGCTCGCCAGCGTGCGAAAAACCGCCGGGCTGGAAATTGATGATTACCGCGACAAACTGATCGTTCCCGGTTTTGTCGATACCCATATTCACTACCCGCAAACCGAAATGATCGGCGCGTACGGCGAGCAACTGCTCGAATGGCTGACGCGCTACACCTTCCCGACGGAACAGCAATATCACTGCGCGGATTACGCCAGGCGCATGTCGAAATTCTTCATCAATCAGCTTTTACTCAACGGCACCACCACGGCGCTGGTGTTTGGCACCGTGCATCCGCAGTCGGTCGATGCGCTGTTTAAAGAAGCGTCTGACATCAACATGCGGCTGGTGGCTGGCAAAGTGATGATGGACAAAAACGCTCCCGACGCACTGCTTGAAACCCCGGAGCAAAGTGAGGCCGATACGCGCGCCCTTATTGCGCGCTGGCATAACCGTCAGCGCCTGAGCTACGCGCTGACGCCGCGTTTTGCGCCAACGTCCTCATCCGAACTGCTGCAAAAAGTCCGTCTGCTGAAGCAGGAATTCCCGGACGTGTATATGCACACCCATCTCAGCGAAAACGTGGCAGAACTCTCCTGGGTAAAAGAAATGCACCCGGAACATCAGCATTATCTCGACGTTTATCATCAGCACGGTCTGACCGGCGAGCGCTGCGTTTTCGCGCACTGCCTGCATCTTGATGACAGCGAATGGGAGTGTCTGAGCGAAACGGATTCGACGATTGCGTTTTGCCCGACGTCCAACCTGTTTCTCGGCAGCGGTTTGTTCAACCTGCAAAAAACCTGGCAGAAGCAGATCCGCGTGGGGATGGGCACCGACGTTGGCGCTGGCACCACTTTCAACATGCTGCAAACGTTGCTTGAAGCTTACAAAGTCGGCCAGTTGCAACGTTACCGGTTATCGGCTTTCGAAGCCTTCTATCACGCCACGCTGGGCGGCGCACGGGCGCTGCATCTCGATGACAAAATCGGCAATTTCGACGCCGGAAAAGAAGCCGATTTCGTGGTGCTCGAGCCGGGCGTCAGCGCGCTGCAAAAACTGCGTGCTGCCAACAGCAAAACGCTGGCGGAGAAACTGTTTGTGCTGATGACGCTCGGCGACGACCGAAACGTGTACTGCACGTACATCGACGGCGAACTGGCCTATGCACGGGACGAAATGTCAGGAGATTTTTGCGCATGATGAACAGCGATACCGGCAGTAAAGTTCGCGTAGCCCGCGAGCGCACGCTGGAAAATATCCATGCGGCAGCGATTGCGGAGTTCAGTGAAAAAGGCTTTCAGGGCGCCACCACACAGGCGATTGCACAGCGTGCGGGCATCAAAAAAGCCCAACTGCATTACTACATTGCCGGAAAAGAAGAGCTGTACGAGGAGCTCTTGCAGAAAGTGCTGAAAGTCTGGGGCGACATTATTCAGTTCGACCCGACGCTCAGTGAACCGGAAGCCGTGCTGAGCCGCTACATCCGCAACAAGCTGAGTTTTTCGTTCGACCAGCCGGAACTGTCACGCATTTTCACCAGCGAAGTGCTGAGTGGCGGACATTATTTGCAAAAATACTGGCCGCAGGCGACGCAGAACATCGTCGGAAAAGAAAACCTGATCCATCAGTGGATTGTTGAGGGCAAAATCCGCCCGCTGGATGCGCGTCTGTTCATCATGCACATCTGGGCGCTGACGCAGTATTACGCCGATTTCGCCGTGCAGGTGAAACACATGTACGGCAATTTTGACGGCGATGACGTCGCGCGGGAACACATCATCGGCGAAGTCACCACGCTGATTTTGAACGGGTGCCGGAAGGGGGATAACGCATGATCCAGTTTCTGATGAACGGCAGGATCCAGACGGAAAATCTGCCGGACGATACCACGGTTCTTCAGTATCTGCGCCGCGATGCCGGGCGTTGCGGTACCAAAGAAGGCTGCGCCTCCGGTGACTGCGGCGCCTGCACCGTCGTGCTGGCCGAAAAAGAGGGCGACGGGCTGAAATACACCACGGTCAACGCCTGCCTGACATTTATGCCTGCGATACACGGCAAACAGCTGATCACCGTTGAAGATCTGAAACATAAGGGCGAGCTGCACCCTGTTCAGCGGGCGATGGCGGATAACCATGCTTCGCAGTGCGGGTTCTGCACGCCGGGTTTTGTGATGTCGCTGTTTGCGCTGGAAAAGCAAAAACGGGCGTCTTACCGCGAGCCGTTTAACCGCGAAAAAGCCCTGCAGGCGTTTTCCGGCAATCTCTGCCGCTGCACCGGTTACCGGCCGATTATGGCGGCGGCGCAGGCGGTTTGCGAAGCCCCGCAGGCCGATCAGTTTGACGCCAATACTCTGCATTCGCTCGAAAAACTGCGGGCGATTTCCGCGACGCAACAACCGGTCACGATTGAGCAGCTGGCGCAACGGTATCTGGCGGAGCCGGATTCCCGTCTGGTGGCCGGTGGCACCGATCTGGCGCTGGACGTGACGCAACGTTATCAGCGTATCCCGAAACTGATTTCGCTCAGCCATGTGGAAGAACTGAAAGACATTACGCTGACCGGTCAGGCAATTCATATTGGCGCGGCGGCGACGCTGAGCGCCTGTATGCCGGTTCTGCACCGTGAATTTCCGGCGTTTGGTGAGCTGCTTGAGCGTTTTGCTTCGCAGCAAATCCGTAATCAGGGCACATTTGGCGGCAATATCGCCAACGGCTCACCGATTGGCGACGGCGGCCCGGTTCTGCTGGCGCTGGGCGCGTCATTACTTTTGCGCTGTGGCGCGGCACAACGCGAATTACCGCTGGACGAATTCTTCCTCGGCTATCGCAAAACGGCCTTGCAGCCGGGCGAATTTATCGAGCAGATCCGCATCCCGCGCGTGACGTCGGAGGCGCGGCAGTTGCGGGTTTATAAAGTGTCGAAACGGCTTGAGGACGACATTTCAGCGGTGTGCGCCGCGCTACAGATTGAAGTCCGCGACGGCGTGGTGGTGCATGCACGCATCGCGTTCGGCGGCATGGCGGAAGTGGCGAAACGCGCTACCCATTGTGAAGCGCAACTGCTCGGGCAACCGTGGCAAACCGCCACCCTTGAGCGGGCATGTCAGGCGCTGGAGCAGGATTTCACACCGATCACTGATTTCCGCGCCAGCCGCGAATACCGCATGCAGGTCGCCAAAAACCTGCTGCGCCGCTGCCATATCGAACTGACGTCTCCTGAAACGCTGATGCGGGTAACTCATTATGTCTGAATCCAAACCGTCACTTTCCCGGCAGGAGATGGAACAGTTGTTCCGTGCCGGACTTCAAAGCGGCGTGGGCAAAAGCCAGAAACACGAAAGCGCGGATAAACACGTCAGCGGAGAAGCGGTGTACACCGATGACCGGCTGGAGTTTCCGCGCCAGCTGCATCTGGTGCCGCTGCTCAGCCCGCACGCGCACGCCGACATTCTGCATATCGATACCGGACCTTGTTACAGCGTGCCGGGCGTGGTGCGGGTGATGACGGCGGAAGATGTGCCGGGTAATCCCGATATCGCGCCGCTGACCCACGGCGATCCGCTGATGGCGCAGGGTGTGGTGGAATACGTCGGGCAGATTGTGCTGGTGGTCGCCGCAACTTCTCCGGAAGCCGCCCGCGCCGCCGTTGCGCTGGCTAAAGTGGAATATCAGCCCCGTGACGCCGTGCTGACTATCAGACAGGCGCTGGCACTTGAGCATTACGTGGAAGAACCGCATCAGCATAAACGCGGCGATGCAGGAATGGCGCTGGCCAGTGCGCCGCACCGCTTGCAGGGCGAGCTGGAGATTGGCGGGCAGGAGCATTTTTATCTGGAAACGCAGATTGCGTCGGTGATGCCGGGCGAAGACGGCGCGATGCTGGTTTACAGCTCGACGCAGCATCCGACTGAAGTCCAGAAACTGGTGGCCTCGGTGCTGGATTTGCCGATGCGCAAAGTGGTGGTCGATATGCGGCGCATGGGCGGCGGTTTTGGTGGTAAGGAAACGCAGGCGGCAGGCACGGCCTGTCTGGCCGCGCTGGCGGCACATCTTACCGGACGCCCGGCGAAAATGCGTCTGGCGCGGCAGGACGACATGCTGATCACCGGCAAACGACATCCGTTTCACGTCAGCTACGACGTCGGGTTTACGGATGACGGCATCTTTCACGGTATCGACCTGAAGCTGGCGGCCAACTGCGGGTATTCACTGGATCTCTCCGGTTCCATTGTTGACCGGGCGATGTTCCATTCCGATAACGCCTATTACCTCGGCGACGCCTTAATTACCGGTTACCGCTGTAAAACCAATATGGCGTCGAATACGGCTTACCGCGGTTTTGGCGGGCCGCAGGGAATTCTGGCCATTGAGCATATTGTCGATCACATCGCCCGCGAACTGGGGAAGGATCCGCTGACCGTGCGTAAAAATAATTACTACGGCCAGGAAAGCCGCAACATCACGCATTATCACCAGCCGGTCGGCCAGAATCTGCTTGAGGAGATGACCCGCCAGCTGGAAGAAAGCGCGGAATATGCCGTAAGGCGTGACGCTGTCACACAGTTTAATCAAAACAATCCGTACCTTAAAAAGGGACTGGCGCTGACGCCGGTGAAATTCGGCATCTCCTTTACCGCCAGTTTTCTCAATCAGGCCGGGGCTCTGGTGCTGGTTTACACCGACGGCAGCATTCAGCTCAATCACGGTGGCACGGAAATGGGACAGGGGCTCAATACCAAAGTCGCGCAGGTGGTCGCCGAAGTTTTTCAGGTGGATATCAGCCGTATTCAGATAACGGCTACCGACACCGGAAAAGTGCCGAATACCTCGCCGACGGCCGCCTCTTCCGGCGCGGACCTTAACGGTAAAGCGGCGCAGAATGCGGCCGAGATCATTAAAGCGCGCATGGTGGAAATGCTGATGCGCGTTCACGACGCGGCAGAAAGTGACGTGGAGTTCAGCAACGGTCAGGTGCGGGTCAAAAACGAGTATTTCAGCTTTGAGCAGGTCGCCACCCAGTGCTGGCTCAATCAGGTGCCGCTTTCCAGCACCGGTTATTACAAAACGCCGAAGATTTTCTATGACCGCAGCAAGGCAGCCGGGCATCCTTTCTATTATTTCTCCTATGGTGCGGCCTGCGCCGAGGTGCTGGTTGATACGCTGACCGGCGAATACAAACTGCTGCGTGCCGATATTTTGCATGACGTCGGCGATTCGCTGAATCCGGCGATAGACATCGGCCAGGTGGAAGGCGGATTTGTTCAGGGCATGGGCTGGCTGACGACCGAAGAACTGGTATGGAACGACAAAGGACGGCTGATGACCAGTGGCCCGGCGGCGTACAAAATCCCGGCTATCGGTGATATCCCGCAGGATTTGCGCGTTCATCTGGTGGAAAACCGCAAGAACCCGGAAGACACGGTTTTCCATTCTAAAGCCGTGGGTGAACCACCGTTTATGCACGGAATATCTGTCTGGTGCGCGATTAAAGACGCGGTTTCCAGCCTCGCGGATTACCGCGTTCATCCGCATATCGATGCGCCTGCCACGCCGGAAAGAGTGCTGAACGGCATTAACCAGCTGAGATTTTACGGTGACGTTGTCACAAGTGTCGTCAGCGCAAATGCCGAAAAAGCGAACGGTTAACGGAGGTTTTAATGCGTACCGATGACTGGGTAACCCGTTTACATGACCTCCGGCAGCGCGGCGAGCCTTGCGTGGTGGCGACGCTGGTCGATCAGCAAGGTTCAACGCCGCGTGATGCGGGCAGTAAAATGCTGATCACCGCCGGTGACCAGTTTTATACCCTGGGCGGCGGAAATCTGGAGTTTCAGGTCACTGCCATTGCCCGCGAAATGCTGCAACAGGGCGCGAAAACCAGCCGGTTAGAGCGTTTCTCGTTAGGCGCACGGCTCGGTCAATGCTGTGGCGGCATGGCGTCCGTTCTGCTGGAACCCCTCGGGCAACCTCAGCCGCATGCGGTGGTGTATGGCGCCGGACACGTCGGCCGGGCGCTGGTGAACATACTCAGTACATTACCGTGCCGGATAACCTGGGTGGATGCGCGCGCCAGTGAATTTCCTGTTCACGTTGACCCGCAGATTACCTGTGTGGTGGATGACGAGCCGGAAGGCACCGTGGCGCAAATGCCCGCGGGCAGTTATTTCATGGTTCTGACCCACGATCATCAGCTGGATTTTGCCCTCAGCGAAAAGATTCTGAAACGCGGTGATTTCCGCTACTTCGGGCTGATTGGTTCTGAGACGAAACGCAAACGCTTTGATTATCGTTTATCCGGCAAGGGGATTTCCGGCGAGCAACTGATGAGAATGCGTTGCCCGGTCGGTCTGCCGGATGTGCGGGGTAAACTCCCCGCTGAAATCGCAGTGGCGATAGCGGGGGAATTTATCGCGGCGTATGGGGCGCAAAATCCGGCGGTTAACTGACCGAATTTTACCCGGACCCGCTAAAGGCTAGCCGTGCAGTTTTTTGAATTCAAAAGTGCCGCCAAGCGCGACCGCGTAACGACTGACGGTATTCAGCGTCGGGGATGCGGCACCGTTTTCAAACCGGCTGATATTTTGTTTTTTCATGCCGGTGCGCCGCGCGATATCCTCCTGCGTCAGGGATTCCGCCAGCCGCGCCGCCTTGAGTTCGGCGACCATTTTTTTGTGCACCTGAATTGCCTCATACGCTGCGGCGAATTCAGGATCCTGCATCATCTCCTCCATAACTGCGCTGAGGGGAATGAGCTTGTTTTCATCGTAATCTTTCATATTCATCCTTTTTGATATTTTTCATACGTTGTAATGCCAGTTCTAAATCCTGAAGCGGCGTTTTAGCCGTTTTCTTATGCAGGATATGCACGACATAAATGCGGCGACCCTGCATAAAAAAATAAAACGCTCTGCCCAGGCCCTCCAGACTGGTTACCCGGACTTCCCGTATTCCATTTCCGACATACCGGACCTGCGGATCCTGTAACGCGGCACCGTAGATCTCCAGCTCCTTCAAAGCATCAGCAATGCTGGCACTCAGCGTGGGAGGCAACTTGCGAAGCTCCTTCATGGCAGCGGGTAATACCGTCACGTCGTACACAATGGCGTTCCTTGCGGTGGAGTATGATTACGTTTTGTGCAAAGTGGAAGTAATCATTTATGATTATTTTTAATCGGGAACGGGGTTCACATTCTTTCCCGCGCCCGACGCGTTGTGCCATCGCACCCGCGCATCCTGTCGGGTATTTGCAGGGAATTCAGAAGGGCGATCTTTTCCTCCGCGATGTCTCGCAAAAAATAAATTACTGAAACATAAGACAAACCAAACCTTCTCAACCCGTTCATAAAACAGTCACAAAACCGCAGTAATTTGTTTTCTCATTGAACAGGCCATCGCCGCTTTGAGGAAAATACCGACGCATGTCTGCCATCCAGATTTCCCACCTGAGTAAATCCTTCGCCACACAACCGGTGCTTAACGATGTCTCCCTGCATATCCGGCCGGGGGAGTTTGTGGCCGTGCTGGGCCCGTCGGGTTGCGGAAAAACGACGCTCCTGCGGACTGTGGCCGGGTTTGAGCCGGTCAACAGCGGCACGATCACCGTAGGCGATCGTCTGTTTTCATCGCCCGATGTGCATGTACAGCCGGAGAAACGTGAGCTGGGGATTGTGTTTCAGAATTACGCGTTGTGGCCGCATATGTCGGTAGAAGAGAACGTGGCGTACAGCCTGAAAGTCGCGGGAATGGATCGCAATGAACGGCGCGTCCGCACACAAGAGGCGCTGGCGCTGGTCGGGTTACGCGAATATGCAACACGGCGGCCAGCGGATTTATCGGGAGGTCAGCGGCAGCGGGTTGCGCTGGCACGTTGTCTGGTTACACGCCCGGGCGTAGTGCTGCTCGATGAACCGCTGGCAAATCTCGATGTACACCTGCGGGCGGCAATGGAAGAAGAGTTCAGCCGCTTTCATCAGCACACCGGCGCGACGCTGTTGTATATCACTCATGACCAGCAGGAGGCGATGTCGCTGGCGGATCGCGTGGTGGTGATGAACGAAGGGCGTGTGATGCAGTTCGCCACGCCGCAGATTTTGTACCGGGAACCGGCCAATGAAATGGTCGCCACGTTTATCGATGACGGGCGCGTCATTCCGGTGACGGATGTCTGGCCGGACGGTAACGGCCATGCGCGGGTAGCGATTTTCGGCACCCACGTCAGGTTACGGTCGCCGGTTTCACAGCTTTCCATGGCAAAGGCGCAGGCGTGTGTTCACGCGGCGGATTTACGTTTTGCCGAACCGGGGGAAACGGGGACTCCGGCACGGGTTTCCCGGCAGATTTATCGCGGCGGCTACTACCAGACAGACATCACGCCGTACGCTGCGCCGGAACTCAGATTATCCATTCATTCTAAAAAAGAGGTTCAGCCGGGTGACAATGTCACTTTTATCATCGAAGACGGCTGGGTACTTCCTCAATGATCCCTTCTCAATTCACTCATTCTTAAAACTACTGATTCTCAAAAGGACAGGGCTATGCACATTTCTACTACCATCAGATTGAGTTTTTGCACGCTGTCACTGGCTACCGTGCTGTTCACTTTTGCCAATGCGGCAGAAACGGCGTCGGGCAAACTGGTGATTTATACCTCTCAGGCACCGGAAATCGCACAACAGACAGTCGATGCCTTTAAAGCGGCATATCCCGACGTTCAGGTGGAATGGACGCGTAACGGCACCACGCAGCTGATGAATGTGTTGCAGACGGAAATGATGGCCGGAGATGTGAAAGCCGATGTACTGCTGGTGGCAGATTCCATCAATCTGGGTGCGTTGAAAAAAGACGGCAAGCTGATGGCGTATCCTGATGCCCCGGTCAGCAATATCAGCCCGGATTTCTACGATAAAGATAAAACCTGGTTCGGCACAAAAATCATCGCCACGGTTATTGCGTACAACACGAAAAATGCCAAACCGGTCGACAGCTGGATGGCACTGACCGACGCACAGAATAAAGGCCAGGTGGCGGTGCCAAGCCCGTTGTATTCCGGGGCTGCGCTTTATCACCTGCATACGGCCATTAACACGCCGGATATTGGCTGGGCGTTTTATCAGAAACTGGCGGCAAACGGGATTACACCGGAAGGTGGAAATGGCCCGGCGCTGAAAGCCGTTGCCAGCGGCATGGCGAAATACGGTGTGATCACGGATGCCGATATTATCCGTGCGAAGAAACAAGGCTCCCCGATTGATCTGGTGTATCCGAAAGAAGGCGCGTCCTTTGTGACGGAGCCGGTAGCTATCCTCGCCGGGGCGCATAACGTGCCGGCAGCCAAAGCGTTTGTGAATTTCATGCTCTCGCCGCAGGGGCAGCAACTGGTGGCAAAACAGGGTAACCGTCCGATTGATGCAACCGTTCCTGCACCGGAAGGCTTTGCGCCGGTGGATTCCATCAAACTGCTGACGCTCGATTCTGACAAAGCCGTGGCTGACGATAAGCAGGTACGTGCGAAATTCACAGAAATCTTCGGCGGCTGATGGCTGAAGGGAAAGGCAGATGAGCGTGATGAGTGAAATTCAGCGCCGCACGGTGGCTGCGCGCAGGCGTTACTGGCCGGGCAGCGAGAAGGCGGTTCTCTGGGGGCTGACGTTGCTGATAGGTATTCTGTCGGTCGCACCGCTGGCGCGGCTGGTGTGGGCGGCGGTGGCACCACAGGGGATCCCGGATCTCTCGCGGTTCAGCCATCTGCTGGGCACCCGACGGGTGCTGATCGCCACGGTGAATACGCTGACGATCGCCGTTGTTTCCACGTTGCTGGCGATGTTGCTTGGCACCGTGGCGGCGCTGCTTATCGCGTTAACCAATCTGCGCGGCAAACAGGCATGGGTTTTCACGTTCATCCTGCCGCTGATGATCCCTCCGCAGGTAACGGCGCTGGCGTGGGTTCAGGCGCTTTCGCCGTCCAGCCCGGTCTTGCAATTCTTCGGACTGAGCCTGCCGCCGGGGTCGCCATCGCCGTTATATTCGATGAGCGGCATCATTATCTTGCTCGGGTTACACAATGCGCCGCTGGTGTTTCTGATGGTGCGCGCGGGGCTGCGTCGTTTGCCCGCCGATCTGGTTGAAGCGGCGCGGGCTGGCGGGGCGAAACCGTGGCGGGTTCTGTTTACGATCATTTTGCCGCTGGTGCGTCCGGCGATTTTTGCCGGTACGGCGCTGTCGTTTGTCACAGCGGCGGGAAATTTCGGCATTCAGGCGATGCTGGGCATTCCGGGGCGCGTGCCTACACTGATCACGCTGGTTTATCAGCAGCTCAATACCCTTGGCGCGTCAGCGCTGGCGGACATGGCGGTACTTTCTTTGCTGATTGCCGCGATTACGCTGGCGGGTCTGATGCTCAGCCGGTGGCTGGGCGGGCGTCAGGATGTGCGCGTGACCGGTACGCCGCGTTCTTTGCATCATCCGCTCGGCCGCTGGCGTTTGCCGGTAGAGATTATCGTATGGCTCTGGATGATCCTGACCCTGTTGCTGCCGCTTTCCGCGCTGCTGACAACATCACTGACGCAGGGATTCGGTCAGGCGCTGACGTTCAGCAGCCTGACGCTGAGTAATTATGCCAATGCGCTGTTCGGGTATCCGGCTATCCGCCAGGCCTTTTTCACCAGTCTGGGGCTGACGCTGCTTACGGCGGTGATCCTGACCGTCGCCTCGCTGTTTCTGGCTTATTTTCTCAGCTGGCAGCGCACGCGGCTGGTGCGCGTTTTACAGTTATCCACGGAGCTGGCTTATGCGTTACCGGGGATTGTCACGGGGATTGCGTCCATTCTGTTTTTCCTTAAACCGCTGCCGCTTGTCCACGTCAGCCTGTATGGCACGGTGTGGATTATTCTTGCGGCCTATCTTTCCAACTTTATGGCGCTGGTCCTGCGGCCCACAATGGCAGGCTTTGCGCAGATAGAACGTTCTCTGGATGAGGCCGCACAAATTTTTGGTGCCGGTTTTCTGCGGCGGATGCGAGATATCCTGATGCCGCTGGCGGCGCCTTCGGCAATGGCGGGGACGATTCTGGTATTCCTGACGGCGCTTAATGAAATTCAGGTATCAATCTTACTGGTGACGTCCGGCACACAAACGCTTGGCCCGATGATTGTGTTTCTCGACGAGGGCGGTTCTTCGACGCTCGCTGCGGCTACAGGTTGCCTGATGATTGGCGTGGTGCTGATCCTGATGTTACTGGCGTCGCTGTTTGCCCGACGTTTGCCGGAAGGTGTACTGCCGTGGAGGGTATGAATTAAGGAAGTCGGTAAAGTGCTAAACAGGCAAAGGTTTGCGACTTTCAGATGTGTTACCGTTTCGGAACTCACTGATATCAGGAAGATGATAATGACTGATTCCCTACAAACGCGTAAACAAGCTGAACAAGAAGAAGACAGCCGGCCGCTACTCATTAAACTCGTCCCGGTGACCGGACAAAGCCACCGCTGGTTATACCTCGGAAATGGCCCGGCGGCGCAGGATGCTTATCTGTTACACCAGCACAATATTACCTCGGCGCTGAATATGGCGGTTAATCTCCAGCTCGGTGATCTGGCGCTGCCCGATGGCACCTGGCTGCGGCGAACTCAAATCGGCCTGATTGACGGGGCGGGCAATACGGTAAATCACCTGCTCGCAGGCGTGCTGGCGCTGGACGGTTTACTCGGACAGGCCAGCCCCGGTAAACGCAGTTATCCGCCACACCGCGCGGCCAACGTGCTGATTCACTGTCGTGGCGGGCGCAGCCGTTCGGTGGCGGTGCTGGCGCTTTATCTGTATTTCACCCAGCAGGATAAATTCCCGACGCCCGAAACCGCGCTGACCTTTTTACGGACCGTGCGCGGGCTGGATAATGCGCATCCCTGCGAACCTTTGCTGGCGCTTATTCATCAGGTTGCTGAATTGCCGGTGAGTTTTATGTTCGGACACATTGCGCATACAGACACAGGATCCCTGGCGTAATTCCCCCTCGTTTTATCACTTCCAGCAACAGATTCATTTCACAGACCCGCACTCCCTGTCATCGCGGGGAGCCTGCGCAACTTCGTCAGCCGGAATGCGGATTCGTTTTGATAATGTAAGAATTTAGGGAATGCGTGCGGGAATGATAATTATGATGAATAATACGTGCCGTTTTGTTGCGGACTTGTGCATTATTCACGGTCAGACTTCATTTGCTAATGACGAAAGTTGACGGCCGGTGATAGTTTGCACGAAAACTGCCATAAAGAGGCTATTTAGCATTCCATGAGTAATCAAATTACAACCGCCAAGCAGCTGGAAGTTCAGCGCATTGTCGACGTTTTATCGAAGGCTATCGCGCAGCAACGTCTGCGTCCCGGCACCCGTCTGGTAGAGTCGCAGCTGGTTGAGGCACTCAGCGCTAACCGTAATCATGTGCAGGTTGCGCTACAGCGCCTGTCTATGCAGCGCATCGTCACCATTGAACCTAACCGCGGGGCGATGGTGTCACAGCCCACGGCGAAAGAAGCCCGTGAAGTGTTTATTGCCCGACGTGCGATTGAGCGCGCGATAGTGGAAGGGATTAGCCCGGACTGTATCCGTCAGCATCGTCAGCGCATTCAGACGCATCTGGACGGCGAGAGGGAAGCGGCGAAATCCGAAGACCGTCGTGTGATTGTGCGTGAGCTGAGCGAGTTTCATCTGATCCTCGGGGAAATCTCAGGCAACAGCGTGCTGAGTGAAATCCTCTCGAACCTGATGGTGCGCAGTTCCCTGATTGTGGCGTTGTATCAGCGCGCCGATGTGTCTTCGTGCCAGTGCGATGAGCATCAGGCGATTATTGAGGCGCTGGAAAGGGGCGACAATGCGCTGGCCGTGCAGTCGATGCAGGAACATCTGAACGAACTGGAAAGGGTTCTGGATCTGGATGATGAAGCGTCGGGAGAAATTAATCTTCGTCAGGTGCTGTCGGATCTCTAGGCCGGAAGAAAAGTGCGCCCGCCGCGGATCAGCTGGCAGGGCGCTGTGAAGGCTATGAAGATTTCAATGAGCGCAACTGCGCGCGATCATTATAGAAGCGCTGATACGCCAGATAGCCGGCAATAATCGTCGATAAACTGGCGGTCGCCAGCAGCATAAACGTCACCATAATCTGATATTTAATCGCTTTCACCGGGTCGATACCCGCAAAAATCAGGCCGGACATCATGCCCGGCAAACTCACGATCCCCACGGTTTTTGCGGCATCAATGGTCGGGATCATCGCCGCACGAATGCTGTCACGGATAATCTTCCCGGAGGCCATTTTTGTCGGCGCGCCGAGGCTCAGCATTTCGAGGATTTTCTGCTGATTGTCGATAAAGCGCTGATTCAGGTTGCTGTAGCACAAACCCACCGCCACCATCGCATTCCCCGCAATCATCCCTGAAATCGGGATCACCTGCATTGGCAGGAATTCTATTGATCCGCTAAGGATCAGGATTGTTAACGTCAGCGCTGTACCGACCGTAATGGCGACAAACGAAATAACAAAACCGTTATCGATATTCTTACTGCGTTTCTTCGCATTCAGCGCCGCATTGACGCAGATAAACAGCACCATGAGCACGGTTAACAGGCTGTTATTGATATCGAAAATATATTTCAGGACATAGCCGACGACCACCAGCTGAACAATGGCGCGCGCCACGCTCCAGATGATGTCTTTTTCCAGCCCGAGTTTTTCTTTCTTGCTGACCAGCAGGGCGACGACCACCAGGATCAACGCCAGCGCCAGTGACTGGTCGGTAATATTATGCTGATTCATGAGCCGGACTTCCTTGCGTGTGGCGGGTCAGGGTAATGACGTGTCTGGCGTGACGAATTTCGTTCAGGTCATGGCTGACCCACAACACGGCCAGCTGTTTTTCGGCGACCAGGCTGGCAATAATGTCATTAATATTGACCTTATTTTCCTCGTCCAGCGCACTGGTGATTTCATCGAGCAGCAGCACATCAGGCAAAAACTGCAAATTACGCAGCAGGGCGACGCGCTGTTTCTCACCGCCGGACAACTCCTGAACCCGCTTCGTCAGCATATCCTCTGCCAGGTTCACTTTGGTCAGCCAGGCGCGCAGCTGTGTTTCATCCACCTTTTTATTGCGGATCTGGTAAGGCAGTGCGAGGTTGTCGTAGACCGTTTCGCCAAACAGCGACGGCGTCTGGAAGCAATAGGAAACACGCTGGCGATAGGTTTCAGGTTTAATCCGGCTGATGTCTTCGCCTTTAAAATACAGGTTGCCGCCGGTCGGGTTTTGCAGTGATGCGATGATTTTCAGCAGCGTGCTTTTTCCGCTGCCGGAAGGACCGGTCAGCAGGGTAAATTCACCGGGATTCAGGGTTAATGAAACGGGCTCAAGGAGCGGAATATTATTGAGGGTGAACGAAACATCGTTCAGCCTGAGGAGGTCAGTAGGAGTGGTCACGCCTGAAAATCCTTTGATAACGGTAGGGGGTCTTACTCCTTCCCCTCTCACGAGGGGAAGGTTGGGATGGGGTGTGGGTTAACGCAGGCCAGAAGGTGTCGTGTGTAAAACCCCCTCCCAACCTCCCCCTTCGCAGGGGGAGGAGTAAAGAATATTACTGAGCCGGAACGGGTGCAGGAGCGGCAGGTGCTTCCTGTTCAGGTGTTGGTGCTGGCGCTGCTGGCCCGCCCAGAATACCGAAAAGACCGGCGAATTCCTGCAACGTCATTTTCTGGCCATTCAGGTCAATCTGATTGTCAGCGTAATGGAAGCTGCTGGTGATGGTGTCATCTTTCACGGTGGTCAGTTTGAACATCTGACCCATCGCGGCCAGACCCTGAACCTGCTGCTGAGCCAGTTTCGCGGCGTCATCGGCGCTGTAGCCTTCAAGCTGCGCAACCTGCGTGGTGACCTGAGTCGCCATCGGCAGTGGAATGTTCAGTGTGGCATCAACCTTATTCACCAGCTGAGACAACATCTGATCTTGCGTCTGTGCTGGCGCTGCGGCCGGATCTTTCAAATCCAGTTGCAGGTTGAAGGTGCTTTCGCCTTTGCTGTTCTTCCAGCTCAGCGGCGCAATGCTGATGCTCGGGTTGCCTTTGAGCAGCGTCGGGAGACCGGCCAGAAGTAAATCGGCAGCCTGTTGCTGATAAACCGCCGGATCCAGTTCACTCTGACGCATCAGCAGTTCACGGGATTGATTATTGTATTTGTCGGCAAACTCTTTCAGTGCAGCGCCGTCCAGTTTATCCAGTTTCAGCGTCAGTTTGGCAGAGCCGAAATCCGCGCCCTGAATTTTCAGCGCATCAATGGTGTAATCCTGCTGACCGTTGATGTTATTGCCGCTTTCAGAGAACTTGCTCACCAGCTTGAAATTGTCCAGTGAACCGGCGTCTTTGCCGTCAATGTTGACCAGAATCTGTTTCACGATCAGATTTTGATCGCCCACGCCAACCTGGAATTTCCCTTGCTGCGTATCGCTGTCCATGCTGAAACCGGCCAGCGTCACTTTCTCAAGCTGGCCCCACTGGTTTTTAGAGGTAAGCGCCACGCTGTCGGTGCTGGCTTTCAGTTTCATCGCAGTCATGTCTTTATCAACATCAACATTGATTGTACCGCCGGAAAATTGCAGCTGACTTTCATCTTTCTGGTATGTCACCGGAATGATATCAATCGCTGACGCGCTGGCGCCGCTGTAAGACAGACGCGAGTCCGCGGTGATCAGCGATTTACCCTTGGTGACGTCAAACAGACCTTTCAGCGTCGGGGTGTTTTGCAGCTCTGAATGCACGGAAGCCATGCTTGGGATCAGATTGAATCTTTTCAGCTGAGCGGCAGGGAACGGGCCATGATCGATGGTTTCGATAAAGGCAATTTCATCACCGGTTTTCAGCACGCTGGTACCGGCCGCGGCAGCCGCCGCATCAGGTTGCAAAACAAGACGCAAGTTACTGCTGAACAGCCCGCGATGGTAATCCTGATAGCTGACTTTCAGACCTGCTTTTGGATAAGCGCTTTGCAACTGGCTGTTAGCCGCCGCAACCTGTTCATCCAGATGTTGTTCAATAAGTTTACCCGTATACCACGAGACGCCTGTCCAGGCCGCGCCAAGGACTACAATGACGCTTACAGCGACTATCGACTTCTTCATATCTCTGTTTATCCTTATGAAATATCCCGAAAATAAAAAACGCCTTACGGCGTTATTAGTCTCCTGAGTGTAGCTGAATCAACAGAAAAATCATCAAATTGGGGCACGGAGCCCCAATTTGTTTCATCTTCATTTCATCTCACCTTACTTGCTCAGGGTATTGAAGACCCGCGCAATGCGACCGTTACCGCTCACGGTCACCGGCGATTCGCTGGCGGCCAGGTAACAGGATTCACCCGGCAGCAGCGTCAGCGTTTCACCCTGTTTTGACAGCACACTCTGGCCTTCAATACAGAAGACGATTGCGGCGCTGTCTTGTTCCAGCGTTTGTGGTTCCGCGGCAATCTCATGAATCGAGAAGGCAAAATCTTCGACAGGAATAGGGAAGTTGAGTTCCGAGCCTTTTTGCACCGGCGTGGTCAGCAGTTCACCGGCAGGCTTGGCGTTGAATTTCAGGTTTGCCAGCAGCTCAGGGATATCGATGTATTTCGGGGTCAGACCGGCGCGCAGCACGTTGTCTGAGTTCGCCATCACTTCCAGAGATACGCCTTTCAGGTAGGCGTGCGGCGTTTCGGCATACAGGAACATGCCTTCGCCCGGTTGCAGGGTGATCACGTTGAGCAGCAGCGGAGAGAAGAGACCGGAATCGTCCGGATAGAATTCAGAAATACTGCGCACGGTGTCCCACGGCTCGCCGTGTTGTTCACGGAGCACGGATTTCAGCACGTCCAGCGCACGGGATTTGTCTTCGCCTTCCAGACTCAGCAGGCCGGCGAAAAGGGCACGCAGATGATCGACATCAGGATAATTCAGGAAGCTGGCAATCAGCTGATGTGCACCGGCAACGGGTTGCAGCAGGGAAACGATGTCACGCAGTTCACGGAAACCGTTCATCGCCTGGAAAGGCGTCAGGGCGTAAACCAGCTCAGGCTTGTGGTTCGGATCTTTATAGTTACGCTCTGCGGCGTCCAGAGGAATGCCCGCCGCATTTTCTTTCGCAAAACCAATTTCGGCAGCACCTTTGCTCGGGTGAACCTGAATGGAAAGCGGCTGGTCGGCACACAGGACTTTAAACAGGAAAGGCAATTCGCCGAAACGTTTGGCGACTTTTTTACCCAGCTGGCCATCAAGGTCAGCGCTGATTTGATCACGCAGGGAAAGGGTCTGGCCTTCGGCATTCTCAACCTGAGAACTGCTTTTCGGGTGAGCACCCATCCACAGTTCAGCCATCGGACGGCCTTGCGGGTCGGTGATACCGTAAAGTTTAGTCAGCGCGTCTTTACTGCCCCAGGCGTAATTTTGTACACCGTTATGCATCTTTTGCATTGCTTCATCCTGAATAGAAAAGTTCTGGGCATAGTAAACAATGACAAAGCGGGCTTTACAACTAAGATGCCTCAAAAAGTGCGGTTAGGGCGAAAACTCGGAATCAGAACCGATTCGAATTATACGTCTGCCTTATATGACACTATACTCGAGGCATAGCTTCGTGAATGCGTGGGACCGCATCCGGCACTCAAAAACCTGCAAAAAACCACAATTATCAACCGAATTCATCATTCGGGCAAAAAAGCTAAGGAGACTGTAATGGCAGCGACTCGCATTGAAAAAGACTCAATGGGGCCTATCGATGTTCCGGCAGATAAGCTTTGGGGCGCACAGACACAACGTTCGCTTGAACACTTTCGTATTTCCTCGGAAAAAATGCCGGTGGCCCTGATCCACGCACTGGCCCAAACAAAACGTGCAGCGGCCAGTGTGAATATCGATCTGGGTTTGTTACCCGCTGAACGCGGTAACGCCATTATTGCGGCGGCAGACGAAGTGCTGGCCGACAAACACACCACAGAATTCCCGCTTTCAATCTGGCAGACCGGCTCCGGCACCCAGACCAACATGAACATGAACGAAGTGCTGGCCAACCGGGCGAGTGAAATCCTCGGCGGCGAGCGCGGCGAAGGGCGCAAAGTTCATCCGAACGATGACGTGAACAAAAGCCAAAGCTCGAACGATGTCTTCCCGACTGCAATGCATGTGGCGGCGGTGACTGAGCTACGCGAAAAGCTGATCCCTGAACTGAACGTGTTGCACAAAACCCTTCAGGCTAAGGCCGAAGCATTTCGCGATATCGTCAAAATTGGGCGTACACACCTTCAGGATGCCACGCCGCTGACGCTGGGCCAGGAGATTTCCGGCTGGGTGGCGATGCTGGAAAATAACCTTAAGCATATCGAAAACAGCATTCCGCATATCGCCGAACTGGCGCTCGGTGGCACTGCGGTCGGTACCGGCCTGAATACGCATCCGGAATATGCCGTGCGCGTGGCGAAAGCGCTGGCCGAACTGACCGGTCAACCGTTTGTGACGTCACCGAATAAATTTGAGGCGCTGGCCACCTGCGATGCGCTGGTTCACGGGCATGGCGCGCTGAAAGGCCTGGCCGCGTCGCTGATGAAAATTGCCAACGATGTGCGCTGGTTGTCATCTGGCCCGCGTTGCGGCATCGGCGAGATCTCGATTCCTGAAAACGAACCGGGCAGCTCCATCATGCCGGGTAAAGTGAACCCGACGCAGTGCGAAGCAATGACCATGCTGTGCGCGCAGGTTCTGGGTAATGATGTGGCGGTGAATATCGGCGGTGCTTCCGGTAACTTCGAACTGAACGTGTTCCGTCCGCTGGTGATCCACAATTTCCTGCAATCCGTTCGTTTGCTGGCTGACGGACTGCGCGGCTTTAACGAGCATTGCGCAGTGGGCATCGAGCCTAACCGTGACCGTATTTCGCAGTTGCTCAACGAATCTCTGATGCTGGTGACCGCGCTGAATACGCATATCGGTTACGACAAAGCGGCAGAAATTGCCAAAAAAGCGCACCACGAAGGCCTGACGCTGAAAGGCTCAGCCCTGAAACTCGGTTATCTGACGGAAGAACAGTTTGATGAGTGGGTGCGTCCGGAAGACATGGTGGGCAGCATGAAGCGCTGATCGTTTCCGGTTAAAAGTAATAACGCAAAATGAGGTCCGGATTTCCGGACCTTTTTTATGTGCCGCGCTTTATAACGGATAGTCGGTATATAAATGAAGACGTTTGATCAGCAGGCTGAGCGGCTGTGATTTCGGCTTATATTTATGTTTCACCGATGACGCATCGTAATCCTGCAATTCGCCGAGTTTTGGCACCTGCATTACCGGCGTGCGCAGACACAGCGCAATCAGCGGCAGCGGGCAGGGATGTTGCACCTGCTTCTGACTGTTGTGGTACCACACGCGCGCAATCGGCTGGACTTTCACCGGACGTTTAAATTTCAGCGCCGCATGCTCAGGCAGGCGCTTTACGTCGTTCATTTCACGGTTAATATTTTCCATCCACTGTTCGCGAGTGTATGGCGAAACAGCGCGGCCCGCATTCAGGCTCTTTTCCAGCTGAGCCAGCACTTCATCACGCGTGACGTTTTTAATGATGTGTTTGTTCGCCCAGCCAAACCGCACGGAATCCGGATCATTCAGAAAATTGACCGAGCGGTAAGCGTTCAGCGTAATCAGCCCGCGCAGGTGAGTATGAACAAATTCAAATCGCTGTTCGCGGGCGAGACCTGATTCAACGGTGACAATATTCTCCAGCTCGGCTTTTAATTTATTCACCTCTTCAATCAGCAGCAGGGCGGACTGATGTTCGGCTTCGTCCACCGCATAACACAACACGCCGGGCAGACGGACGGCGGATTTACTGCTCACATTCTCGTTATTATGATGGATAAACAGACGCTGAAAATGCTGTAACGCCAGCTGCTGCGCTGCTTCACCGGTAAAAGGGGTGACCTGAATTTTATCCGCAGGATTATGTTCTTCGCCCTTGGCAATCTCCGGCAAGGCAAACACTCTGGCCTGCAATAATTCCAGCTGATTCAGGAAATTACCCAGATCGTGCAAAGCCAGTTCCAGTTCGTTAAAACAACCGTTCATCCGGGCAATTAAATCATAATCTGCCATAAAACCTCCAGTTAGTTACAACATACAGTTTATGACATAATTCAAAACCGTGCACACCTGACCTTCGGTTTTTTTATTGATTCTGGGATTTTAATGCTGTTTATCAGGGAAAAAGGGCGGCGGTTTAAACCTGCGCGGCTTTATCGTAAGCTTGATCATCACATTGCCAGAAGGCCTGCCATGAACTCTGAATTTCCTGATGATTTACCGCGCTGCCCGTGGGGTGATAATGACCCGATGATGCGCAATTACCACGATCGCGAATGGGGAAAACCGGTTCGCGACAGCCGTGCCTTATGGGAAAAGCTGATGCTGGACGGTTTCCAGGCGGGTTTGTCATGGCGGATCGTACTGAAAAAACGCGATGCTTTGCGGCAGGCATTTTACCATTTTGACCCGCAAAAAGTGGCTGAATTTACTGAAGAAGATATCGAAAGATTAGTGAATGACGCCGCCATTATTCGTTCGCGCAGCAAGATCACCGCAGTGATTAAAAACGCCCGTGCGTATCTGGCCATGCAGGCGTCAGGCGAAGAATTTGGTGAGTGGATTTGGGCACAAATTGGTGGAAAAGCCATTCAGCACACCGGCCCGGTTCCAACGAAAGATGCGCTGTCAGAACGGATTTCGAAGGATCTGAAGAAAAGGGGATTTTCCTTCGTCGGCCCGACGATTGTTTATGCCTGGATGGAAGCGACGGGCCTGATCAATACGCATCATCCCGACTGTTTTCGACGTGCTCAGGTTGCAGAAGATGCCTGAAACCTACTGAATGATAAGTAATAAATATCATGAGCTGTGATGCTTTTGATATTGTGACGGTGTCACTGAAAGTTGTCTGACAAACGCCCGTCGCAGGATATCGACGCTGGAAAATCCGCATTCCGCCGCGATTTGTTTCACCGCCAGCTCGCCAGTTTCCAGCAGCTGACGCGCGTGAAATACACGCTGCTGTTCAAGCCATTCGGCCGGGGACTGATTCAGTTCCTGATTAAATAAACGGGTAATGTGCCGGGCGCTGATCCCCATATGTGTGGCGAGACTTTGCACATTATGTGGCTGATCCAGAGTGTTCAGCACCCAGCGCTGAACGTCCTGCAAAGCAGAACGCCCGCTTAACGAAGCCTGCCCATGGCGGCTAAATTGTAACTGGCCGCCGGGACGTTTAAAAAACATCACCAGCTGTGCGGCAACGTCGAGTGCCGTTTCCCGCCCGAGATCTTCATCCACCATATTCAGTGCCAAATCCAGCCCGGACGTTACGCCAGCCGCGGTGCGAAGTTCGGCATCGGCAATAAAAATTGCGTCAGCTTCTACGTTCACTTGCGGATATTCCTGATGAAGCCGTTCCGCGACAGTCCAGTGTGTGGTGACGCGACGCCCGTTGATTAATCCAGCCGCCGCAAGCAACATCGCGCCGCTGCAAACCGAACCGAAACGCTGTGCGTGATGGCTCCAGCGGCAAATATTTTCATGCAGCTTTTCATCTGAAATGAAGCTGTCGAGCACCGGCGCACCGGCAACCAGGAAGGTGTCCAGCGCGTCGGGAAGCGGGGCGTCGAGTGTCAGATCGGCCAGCAGGCGGGCGCCGGAAGATGAAACAACGGTCGGATCGGCCACGGCCATCACGCTGAGTTTATACACCTCACGCCCGCGTTGCTGATTTGCCTCGGCAAAAACGTCCAGCGGGCCGGAGACATCCAGCAACTGAACGCCTGGCACGGCCAGAATGATGATGTGTTTGGGCATGAGATGATTTCCTGTCGCAGAATGCGGCTATGTCCTTAATCGTCATATTGCGACGATTGATGACATTCATAGTGAAGCTTATTCTGGACTCATTCAACCCCACCGGAGAAATATTATGAGTCTGAACATTCAGGGCATCCGCATTCCCGACAGCAAAATGGCGCGCGAAGCCACCGAACTGGTCCGCGACACAGAAACCGATTTGCTGTTCCATCATTCCAGCCGCGTGTATTACTGGGCGGCACTTGCCGGTCAGCAACGTCAGCTTAAAGTCGATCACGAATTGCTGTATATCGGCTGTATGTTCCACGACATGGGGCTGACCCACGAAAATTGTAGCTGCGATAAACGCTTTGAAGTGGACGGCGCAAACGCGGCCCGCAAATTTATGCAGCAACACGGCGTCAGCACGCAGGATATTGATAAAGTCTGGACCGCGATTGCCTTGCACACGACACCCGGGATCCCTGAATTTATGGATCCGGTCATTGCGCTGGTGACAGCGGGTGTGGAAATGGATGTTCTCGGGATTAATTATCAGGGATACGATGACGACGTGCGAAATGCTGTTGTGGATGCGCATCCGAGGACACCAGCATTTAAAGAAGACATCATTCAGGCATTTTATGATGGCATCAAAAACAGACCGCAAACCACATTTGGCAACGTGAAAGCGGATGTCATTGCCGACAAAGAAGCCGATTTCATCAGAGGCAATTTCTGTTCGGTGATCCGCGGATCCCGCTGGCAGGGATAAGAAGAAAAGGGCGCACCGGGCAAGATTCCGGTGCGTTTTCCTGTCGTACAAAACTGTCAGACCAGACGAAACTCAATCATAAACAGTGATTTCAGACCGGGGTAAATCTCGCTGATCACCTGTTTCAGCTCAGGTAATGTCATATTTTCCTGCACGGCATGGGCGTCATTCAGCTCGTCAAATTGTACCGGCGTAACGTCGATAATCTCGATATTGCAGAAGAAAACGTTGTCTTCATAACGACTTACGCGAACACGATCACCCGCAACAAAATCCGCATCGCTGGCTTCACGGAGCGTGATCGTTTTGCGCCCGGCCAGAATATCGGCCTCGAAACGACCGTAAAATGTGATGTCTTTCATCAGATGTTATCCCTCAGCGCTACGTTAAAGTCTTGTTCGCCACATCATACGAAGCATGCCGGTAAAATCAACAAACACATTGATAAATATGATAAAAAAGTGATGAATTACAAACAAATCCAAATCTTTCGCTGACAGGTGCTGAGGTCGCGTGAGACACTCAGAATTCACGTAGCGCGATCAAATAACGGTCAGAACGGAGAGGAAATGGACGATATTTCGGCGAAAAACATCATTTCACTGTATCAGCGACATGCTGATATCTGGGATAAATTGCGTAAAGATCAGGGATATGAAAAGGCGTGGCTGGACCGTTTTCTGGCTCTGATCCCGTCAGAAGGCCGCATTCTGGACATCGGTTGCGGAGCAGGAAAACCCATCGCCGAATATTTTATAGAACGTCATTTCTCAGTGACCGGCGTCGATTCTTCAGAACCGATGATTTCGATTTGCCGTGAACGTTTCCCGGAACAACACTGGCAGGTTGCCGACATGCGTTTGTTATCGCTGAACGAGAAGTTCGACGGGCTGATTGCCTGGGACAGCTTTTTTCATCTGACGCGCGATGATCAGCGCGCCATGTTTGCCATTTTTGAGAAACACGCAAAGCCTGATGCAGCATTGATGTTCACCAGCGGTCCGGGCAACGGTGAGGCGATTGGCACATTTGAGGGTGAAGATCTGTATCACGCAAGTCTGGCTCCGGAAGAATACCGTGCGCTGTTTGATGAACATGGTTTCAGGGAAGTGAAGATGGTTGCCGAAGACCCGACATGTGCAGGACATACCATCTGGCTGGCACAGTTTAAAGGCTGAGATAAGTCAGTGAAGTGGTGAAAGCTGCCGGAATGAAAGGATGCAGAACTGGCAGACTTTATGGAATCACGTCACGGACTAAGGCCGGATATCCTGGGTTTCTAAGATAACCAAAGTACGCATAATGTATATTATGTTAAATAGGAATGCTATTAACGAACCCACCATCAATCCACCGTCTCTCCTGCCATTCTGTTCCTTTTTCATGACTCTTCACCTGTGCTTTGATCTTCAATATCACCATAATGCACGGCCAGCCAGATTGTGATTTCATTTGCGGCTGTCCACTCCACACGGTGTTTGCATAACGCCGGAATGTTGATGCAGTCACCGGCGTGCATTACACGCGTCTGCGTTTCGTTTTCCATTCGCAAACCGGCTGAACCTTGCAGAACCGTGACCCACTCGCTTTGCGTCTGGCAATACCAGAAATCTGGCGGACTTGCCTGGCCGGTTGAAACAATTCTCTCGATACGCATGCCCGGTATGTTCAACAGCGCGTCGAAGGTTTCGTTTTCCTGCGCACTGGCAGTAACCGGTAAACCGGAAAATAAATTAGACAGCATGCGGGCTCTCCTTACGGCGGATTTCAACCAGTTCAAACTGACAACGCTACGCGAATTCTGAATTTCTGGCAGTACCATAATGCTGCAGAATTCACGTAGCGCATTCTTCATTTTGGCCGGTTTCAGCTATAACCCGGCATAAACCTTCTCGACCTTCGCCATATATCGTGGTGCCTGCGGCGCCGGATGATACTGACGAACATGCCAGTTAAACGCTTCCGGCGTCAGCTGATTGATCATCTGAATTGCCGTCTGGCGGTTTGGGGAAAAAGTCCGCAATAAAGCACCGGCACCGTTGGCGTAAGCGACTTCTGTAGCATAGCGACGCGTCAGCGGATCGTTAATCCAGTTTAATTGCTGATGCTGTAATCCGCTGAGATATGCCGTACCCAAATCAATGTTGGTTTCCGGATCATGCAATTGTCTGTCGCTCGGGCAACCGCGTTTACCTTTATACCGGTATGCATCGCAACCGCTGGTCGAGGCTTTGAGTTGCATCAGGCCAATGGCATTCGACGGGCTGACGGCGTCCGGATTGTAGCTGGACTCAACCTGGATAATCGCTTTGATCAGTTTCCGGTCAACTTTGTAATTATCGGCCGCATCTTCAATGATATCGTCATAAGCGTGGGTATCGTATTTTTTATAATGCGTTTTGCCAGAGCAACCCGCCAGAATCATCAGCATGATCAACAGGCTGATCCGTGACGGCTTTTTGAGTAATGAATTCATGAAATCTCACGGTTAAATGCGTCATTTTGGACGCTGACAAGATACCCTTAACGCCGCTGAGTATCATGGTTTAATTGAATTTTTTCACGTTTTACGTGTGCCAAAAATGCGCAATGCAAACCCCCTGCCGTTTCTTCTTTTACGGGCTTAGCCTTAATGGTGTATTGACTTATTTAATACAGATTGTATTTTTAATGCCATGAAAACTTTTCTGATTATCGTCCCTGACGGGGGCATGTTATTCGAAGCTGCCGGTATCGCCGACATCCTTATGCAGGCGAATCGTCTGATGCCTGCTGGCGGTACGAATTCGCCTTATCAGGTCACGGTCGCCACCACGCAACCTCACCGCGTGGTTCACGGCGTTTCCGGCCTGAATTTGCTGGCTGACCACCGGCTTTGCGACCTTGACCCTGAACTTCCCCGCGACACTATTCTGATCACTGGCAAAGGGCTGACCGAAGAAGAAGGATCGGACGTCGTTGACTGGGTCAAACGCGCTGCACCCCATGCCCGGCGTGTTGTCTCCATTTGTGGCGGGGCCATGTTACTGGCGAAAACCGGCTTGCTGGATGGACGTCACGCCACGACGCACTGGCGGTTACTGGACACGTTGCAGGCTGAATTCCCGCAGATCACCGTCGAACGCGGGCCTATTTATGTGCAGGATGGCCCGGTCTGGACTTCCGGCGGCGTCAGTTCCGGCTTTGATCTTACGCTCGCACTGGTGGAAGACGATCAGGGTTTTAATCTGGCCAGAGACGTTGCACAGGATTTAGTGATGTTTCTGCGCAGGCCTGGTGGACAGGCACAGTTTAGCCGCTATCTTTTGAATCAGGCCAGCGAAGGCCCTATCCGCGAGCTTCAGCTCTGGTTACCGGAGAACCTCACCGTCGATTTATCTGTCGAAGCTCTGGCTGAACGTGCCGCCATGAGCCCGCGTAATTTTACCCGGGTTTTCACCCGCGAAACCGGGATCACGCCGGCCAAATATGTTGAAGAAGTTCGCCTTAATGCGGCCAGGCAGCGGCTTGAACAAACCACACAAGGCGTCGAGCAAATCGCACAGGTCACCGGATTTGGCAGTGGTCTGAATTTGCGGCGTGTTTTTGAAAGGAATTTACACCTGACCCCGACGGAATACCGGGAACGCTTCTGCTCACGCATGTTGGCGTAAATAGATCTTTTATTGTCATTTACGCCATATCTCCTTCGGTCTACATTACATGCAGGTCTGATAATAAAGGAGTTTCATCATGGTCAAAGTTGGTATCAACGGGTTCGGCAGGATTGGTCGAAATGTTTTACGCGCTGCACTGGGTCGTGATGACTTCCAGGTCGTCGCTATCAACGATCTCACCGACAGTAAAACCCTCGCGCATCTTCTGAAATATGATTCACTCTCCGGCACGTTAAATGCCAAAGTCGAAGCAGGCGAAGGGCAGCTGCTGCTCGATGGCAGAGCTATCCGCGTCTTCTCCGAAAGAGATCCGGCAGCGATTCCGTGGAGTAGCGTCGGTGTGGATATCGTTATTGAGGCGACCGGCTTCTTCACTGAAAAAGACAAAGCCGAATTGCATATCACCAAAGGCGGCGCCAAACGCGTCATTATTTCCGCACCGGCCAAAAATGACGATATCACTATCGTGATGGGCGTAAATGACGGCGACTATGACCCGGCCAAACACAAAGTGGTCAGTAACGGCAGTTGCACCACCAACGGTCTGGCACCGGCGGCGCAGGTTTTGCATTCAACCTTCGGGATTGAGCATGGCCTGATGAACACCACGCATGCGTATACCAACAGCCAGGCGTTGCACGATCAGCCGGAGAAAGATTTGCGTGGTGCGCGTGCGGCGGCGGTGTCGATTGTTCCGTATTCCAGTGGAGCGGCCAAAGCTATCGGTAAAGTCATTCCTGAACTGGATGGCAAAATGACCGGTTATTCCCTGCGCGTGCCGGTTCCCGTTGTGTCGATTGTTGACCTGACCGTCAACCTGAAACGCGAAGCCACGGTCGAAGAAATCAATGCGGCATTCCGTAAAGCTTCGGAGTCTGGCCCGCTGAAAGCTATCCTGGGCTACAGCGAAGAACCGCTGGTTTCCAGCGATTATCGCGGCGACCCACGTTCTTCGATTGTTGACGGGCTTTCCACGCTGGTTATCGGCGGTAAGCTGGTGAAAATTCTGGCCTGGTACGATAACGAATGGGGCTTCTCAAACCGTCTGGTTGATCTGGCCCTGCTGATGGAAAAAAGAGGTTTATAACCCCTCTTTTCCTACCAGACAGTATAATGAGACACCGCCGTAAGGCGGTGTTTTTACAGTTGTTTCAGACAGACTCCTTGTTTCGAACAATAAACTGTATGTTGTAACTAAGTGTCTGCGTTTTGAACGAAATGCGTTACTCCTGCGGCCCTATTTTCATAAACGGGTTATAGGCTATTTCCCACATATGTCCGTCCGGATCGGCGAAGTACCCCGAATATCCGCCCCAGAAAACTTTCTGCCCTGGCTTTATCAGCGTACCGCCCGCCTTCACAGCCTGTTCTAAAACGGCGTCTACTTTTGCTTCACTGGCGACAGTCTGCGCCAGCGCCATTCCGCGAAATCCCTGACCTTCCGGGCTGAGTTCGGCATCTTTGGCCAGCTCATCCCACGGGAACAGTGACAGCCACGCCCCTGCCAGCTCAAAGAAACTTACGCCGTCAGAATCAATAACCACTTTGGGGAACCCCAGACCGTTCTGGTAAAACTCCGTTGCGACAGCTAAATCCTTCACACCGAGCGTAATCATATTGATGACAGGTTGCATAACTGACTCCAGGCTATTGATTTAAAAATCACAAAAATACAGTCTGTACGAAATTATCAGCGTACTTGCCTGAATATCAAACAACATGGGTTTGATTTGTGGGTAAGCACACTGAACGAAGATTGAATAAAATTTGTCATGGTAATTTTGGAATATACACGATGTCTTCCTGTTGTCTCAAAATGTTAATGGAGCCGGGGGATTAATGGTAAATGTTGCTGATCGTGCTAATCTTACGCCACTGAAAACCTGCTTACGCCCGACAGTGAGGAACCTTTGACCACTTTACGCCGCCGCCCGGAAGCATCCATTCCCAGGCTCCGTTTCCTCCCGGAAACTATCCATATCGGCCGTCAGTTGCGCACTTACTGTGATGCCCGTTTCAAAACCATTGGGCTGACGCTCGCCCGCGGGCAGGTACTGTTGCACTTAGAGGCGGCTCAGGGTCGCCTGCCTCAGGGAGAACTGACTGCCCTGCTGGAAGTCGAGCACCCTACCGCCATACGCCTGTTTGACAGCCTTGCCGAGCTGGGTTTGCTGGAACGCTGCCCCGGAGATTCTGACCGTCGTTCGAAAGACATTAAGCTGACAGATGCCGGAATTGAACTGGCGAATCAGGTTCGCAGCATGACCGATGACATTTTGATCCGCGTAATGGAAGGCATTCCGGATAAAGATATCGATGTCGCCCGCGACGTTCTCGCCAGCATCACCGCTAATATCGCCGCGCTTTAGTGGCGTTTTCCCCTTCCCGTTTGTCCCCCTTTTCTCTGCATTAATCACTTGCGTTACTGATTTGTTATTCGTTATTTGCGTTTGTAAATATCACCAATATGAATAATTGGACTAGACACATCTGAAACGCCTTATTACATTATGTAGCAAGCTACAAACTAGTTGGGTAACGACTTACAAGGCATAACGATGACGACGCGTTCTGATTCAGATGTCCGGCAGGACGCCGGTGAATTAACAACACGGGATGCATCACCAGAAAAAGAACTCTCCGCACCACCGCCTGAAGGATTACCGAGACCGCAGCCAGCCTCGGTGCCTCCGTCACAGCATCACCCTTTTGCCGTCCGCGTCAGCACCTGGCTCTGGCACTATCCGCGCGGGCGGATTGCAGTTTATGCGCTGGCCTCGCTGATTATTGGCCTGACGCAGGGGCTGGGGATTAACCTGGTCAGCTCTAATCTGACGGGTATTCAGGGCTCGCTGGGGATTTCCAATGTGGAAAGTTACTGGCTGGTGGCAGCCTATACCGCGACCAGTGTCACCGGCACGATCCTGCTTTATAAAATCCGTACCCAGTTTGGCTTCCGGCGTTTCGGGGAATATGGGCTGCTGTTTTTTGCCGTGGCGTCTCTGGCACAAACCTTTACCCATGATTTTCAAACCGCGCTGGCCGTCCGCGCCGTCATGGGTTTTGCGATGGCCTCTCTCGGCCCGCTGGCGTTGTTTTATATGTTCGAGATTTTCCCGCCCGCTAAAAAACTGACCGCCGGGCTGTGTTTCGGGCTGGCGGGCAGCCAGATTGCCCTGCCGGTTTCACGCATTATTTCGCCGCATCTTCTCGATCTCGGTCACTGGCACCAGCTGACGATGCTGGAATCCGGTCTTTCCCTGATTTGTCTGGCAATTATCTGGATCCTGCCGCTGACACATCCGCCCCGCGTGAAGGTATTCGAACGCATCGACTGGATCAGCTATCCGCTGATCGCCACCGCTGTCGCCTGTATGTCCGTGGTGCTGACAATGGGCCGTTATTACTGGTGGCAGGAAAAAGACTGGATCGGCGAAGTGCTGGTGGTCGGGATTATTGCGCTGACACTGTCTTTTATGGTCGAGCTCAAACGTAAGAATCCGATTATCGATTTGCGCTGGCTGATGACGCCGGAAATGCTGCTGTTCACCGGTTCGATGCTGTTTATCCGTATGCTGCTTTCCGAGCAAACCACCGGCATGGTTGGCTTTCTGAATCTGGTTGGTCTGGTGAATGACCAGCTGGTTACGCTGTTTTGCGTGATTCTGGCCGCCACCGTTGCCGGGCTGGTGGTCGTCAGCATTATTCATAAAGCGAACCGCATCGTTTACATCCATCTGTTTTCCATTGCCCTGATTGCCGTGGCCTCGCTGATGGACGCCAGTTCCACTGCAGACACCCGCCCTGAACAGTTTTACCTGACACAGGGCATGATTGCGTTTGCCGGTGCCATCTTTCTGCCGACGTCCTTATGGCTGGGTTTTATCCGCGCGTTGCAGTTCGGGCAAAGCCAGATCATCAGTTTCGTTCTGGTGTTTCTGTCAACGCAAAACGTCGGCGCACAGGTCGGCGGCGCTTTCCTGGGCACCATTCAGATATTGCGCGAGAAGTATCATTCCGCCGTTCTGGTTGAACATATCAGTTTGCAGAATCCGCTGGTGGTCGAACGAATTTCCCAGTACAGCCACCTGCTGAAACCGGTTCTGACGGACGGCACGCAACTGAGCGCCGAAGGTCTGGCGCAGCTGAGCACGAAGATCACCCAGCAGGCGGGACTGCTGGCCTACAACGATGTTTTTAGAGTGGTTTTTTATATGTCGCTGGGCTGTATTGCCGTGCTCGGCGCGCACATTATTGCCGGAAGGATCCAGACAAAAAAACGCGCAGCCTCCGAAGCGGTTGCCTGAATAAACAGATCCTGTTGACGAACTGAAACGAGGTATACGGACAAAGTGATGAAAAATATCTTTCGTTATCCATCCATTATTGTAGTGCTTTGCTTAGGCATTATTGGCGTGATGATTGTGTTGTACAGCTGGCAGCTGTTTCCATTTAACTCCAGGGTGGAATCGACCGATAACGCGTATATCCGCGGAAACGTCACCCTGCTCAGCCCGCAGGTTTCGGGTTACATCACCGGGGTGAAAGTGCAGGATTTTATGCCGGTGAAAAAAGGCGATGTGTTGTTTGTGATTGACGACAGCACTTACCGGCAGGAGCTGTTACAGGCCGAAGCCGCGGCGGCGCAGGCGCAGGTGACGCTGCAAAACTTCGAGCAGAATCGTGCGTCCGGTGCTGCCAGCCTGCAACTTGCAGAAGCGGAATTGCAAAGCGCGCAGGCAACACAAAGCAAGGCGTCACTCGATACCCATCGCAACGGGCCATTGCTGCAAAAAGGATTGGTGTCAAAAACCACCGGAGATGAACTTCAGGCGGCGTTGCTGACGGCGGAGGCCAACGTGGCAAAAGCGCGCGCATCCGTGAATATCGCACGCCAGAGTCTCGCTCTGGTGGAGGCCAACAAAGCGTCGCTGGCTGCGGCATTAAAAGCCGCGCAGGCGAAAGTTGAAGTGGCACAAATCAATTTACAGCACACGCAGATTATCGCGCCGTCCGACGGGCAGCTCGGCGAAATCAGCGCCCGTATGGGGCAATACGTCAGTACCGGAACGCAACTCACGTCGGTCACGCCAAAACAGGTCTGGGTGACGGCCAATTTTAAAGAGCGGCAGCTGGCGGGAATAACTGTCGGGACGCCTGCGTCTTTCACGGTGGATGCGCTGAACGATCATCCGTTTAAGGGCCACGTGGTGCGGATTTCTCCGGCCGCCGGTTCGGAATTCAGTGTCCTGAAAGCCGATAATGCGACCGGGAATTTCACCAAGATTTCTCAGCGTATCGCCGTACGCATTGAGCTGGAACCGGATCAGGCGCAGAGCGACCAGCTGCGACCGGGAATGTCCACGGTCGTCAGCGTTGATACCTCAAAGGCACCCAAAATCTGAATCAGCTGACAATATCAGCGTAATAGCGCTGCGCAACGTCAGGATGAGAGCGCAGCCGCCCTTTCAGATAGTTGAATCCCACGTCGCGGAACAGCGGATTCAGCGGATCGCTGGCATCGCCACGGGCTTCTTTTGCCAGCTCCGGCGGCAGCGGAAAGAGCGGCACAACGGCGTCCAGCTGCGCGCCGAGGAAAAAGGCCAGCGACAGCCGTTCGCCTTCAGCAGGCGGAGACACCACGCGGTGAACCGTCGCACGCAAGTAACCGTTGGTGGCCAGCTCCAGCAGTTCGCCGATATTCACCACCAGCGTATCCGCCACCGGCAGCGCATCGACCCATTCATTTTCTTCAACTTCAACCTGCAAACCGCGCTGTTCATCCTGCAATAAAAAGCTCAGAAAACCCGAGTCTTTATGCGCGCCGACGCCCTGATTTCCCGCGCCAGCCGCCCGCCCCGGATAACGGATCAGCTTGATGTGCTCATTGGGTTTTTCGCCATACAAAGGATCAAAGGCGTCTTCCGGCAGTTTCAGCGCCAGCGCAAAAGCGCGCAATAAACGCAGCGACATCGCCGTCATTTCCCTCTGCCAGCGCAACAGCAGCGGGCGCAACTCAGGCAGCGCTTCCGGCCACTGATTCGGCCCCTGCAATCTCGCCCACGCAGGCGTTTCTCCGCTGACCGGTAATTTTGGCCGTTCGGCACCCAGGTCAAACTGTTCGCGCCAGTCCGGCTGACCGCGGGTAATCTCTGACGCAGCTCGGTTATAGCCGCGAAAATGCGGAGAATTGATCATGGCGACAGCCAGCTTATCCTCTTCCGGCAAGGCGAAGAATTCCCGCGCCACGCGCTGCACGTCGTGAAGCAACGTGGCATCCACGCCGTGGTTTTTCAGATAGAAGAACCCGATTTCGCGGGCGGCGTAACGCAGTTGCGACAAAAACGCTTCACGCTCTTCTGGCGTACCGGAAAACTGGCTGAAATCGACCAAAGGGATAGTTGCTGACGTCTGGCTCATTGCTTACTCCGCCGTGATTATGGGGTGATAATCGTCAACGCTATCACAGCGCCGGAGCGGCCGACCAATAGCCAGATAATCTGGTTTATGCTTCGGGGTTATGAAAAAACTACGCGGGATATTAACCGGTTATAACACGCCCGTCCGTGGGCTGCGCCGGTCAGCGGGAACCGAGATAACGGTAAACCACCGCCAGATCCTGGTCGCCATACCCGCCATCCACGGCGGCCTGCCAGGTTTCACTGATGCGTTTCATCACAGGCAACTCGAGCTTACTGCCTGCATCAATCGCCAGATTGATATCTTTCAGCGCCCAGGTCAGCTGCATCTGCGGGGTATAATCGCCGCTTTTGAACATCGCCATTTTGCCTTTAATGTACGGCGCCGCCAGAGGGCCGCCGTCGAGCACGTCCCACAGGTCATCCGGCGTAAAGCCCAGTTCTTCGGCCAGCTGGGTGCTTTCGGCGATGCCTTCCATCATGGCAATCAGCCACGCGTTAACCACCAGTTTCATTTTAGACGCACGACCGGCTTCACCCAGCCATTTAGTGGCTTTCGAAATGGCGGCAAAAACCGGTTCAACGGCCGCACCCGCCTCACGGTCACCGCTGGCCAGCACCACAATTTGCGCCTGTTCAGCGGGCGCTTTGGTACCAGAAACCGGCGCATCAAAGAACACCACGTCCGGGCGCTGTTCTTTAATCAGCGCAATCAGTGATTCAGTGGCATCGACGCCCAGCGTTCCCATTTGCGCGATAATTCCGCCCTGCTTCAGCCCGGCTAAAAGCCCGTTATCGCCCTGATAAACTTCCAGAGAGGTTTTGCCGTCCGACAACATGGTAATCACCACATCGGCACCTTCTGCGGTTTCACGCGGTGTCAGGCCGCGTTGCGCGCCCGCCTTCACCAGATCGTCACCACGCGATGCTGTCCGGTTCCACACGCGGGTGGTGAAACCTTTTTTAATCAGATTGGTGGCAAATGCATGTCCCATCGCCCCCAAACCGAGCACCGCGACTACAGGTTGCTGACTCATGTCTTACTCCTTGTGCAAACGTTAAATGTATTCAAAAGGCTATCATCGCAGACCCTGCGGCGGAACCGGCTTCTGTAACCAGATGCAACAGAAGGGCTTATAATACTTAACCTCTTCCAGCGAAGTGGCGTAACATACGCGCTTTCGTGCCAGGGCTGTCCCATAATGCCCCGGCAACTCTGATTTGACTGAGAATTTTCAGGAGTCGCAGCACTATGAGTAAAGTTGTTTTAATCGGGATCATTTCCGTCATTTTCGCCCTGATGGTGCTGATGTTGGGCTCGGTCTATGTGTATCCGTGGTGGATGCAGCGCACGACTGAAGGCGCATGCAGCACCATCACCAAAGATAACGCCATCGACACTGTGACCCGCGATTACATGCAAAACCGCATTCCCAACTGGGGCAACGATAAAGACAATATGGGTACCTCCGTGCCGGTGTTGAATTTCATCAGCGATGACGTCAAAGAAGACAAAGGCACTTACCACATTCCTTTCAGCGCCAAAGGGCCTAACGGCACGCTGGGTTATGTGGCGCACTTCAACTGCTCAAACCATTACGTGAAATATTCCACCGTCGAATAATGCCGGTTTTCCTCCCCCGCCGCGGTGGATTTCTGATAACAGCATTTGCCCCATAAACAAAAACCGGCACACGATTGTGCCGGTTTTTTATTGTCTGTTGCGAACGGATGATGTGGAGGAATTACTTCGCCGGTGGCAACTGACTCCAGTAGGTGCCGCTGAACTGAACCGGCAGGAACTGCGTATACAGTTCTTTCATGGTTTCCTGCGGATCAACATCTTTAAACAGCTGCGGATACAGCGCTTTGGCGAACACTTCGACGTCGACCATGTGATACGGGCTGAGATAGAAATTATGCCAGACGCTGTACGCCCGCCCTTCGCGCACCGCTTTCAGCGTGGAAAGCACCGGCTGTTTATCCATAATCTGCCGGAAACTTTGCTCCGCATCCTGTTGCGTGACCTGTGGCCCCAGCATCAGGTTGGACACTCTTTTCCCTTCCGGGCCCGCCATGCCCGTGGTGATATACACATCCGGGTTGGCCATAATCACTTTCTCTGCGTTCAGATCTCCGTATACGCTGCCAAAAGCACCTTTGGCGATGTTATCCCCGCCGGCAAATGCCAGCAGATCGGCAAGATTTCCGTGAGAAACCGTGGTGCAGCACCCTTCACGGCGCCCCAGATGCAATTGCAGCATCACCGTCTGTCTTTTGCCCTGATACGCCGCAATGCGTTCACGAACGCGATCCATATGCTGCTGATAAAAAGCGATAAAGCGCGCCGCTTTCTGCGGATGATTCAGCACGTCGCCCAGCAATTTTACGCTGGGGATCGTGTTATGCAGTTGATCCACGCGCAGATCGACGTAGATCACCGGGATCCCCGCACTGGTCAGCGTGATTTCCATCTGGTCGCGGTCGGTTTGTTTCTTCGCATACACCGGCAAAATCACCAGATCGGGTTTCAGCGCAATCACCTTCTCCGCGTTCAGCTGCGTATAGTTGTTTTGCCCGAGCAGCGGGATGGTGGCGATTTCCGGAAACGCTTTCACGTACATCGCCCAGCTTTGGGCATCGAGCTGCGCCATGTCGCCCGGCCAGCCAATCACGTGCTTCGCAGGGTTTCCGTCCTGCACCAGCGCCAGCGTATACAACATACGGCTTTCGCCCACCACGATCCGCTGCGGATTATCCGGCACGGTGACCGTCCGGTTAGAAATATCGGTCACGCTTCTGGCCTGCGCCAGGCCGGATAATAACAGGCAGGAAACCAGCAGAGACTGTGTGAACTTACGCATAACACCTCAAAACCCGTCACAAAGGCTGAGATGATAATGATTATCGTTATTTGTCGCAATGTGATGATTGCCCACTACTACAGGGTTGGGTAACGCGCGCACGCCAGTTTGCAGCGACGCCTGCCCGTAATTCGACTACACTGGTAGCCACTTTCCTCACAGGACGCAGTAATGATGAAAAGACTGACACAACAAGATATGACGGAAAGCGAACAACGCGAGCTGAAAACGTTGCTCGACAAAGCCCGCAAAGCTCAGGGCCGTGAGTTGACTAATTCGGAAAACAACCGGATTAAAGATGACTACATCGACAAGCTGATGGAAGAGAAAGAGAAAGTGGCCGCGCGTGCGCGTGCCGAGAAACGCCGCAATAAAGCGGTTCCAAGCACCTCAGCGACCTATGACTGGACTGCCCGCACCCATCCGCGCGGCCGCCGTTAAGAACAAACTGACCCTCTTCGTGTATTACGCAGAGGGTCAGCTCAGAACATCGCGTTAACCTTTTTTACTTCAGCAACTTAAAGCCGTGACTCCCGTCTTTTTCCAGCTGCGCCACCAGACCGTATTCCCAGTCCAGATAATCCTGCATCGCCTGCGCGCTCACCGCCGTGCCTTCATACGGACGCTGATAGCGATCTTGCGCATTCTCCAGATATACCGACTCGCCGCGCTCCAGTGATTCTCCGGCGTTAATCCAGCCGACCGTGCCCTTTTCCAGCAAATACGTCTCTTTACCGGTCAGCGCCGCGACTTCCGTGACAGCGTAACGCGCCAGCAAACCGCTGGTGCAGGTCACGACCCAGCGCGTTTTCTCCGGCTGTGCGGCGATGACCTGCGGAATATTGCCCCGCGTCGTCCAGATTGCGCCGGGAATGCGGCGATTGCGGAAATTCGCGCTGGTGGTGAGATCAATTACGCCCGTGCTGCCTTCTGCCAGCCAGTGTTGCAGCTGTTCCGGCGTGACGGATTCCACGGCAGGCGCAGGCGCGACCTGTGCTTTCCAGTCGCCCTGTTCTGCGAAATCTTCTTCTTTGAATTCCGCGACGTACACTTCCCAGTTCATCTGTGCCAGCCAGGAAGCCGCCATCCGGGCACGCACGCCGTCGCTGTCGGCCAGAACGACGCGCGCGCCGCGCACCGTCGCATAATGATCGGTTTCCTGAATCAGCTGGCCGCCCGGAACATGCCGCGCACCGGTGAGATGCCCGGCACGGTATTCATCCGCCGTGCGGACATCAAACAGATACAACGTCCGTTGCGGATCCTGCTGCCATTCGTGGATTTGTGACAATGTCACCGAGCGCACACCCGCACGAATTGCCAGCGCCTGCGCGCCTTTCAGGGCAATGCGACGGGAATCTTCGCTCAGCGCCGGATAATGGGCATGTTCCTGATGCGCCAGCGTTTGCCCCGCCAGCGTCCAGCCAATGGTACCGTTACGCAATGCCGCAATCGGCTGCGTGAATCCGGCATTGATCAGCGATTGCGTACCGATAATGCTGCGGGTACGACCGGCGCAGTTGACGATGATTTGCGTTTTTTTATCAGGCACCACGTCGCGTAAACGCAGCGCCAGTTCTCCGCCCGGCACGCTCATGCCACCCGGAATACTCATCGCCTGAAACTCATCGAACCGGCGCACATCCAGCACCGCCACATTCGCGCCCTTTGCCTGTAACGCCTGAACTTCATTAGCCGTCAGCGACGGCGTTTTATAATGATGTTCAACCCATTCACCAAACGCCTTACCCGGCGCATTCACATCAATAAAAATCTCGCCGCCCGCTTCTTTCCAGCCAGCCAGATCCCCCGCCAGCAGCGCGATATCCCTGTAACCCAGCGATTTCAGCAACGCCGCCGCGCGCGTGGTTTTGCGTTCGCCGCGGCGTTCGTCATAAAACTCACCGTTATCATAGAGCGTGATGGCGGTCTGCCGGTTAGGAATGCGGTCCTGCACTTCCAGTTCCAGTTTGGACAACGCCAGATTGGCGGCAAACAGCGGATGCCCGGTGGCAAACGCCCCTTCTTCACGCAGATCAACCAGAGCCACTTCCTGCCCTTCACGCAGGGCCTGATGCAGTTGTGAAAAATGACGCAGAGGTAACGGATGAGATTCAGACATGAGTGTTCTCTTTTGACAGATCCCAGATATTGGGAATGTGCGAATTGGAATAACCGGAGATGAAGGTTTTTTCGGTGCCGTCCGGCAGATAAACCGCCCGCGACACCGCGCCGATATTGCCGCCGTAGACGTGAATACTGACTGAAACCCGGTCGTCATACAGGTTGCTGACCTGATGGATATCGAGTAAATCCGGCGAGATTTTTTCCACATCGCCTGGCTGTAGCGTCACGGCAGCGCCTTCCGGATGCAAACTGCCGTCGCTGTGACGGACATAATTCTGGCTGGTTTCCCCGCCGCGCAGCATGCCAATCAGCCCCCAGACGCGGTGATCGTGTACCGGCGTTTTCTGCCCTGGTCCCCAGACAAAACTGACAACGGAAAAACGTGAAAGCGGATCGGTATACAACAGGTATTGCTGATAATGCTCAGCGTGCGGTTGCGCAGTGTCCTCCGGCAGCCAGTTATCCGTGCTGACGAGCTTTTCCAGCAACGTACTGCCCTGCGCCAGTAATTCGGTCTGTCCGTGAGGCTCCTGCACCAGCCGGGTAAAATCCGCCAGAAACTGCCGCAGCGGTGCCACCTGTAAAGCCGCCATACCTTCACCTCTTTCTTCTATAAGCGATTCTGATTTCCTTCAGGCTAGCACCGGTCAAACTCAAGCAAAATTCATTTTATGGATAAGCTAATATGCAATTCACACATAAAAATGTGCGATGGGATCCAGCCTCACCGGTGGAATTGTTTTATCCTGTGGAGACGCATAACGTTTACTTTCCGATATTGGGTCCCGATGAAAATTGAAGATTTGACCGCTTTTGTGGCGGTTATCCGGTTGCAGTCAACGCGACTTGCGGCTGATGAGCTGGGGCTGACACAGCCGGCAATTACCCGCCGGGTGCAGAATTTCGAAGAGTCGCTGGGTATTCCGCTGTTAAACCGCCAGACCAAACCCCTGAAACCGACGCTGATGGGCAACCGCGTTTATCAGCAGTGCCGTCATATTCTGCGCGAAGTGGATGCGCTCAGTGATCTGGTCGCCGCCGACAGCCCGCCTTCCGGCCTGTTACGTCTGGCAGTGCCACAAAGCCTGAGCGAAGGCAGCCTGCTTCCCGCGCTGAAGAGCCTCTCCGCGCAGTTTCCGGAGATTCAGCCGCGTCTCTCCAGCGGCTGGGGAGAAGAATTGTTGTTACGCATTCAGCGTCAGGAACTGGAGGCCGCCGTGGTGCTGTTTCCGGCCAGTAAGCAATTCCCCGAGGGCGTGGAAAACCAGCCACTCGGCGCGGTTGACCTGGTGGTTGTCGGCCCGAAAGCCACCGGCACCCTGCCGCAGCGGCTGGAAGATTGTTATCAGCGCGGCTGGATCCTCAATCCCGAAGGCTGCGGTTTTCGCGCCGCCCTGCAACGCGCCCTGACCGAACAGGGTTTGCCGCTGCTCATCAATCTCGAAGCCTTTGGCACCACGCTCCAGTTATCGCTGATCGCCGAAGGCCGCGGGCTCGGCCTGATGCCTAAACCATTGGTAGAACGCCATACGCTGCGCGATGAGCTTGAGATTTACGCCCTGAAAGATTTCGCCCCGCGAAGCCAGTTATGGCTGGTGTATCCGAATGTCCCGGCGAGTCAGGTTCCGGCGATTGACGCGTTTGCAGCGGCAGTAGCCGAGGGGCTGGATCTTGGGGTTGCCGCCCAAACGGGCTAAAACCTTGGGGTGGCTGTCAAACTGGCCTTAATTTCAAAATCAAAACCTTGGGCTCGCCGCCCAAACCGGTCTTAAGCCAAAATCAAGACCTTGGGTTGCCACCCAAACCGGCTTCAAGGGGCGCCTATCGCCGCACCCCTTGAAAATCCCGGGCTCTTAAACTGCGCGCTGCCGCTCGCTGGCTATGTTTCAGCTACTTCATTTATTGCCGCAAAATCCCGCCGCTGCGCGGTTCCCTTCGTTCGGGTTACAAACCTCGCAAAAACACGCTCGATTTTCCACCACTCCTACGGCGTGATTTTTGAAAGCGGCCAGAAGCTTTCAAAAACAGAAGTTTGCACTGCATTTCTTAGTTCGGAAATAGTTAGGTTTCGAATTAGAAAGTCTCTGGCCGCTTTCAAAACGGCGTCGAATGAGTGATGAGAAACAGCGAGAGTCTTTTTTCGAGCTGGTTCGAATCCGAAATGAGAGGACCGCGCAGCGGCGACGTTTGCGGCAATAACTGCCGTACCTGAAACATACTTTACAAGCGATAGCGCGCAGTTAAAAAGCGCGGGTGTCCAGAGGGCGCGCGCGTTAACGCGCCCTTTGGGCCAGTTTGGGCGGCGAGCCCAAGGTTTTGCCTGTTTGGGTGGCAACCCAAGGTTTTGATTTTGACCCTGAGGTAGTTTGCCCCAAGGTCTTGCCCCATGCCCACAGCTAAACCCCGGCCCCATACAATGCACATTTTTTATATTAGCTTATCCATATAATTAATTTTTAACATAGTACCATCCCGTTTATGGTGATAACTCCTGCCAGCGCAGCCACAATCCCGCTGGCCTCTGACCCGAGGAGTGACAGCCTGTGAGCGTGAAATTTATTGGTATGATCGGCCATCGTCTGGCATCTGAAATCATCCCGCCGACCGGACCGATTTTTGATAAGCAATACATCGCGGATTTCGCCCGTGCCCATGAAAATGCCGGTTTTGACCGCATTCTGGTGGCATACGCTTCTGACCAGCCCGACGCATTTCTGGTGACCGCCCATGCCGGTGCCAGCACTTCCCGTATTCATTTCCTGCTGGCGCATCGTCCCGGTTTTGTCGCGCCGACGCTGGCGGCCCGTAAACTGGCGACGCTCGATCATCTGCTCGATGGCCGTCTGGCGGTACACATCATCAGCGGCGGCAGCGATGCTGAGCAAAAGCGTGACGGCGATTTCGAGCCGAAAGATTCCCGCTACCGCCGCACCGACGAATATATCGATGTGCTGAAACAGAGCTGGTATTCGGAAAAAGGCTACGACCACCAGGGCGAGTTTTATCAGGCGGAAAACGCCTTCTCCGCCATCAAACCTTTCCAGAAACACTTACCGGTCTTTTTCGGCGGATCCTCTGACGACGCCATCCGCGTAGCCGGTAAACAGGCTGACGTTTTTGCGCTGTGGGGCGAACCGCTGGACAGCGCCAGGGAAACCGTTGAGGCGGTGAAAGCCTCTGCGGCCAGACATCAGCGTGAGATTGATTTCAGCATTTCTTTCCGCCCGATTCTGGGCAATACCGAAGAAGAAGCCTGGGCAAAGGCGGATGAAATTCTGGCGAAGGCCACCGCGCAGCAGGCGGAAAAAGGGACGGCGCTGGCACCGAAACCGCAAAGCGTTGGCGCACAGCGGTTGCTGAATGCCGTGGCGCAGGGCGATCGTCTGGATTCCTGCCTGTGGACCGGTATAGCCGGGCTGATAGGCGGCGGGTCAAACTCGACCGCGCTGGTCGGTACGCCCGAACAGGTGTCTGACGCCCTGCTGAAATATTACGATCTGGGCATTACCACTTTCCTGATCCGTGGCTTTGACCCGCTTAACGACGCCGTTGAGTATGGCAAAAGCCTGATTCCCCTGACTCGTGCGAAAATCGCCGCACGTCAGGCTGTCCGTCCGACCACCCAGCCCACGCTGGTTTAAGGGATCCCGATGCGAGTTTCTGTCAATACATTACATACTCTGAAAAATCTGCTGTTAATGATGTCTTTGGTCGGCGGCGTATCGTCTGCCTTTGCCGAACAGGTCACCCTGCGCGTTGCCGACCAGAAAGGAAATATGCGGGCACAGCTGGAAGCGGCGAATAAACTGGATAATCTGCCCTACAAAATTGAATGGTCAGAATTCCCCGCCGCCGCCCCGCTGGCGGAAGCCCTGAATGCCCAGGCTGTGGATGTCGGCATTATTGGCGATGCGCCGCTGCTGTTTGCCGAAGCGGCGGGCGCGCAGGTGAAAGCCATCGCCGTCGACAAATCTGACGCTTACGGCACCGCGTTACTGGTGAAAGCTGACAGCCCGATTAAATCGGCGGCGGATTTGAAAGGTAAAAGCATCGCCACCAACCGCGGTTCTATCGGACATTTCGTGGCGCTGAAAGCGCTGGCCTCCGCCGGGCTGAGCGCTAAAGATGTCACGTTCCGTTTTCTCCCGCCGAGCGATGCCAAACTGGCGCTGACACAGAGTTCCGTAGATGTGTGGGCGACGTGGGAACCCTACACCGCGTTTGCTGAAACGCAGGATCATCTGCGTGTGCTGGTGAACGGGCGCGGTTTGTGGTCGGGGAACAGCTTCCTTGCAGCGACTGACACGGCGCTTAAAGATCAGGGTAAACGTCAGGCGATTGCGGATTACCTGCAACGGCTGAGCGACGCGCAGATCTGGGCGTATAAAAATCTGGATGCCTACAGCGAAAAGCTGGCGAAGATTATTGGCTTCCCGCTGGACGCGGCAAAGCTGTCTTTTGAACGCCGTAAATCCTACTGGCAACCCATCGACGCTGCTACGCAAACGCAGCAACAGCAGACTGCCGATTTCTATCATGCGCAGGGACTGTTGCCGGTCGCGCTGAATGTCACCGGCACCTTTGACCATTCTTTCCTGCTGAAATAGCGTCACGCGGTTTCTGCCGCACCTTCATAAACACCGGCTTAGTGCCGGTGTTTGCATTTTTGCCTGCTCTCTTTGTGCGCTATAACACACTGATAAGCCGTGTTTTCCCTGTGTTTCGTAAACTGTGAACTGCCGCCCTGTACGCAAATTTCAGACGTGGTTAATAGAAGACGTCGCCCGTCATCAGGCTCAGCTAACAGGATGCAGCATGGAAAATTACGCGAACAAAAGTGGTGATTCACAGGTTGTCAGCTTTCAGATTGATGCCAACTCGATCAAAGTCCGCTTCAAAAATAATCACGTTTATCTCTACGATATCCGCCATCCCGGCCCGGAACATCTCGAAAAAATGAAAGAACTCGCCCGCGCCGGTTGGGGGCTCAATACCTACATCGAAAGCGAAGTGAAAACGGATTTCTCGTCGAAAGTTTTCTGACATCAGGACTGCGTTTCCGGGCGGTTGTGAGCCAGCCGCCCGTCAGATCTTCCTGAAACAAGAAAGGCGCCACACGGGCGCCTTTTTGCATGATGAGAATGCGTCTTAGATTTTCAGTTTTACGTAGTCAATCGCACGGCTGATAATCCCGCCCTGTGCCACGTCTTCCAGCGCCACCAGCGGCACGGTTTTGATGACTTTACCGTTATCCACGATATTAATGCTGCCCAGTTCCTGGCCTTTTTTCAGCGGCGCATCAATCTGCGGATTGGTCAGCACGTACTGCGCTTTCAGTTTATCGGCGTCAGACTGCGGAACGCTGATGAACACATCGCTCAGGGAACCGACTTTGACCTGAGGATTCGCACCGAACCAGACGTGCTCGCTGGAAACGGTCTGATTCGCCTTGAAAATCTGCTTGCTGGTGTATTCGCGGAAGCCCCAGGTCAGCAATTTACGTGCCTGTTCTTCACGCCCTTTTGCACTTTTCCCGCCCATGACGACAGCAATCAGACGACGATCGCCCTGCGTGGCGGACGCGATAATGTTGAAACCGGCGCTTTCGGTGTGACCGGTTTTCAGGCCATCGACTTGCAGGTTTTTATCCCACAACAGACCGTTGCGGTTCTGCTGGGTGATGTTGTCGTATGTCAGCGATTTCTCAGCATACATACGGTATTCCTCTGGCTCGCCGCCGATAATGGCGCGGGAGAGTTTTGCCAGATCGTATGAGGTGGTGAACTGCCCCGGCGCATCCAGACCGTGTACGGTTTCGAAATGCGTGTTGGTCAGGCCCATGCTGACCACGTACTGGTTCATCATGCCGACGAAAGAATCCTGGCTTCCGGCCACGTAATCCGCCATCGCCACGCACGCGTCGTTGCCGGAAGTAATGATAATGCCGCGGATAAGGTCGCGTACGGAAACGCGGTCGCCCGGTTTGAGGAACATCAGGGAAGAACCTTCGAGGCTCTTGTTACCGGCCACCCAGGCTTCCTGAGGAACGGTCACCACATCGTCCATGGTGATTTTTTTGTGGTCCAGCGCGCGGTCGATAACATAACCAGTCATCAGTTTCGTCAGGCTTGCCGGGTTGCGGCGGTCGTCCGGGTTCCCGGCGGCCAGCACATCACCGCTGGCGTAATCCATCAGCACGAAGGACGCGGCATCAATGCTCGGCGGAACTACCGGAAAATCCAGTGGAGCGACAGCTTTAACGCTGCCTGCGGAGAACATCAACACACAAGATAGGACACTAATTACACTACGTTTCACTGAATCATCCTTAAACGCGCCTTACCGGCAGGCGCAAAATGCGACCCTGCCAGCAGATAAAAAAATACGGAATATTATTTGCCGCATAGGGTGCCCTAAATCGTCGCTCAGAAAAACCCTTAGTCTTTTGCTAACCATTTCATAGTGAAACGGTTCTGTTACATCTTGACCTTAATTTGACCAAAAACCTCACACGGTGCCGTCATCACCCTTTCTTATCGCAACCCGCTGTTTTAACTCAGTCTGAAAATCATAACGCGCGTCGCATTCTGCCGGTAAAATCCGTTATTCGTGCAGATTTTTGGGCAATAGACAGATCTAATCACACCATCATGGCATTCGATTAGACGCCGCTGCATCTCCCTCCTAAACTTGTGACATAAAATTAACAATCGGATTAACAATTCACCGTTCTGATTGTTTACAGACCAGACAAAAACCACCTGCGAAGCATAACTATGAAATTTAAAACTGAGATCAAACCCTACCACGGCGCGGCCGGTGGCTGGGGTGCACTGGAATCCACCACCCGTTTCGTCTTCGACAGTAAAAAAGTCCTCTCCAATCTGCGTAACCTGATGCGTGTTAACAAAGGTCGCGGTTTTGACTGCCCGGGTTGTGCCTGGGGTGATGATAACCACAGTACATTCAGTTTCTGTGAAAACGGCGCGAAAGCCGTCAGCTGGGAAGCCACCCGCAAAGCGGTTGAGCCGGAATTTTTCGCCCGGCACAGCGTGACCAAACTGCGTGCGCAGAGCGATTACTTCCTCGAATATCAGGGTCGCCTGACCCACCCGATGCGCTATAACCGCACCACCGACCATTACGAACCGATCAGCTGGGACGCCGCATTTTCGCTGATCGCCAGCCATCTCAAAGGCCTTGAAAGCCCGGATCAGGCAGATTTCTACACCTCCGGCCGCGCCAGTAACGAAGCCTCTTACCTTTATCAGGTCTTTGGGCGGATGTTCGGCACCAACAATTTCCCTGACTGCTCGAATATGTGTCACGAAGCCAGCGGCGTGGGCCTCAAGCAAAGTATCGGCGTCGGTAAAGGCACCATCCGTCTGGATGATTTCGAAAAAGCGGATGCGATTTTCGTCTTCGGCCAGAACCCAGGTACCAACCATCCGCGCATGCTGCACAGCCTGCGTCATGCGTCAGACCGCGGCGCGAAAGTCGTCAGCTTCAATACCCTGCGTGAACGGGGACTGGAACGTTTTGCCGATCCGCAAAAACCGCTGGAAGTGGTGACACCGAAAGCCGGTCGTATCAGTTCTGCTTATTACCAGCCGAATCTCGGCGGAGACATGGCTGCCGTGCGCGGGATCGTGAAAGCATTATTGCAGACGCACCGCGAGCGCATTGCGTCCGGCCAGCCTTCCCTGTTTGATGAAGAATTTATTGCGGCAAACTGCGCCGGTGTGGACGAGTATCTGGCTATCGTCGATGACACCAGCTGGGACAAAATCACTGAACAGTCCGGCCTGAGCGAGCAGGACCTGCGCGAAGCCGCGGCGATCTATATGAATGCCGAACGCGTGATTTGTACCTGGGCGATGGGCGTGACGCAGCATAAACACTCCGTGCCGACCGTGCGTGAAATCACCAACCTGCAACTGCTGTTCGGTCAGCTGGGTAAACCGGGTGCCGGTTTGTGTCCGGTGCGTGGTCACAGTAATGTGCAGGGCAACCGCACAATGGGTATCGACGAAAAAGCGCCGAAAGCCCTGCTTGATGCGATGGAAAGCCACTTCAAATTTACCCCACCGCGCGTTCCCGGCCACAATACCGTGGAAGCGCTGGAAGCCATGCTGCGTCATGAAGCCAAAGTCCTGATTTGCCTCGGCGGTAATCTGGCCGCCGCAGCGCCGGACACGCCGCGCACCGAACAGGCGCTGAGCAATCTGGATTTATCCGTGCAAATCAGCACCAAGCTGAACCGCACGCACCTGACGCCGGGCGCTGAAGCGCTGATCCTGCCAACGCTTGGGCGTACCGAGCTGGATATGCAGGCGACCGGTTCGCAGTTCATCACCGTGGAAGATTCTTTCAGCATGGTGCACGCGTCAGAAGGCGTGGGGATCCCGTTGTCGAAAGAGCAGCGTTCAGAAACCGCGATTGTCTGCGGTATCGCCAACGCCGTGCTGGGCGACAAATATCTGGACTGGATGGCGCTGGCCGACGATTACAACCTGATCCGTGACCATATCGAAGCGACAATCCCAGGATTCAAGGATTTCAACGCGCGCTGTGATATCAAGGGCGGTTTCTATCTGGGGAATGCGGCAGCCGAGCTGAACTTCAATACCCTGAGCAGCAAAGCTAATTTCAGCGCCGCGCCGTTGCCGGATGTGCTGATCCCGATGGGCGACCAGAATGCGCCGTTTACGCTGCAAACTTTGCGCTCTCACGACCAGTACAACACCACAATTTACGGCCTTGATGACCGCTATCGCGGCGTATACGGCCAGCGCGAAGTGCTGTTCATTCACCCGCAGGATCTGGCCGATCTGGGCCTGAAAGACGGCGAACTGGTAGAAATCGAAACCCTGTGGAACGACGGTATCGAGCGCAAGGTGACCGGGTTTAAACTGGTCAGCTACGACATTCCACGCGGCAATCTGGCCGCCTATTACCCGGAAACCAACCCGCTGGTGCCGATGTCCAGTTTTGGTGACCAGACGCACACGCCAACTTCCAAAGCCGTTCCGGTGACCATCCGTCGCTGCGAGCAAAAAGTCGACCTGCAACGTATCGCATAACCCGTTCTGCGGGATGCGCCGTAAATCTCCCCTTTTGCTTCAGGGTTATGAGGCAAAAGGGGCAGATGCCGCTTGCCCGCAGGGGCTGAATCGCGTAAAACTGTCTGCCGCTAATCGAGCCACATTAACCCTAATTCTCTGGACGATATGTTTCAAGATAACCCGCTGCTCGCGCAGCTAAAACAGCAACTTCACTCTCAGACTCCACGTGTCGAAGGCATCGTAAAAGGGACTGAGAAAGGCTTTGGCTTTCTTGAAGTAGACGGTCAAAAAAGCTATTTCATTCCGCCTCCGTACATGAAAAAAGTCATGCACGGTGACCGCGTAATCGCCTCGCTGCAAACCGAAAAAGAGCGTGAAGTCGTCCAGCCGGAAACACTGGTTGAACCTTTCCTCAGCCGTTTTGTGGGCCGCGTGACGAAAAAAGACGACCGTCTTTCTATCATCCCCGACCATCCTTTATTACGTGATGCGATCCAGTGTCGCGTTGCGCGCAACATCAATCACGAAGTCAGTGACGGCGACTGGTGCGTGGCCGAAATGCGCCGCCACCCGCTGAAAGAAGGCGATCACAGCTTCCAGGCTGAAATCACCGAATGGATCACCACCGGCACCGACGATCTCGCGCCGTGGTGGGTCACGCTGGCCCGTCATAATCTTGAACGTGAAGCGCCAAAATCTGACATCGCTGAACTGCGCGAGGAAGGCCTGACCCGCGAAGACCTGACTGCCCTGCCATTTGTCACCATCGACAGCGGCAGCACGCAGGACATGGATGACGCGCTGTATGTGAAAGACAACGGCGACGGCACCCTGCTGATGACTATCGCGATTGCTGACCCGACGGCGTACGTCACCGAAGGCAGCGAACTCGATAACATCGCCAAAAAACGCGCATTCACCAACTACCTGCCGGGCTTTAACATCCCGATGCTGCCGCGTGAATTGTCCGATGACGTGTGTTCCCTGTGGCCGGACGTCAGCCGCCCTGTTCTCGCCTGCTCCGTCACGCTGGGCTCCGATGGCGCGCTGGGCAGCGACATTCGTTTCTTCGCCGCCACTATCGAATCTAAAGCAAAACTGGCCTACGACGATGTGTCCGACTGGCTGGAAGCAGATGAGAAAAGCGCATGGCAACCGGCCAGCGATGTGATTGCTGATCAAATCCGTCTGCTGAAACGCGTTTGCGATGTACGCAGTGCATGGCGCACCGAACACGCGCTGGTGTTTAAAGATCGTCCTGATTACCGCTTTGTGCTGGGTGAAAAAGGCAACGTGCTGGAAATCATCGCCGAGCACCGCCGTATCGCGAACCGCATCGTTGAAGAATCCATGATCGCCGCTAACGTCTGTGCAGCCATTGCACTGCGCGACAGCCTCGGTTTCGGCGTTTACAACGTGCATACCGGTTTCGACCCGTTGCTGGTTGAAAACGCGGTTACCGTGCTTGCGGCCAATGACGTTGAAGCTAACGCCCAGGAACTGCTGACCTTGCCAGGTTTCTGCGCGCTGCGCCGGAAACTGGATGCCCTGCCAACACAGTTCCTTGACAGCCGTATCCGTCGTTTCCAGACCTTTGCAGAAATCAGCACCACACCGGGGCCGCACTTCGGTCTGGGTCTGGAAGCTTACGCGACCTGGACATCACCTATCCGGAAATACGGCGATATGGTGAACCACCGTCTGCTGAAAGCGATGATCCTGCAACAGTCTGCTGAGAAACCTCAGGACGACATGACCGTTCAGCTGGCCGAACGCCGCCGGGCGAACCGCATGGCCGAACGCGACGTCGGTGACTGGCTGTACGCCCGTTATCTGGAAGACAAAGTCGGCACGGATGTGAAATTCAGCGCTGAAATTATCGACGTGACCCGCGGTGGTTTGCGCGTCCGCCTGCAAGATATCGGCGCCGTTGCCTTCATCCCTGCTCCGTTCCTGCACAGCGTGCGCGACGAGCTGGTATGCAGTGCAGACACCGGCACCGTGCTGATTAAAGGCGAAGTCGCCTATCGTCAGAGTGACATCATTGATGTCAATATCGCCGAAGTGCGGATGGAAAATCGCAATGTGATTGCCAAGCCTGCAGCTTAGCGAACGCCTGGTCGTTTGATGTGCATCAGAGCCGGTTCTCAGGAATCGGCTTTTTTTATGCGCTTTGGGCGAGCGCGGGCGCCTTTGGAAGAGCTGGTTTGCGATCGGGATCGAGAAAATTTCGGTTTTTCAATAACAGTGTTCACTTAACTCGCAGCGCCGAAACCGACAAAGAGGGAGGAAAGCACCTCCCTCTTTGATCTCCCACGCTTGTTTACAACACGCGCTACCGCTGGGACGACGGACATGTTCTGTTCCTCCTGCGTGTGGCGCGAAATCTTGCCGCTGCGCGGTACCTTCCCCGAGGGCTTCGAGCCTTTCGGTCTCGAACCCTCGGTCAGCAAAATTTCTGAGCGCGCCATCTCACCGTTCAAAAGAATCGATTTTCATGCTTTTTCGTTTTTCAGAATAATAAATGGCACAGTAAGGTTGTGAACTAAAAAACCCCTGGCCGCTTTCAAAAATCACGCTGAAAGGAGAGGTGGAAAACCGCGTATCTTTTCGCGCGGTTTGTAATCCGACTGAAAGGAACCGCGCAGCGGCGGGATTTTGCGGCAATAAATGGGGTTACTGAAACATAGCCAGCGAGCGATAGCGCGCAGTTAAAAAAACGCAGGATTCCAAAGGGTTTCGTTTAAAACCCTTTGGGCCAGTTTGGGCGGCGAGCCCAAGGTCTTAAAGTTGAAAGTTGAATTATCAGGCGCCCGTATGACGCCTCATACCATCAAATCTGATAGTCAATGACCGGCTCATCCCCTACCGCAAACACCTTCTCCTTGATCTCATTCACCGATAACCCCGGATTACACAATTCGATAAACCGCCAGACGTAGTTTCTCTGCAACTGCGCTTTTTTAAGCCCCAGCCAGACAGTATTGCCTTCGAACAAATGCTCTGCGTTAATCAGCTGAAGGCCGGTATCGCGCGCGGCTTCAAAGGCTTTATCTGCCAGGATCCCCACGCCTAATCCCAGTTCGACGTAGGTTTTAATCACGTCAGAATCCTGCGCGCTGAGTACGATATCCGCGCTGAGCGCCGCGCGGCTGAAGGCTTCATCCAGGCGGGAACGCCCGGTGATGCCCTGACGATAAGTGATCAGCGGTTGTTCGCTGAGATGCTGCAACGTGACCGGGTGCTGCAACGTCAGCGGATGGCCCTGCGGAACTACAATCGCGTGATGCCAGCGGTAATACGGGAACGCCGCCACCGCCGGGTCGTTCATCAGTTTTTCGCTGGCGATGGCCACGTCCGCCTGCCCGCTCAGTAACATCGCCAGCACTTCCTGCGGCGAGCCCTGATGGAGTTCCAGCCGCACGCCCGGATAAATCGCGCGGAAGGCTTTGATCACTTTGGGCAGACTGTAACGCGCCTGCGTGTGCGTGGTGGCGATGGTCAGTACGCCCGCGTCTTCTTTCGAAAACACATCGGCCAGACGGCGAATATTCTGCGCTTCGTTGAGAATGCGCTCGGCGACGGCCAGCAGCTCTTTGCCCGGTTCTGTCAGCCCCAGCAGACGCTTGCCGCGACGGATGAAAATCTCAACGCCCAGTTCATCTTCCAGCTCGCGAATATGACGGCTGACGCCTGACTGCGAAGTGAACAACATGTTCGAGACTTCGGTCAGGTTGTAATTGCATCGCGCGGATTCACGTATAATTTTGAGTTGTTGAAAATTCACCGCTGTCTGCCTCTGTTCTGCCTGAAAACCCTATTGTTACGATCTGTCGCTATGCCAGACAAATAAGAAAAAGCGGTTACTTATGCTTTTTACGACTATAGCCTGCTCACCGGATTTTCAACGCCCATAAAAAAACGCCGGCAGGCGGCGTTTTCTCTCATTATCGTGTGAATAAACCGGCGGATTATTCAGGCACCGGCGTCACGACCGGCTGACCTGAAAAAAAGGCATCCAGATTTGACTGCACCAGCGTCATCATATTTTCGACAGATTCCGGCGACCGCCCGGCCACATGCGGCGTCAGCACCAGATTATCCAGCGTCAGCATTTCTGCCGGCACTTTCGGTTCTCCGTCAACCACATCCAGCGCGGCTCCGGCGATTTCACGGCGTTGCAGACTGGCGATCAGCGCGTCACTGTCCACCACGCTGCCCCGCGAAATGTTAATCAGATAACCGTTTTCCCCCAGTGCTTTCAAAACCTCCGCATCCACCAGCCGGGTGGTATTGGCACCGCCAGGCGTGGCGACAACCAGATAATCCGCCCAGGCGGCCAGTTCTGTGACGCCTGGGAAATACTGATACGGGCTGTTTTCCTGCGCACGGCGGTTGTGATATCCCACGTCCATATCAAAGCCACCGGCGGCGCGGCGGGCAATCAGCGCACCGATGTTGCCCAGACCAATAATCCCCAGTCGTTTACCGGCCATTCCGTCCACATTCCAGCGCGTTTTTTTCCATTCTCCGGCGCGCACGGCAGCATCGAACTGCGGGATCCGCCGGGTGATTGCCAGCATCAGCGCCAGCGTGTGATCTGCAACAGAAGAACTGTTGGTGCCCGGCCCGTGTGTGACCAGAATGCCGCGCTGTTTTGCCGCCGCCACATCGATATGTTCAAAGCCGACGCCCTGCGCACAGATGATTTCCAGCGCGGGCAATGCCGCGATTTCCGCCGCGCTCACACCAATGGTGCCGATGGTTAAAATGGCGCGGAGGGTTCGTGCAATGTCCGGGTCAATATTGGCGCGCTGTTCCGGCGTGGTGGCGAAATGCAGGCAATATCCGGCAGCTTCAAACCGTTCAGGGTAACCCGCATCAAGTTCGATGTGGCTCAGCAAAGCGATGGTCATAAAGGAAATCCTCGGGGATGAATTCTTATAATCACTAGCAGGCTAGCTTTTCATTTTCACTATTGACGAAGCCTCTCAGCTTGTACAGCTTTTCGCGGTTTTCAGGTCAATTTTGCCAGTCCGGTCTACACTCCTTGATATTGCCTGTGCATGCGCAGACAGGCCTCTTTCGGTATTTTTTTGTCAGATTTCCCTGAAACGGAGTGACGTCGAGTATGACAAAGGCCCGATCTGGTAAGACAAGTAAACCCACAGCCACGGCGGACGAAGTCCGCACCGTCCCATCTCATGCACAGGTTGATATCGCCGTTGACGGTTTGGGTGTCCGCATCATTCATCCTTACAGCGACGGCGAAATTGTCCGCAGCTTCGATTCCGGACACACCACCCGCGTGCGCGAAGGATTGCCCGTCCCGCTCGGCGCAACCTGGGACGGTCTGGGCGTAAACTTTGCGCTGTTTTCCGCCAACGCCACAAAAGTTGAGCTGTGCCTGTTTAATGAAGCCGGTGAGCAGTATGACGTGATTGAACTGCCCGAATACACCGATGAGGTCTGGCATGGCTATCTGCCGGACGCCCGCCCCGGCCTGCTTTATGCGTACCGCGTTCACGGCCCTTATGCGCCGCACGACGGCCACCGGTTTAATCCGGCCAAATTACTGCTCGATCCGTATGCCAAGCAAATTGTCGGCGAACTGAAATGGGACGACGCGCTGTTTGCTTATGACATGCAAAGCGCGAAGAAAGACCTGCACATTGATAACAGCGACAGTGCGGAATTTTTGCCAAAGTGCCGCGTTATCGATCCGGCATTTTCCTGGGCGCGCTCGCGCAAACGCCATATCCCGTGGGAAAAAACGCTGATATATGAAACGCACGTGCGCGGTTACACCATGCGTCATCCGGCGGTGCCGGAGCATTTGCGCGGCACATTTTCGGGGATGAGTACGCCGCACATCGTGGAATATCTCCGTTCGCTCGGCGTGACGTCGGTGGAGCTGATGCCAATTCATGCGTTCACCGATGACCGGCATTTGCAGGATAAAGGGCTGCATAATTTCTGGGGTTACAACACGCTGAGTTTCTTCGCGCCACACCCGCAATATATGGCGACGCACACCGTGAATGAATTCAAGCAGATGATTGCCACGCTGCACGCGGCGAATATTGAGGTCATTCTCGACGTGGTTTACAACCACACGGCGGAAGGCAATGAACTTGGCCCGACGCTCTCGTTCAAAGGCATCGATAACGCCAGCTATTACCGCCTGATGCCGGACAATAAGCGTTATTACATCAATGACACGGGAACCGGCAATACGCTCAATCTCAGCCATCCGCGTGTGCTGCAAATGGTGACGGATTCACTGCGCTACTGGGCGACCGAAATGCAGGTTGACGGTTTCCGCTTTGACCTGGCGACCATTCTCGGGCGCGAAAGCTACGGTTTCGACGAAGGCTGCGGTTTCCTCGATACCTGCCGCCAGGATCCGGTGCTCAGCCAGTGCAAGCTGATTGCAGAACCCTGGGACTGCGGCCCCGGCGGCTATCAGGTCGGTGGCTTCCCGCCGGGCTGGATGGAGTGGAATGACCGGTTCCGCGACACGGTGCGTAAATTCTGGCGCGGCGACGAAGGCCAGCTCGCGCAGTTTGCCACCCGACTTTCCGGCTCGGCAGATTTGTTTAATCACCGGGGGCGCAAACCTTATGCGTCGGTGAACTTTATTACCGCGCACGACGGTTTCACGCTTAACGACTGGGTGTCCTACGCGAACAAGCACAACGAGGCCAACGGCGAAAACGGCAAAGACGGCAGCGATAACAACATTTCGGCGAACTACGGCGTGGAAGGCCCGGCGGAGGATCCGGCGATCAATGAACTGCGGCTGCGGCAGATGCGCAATATGCTGGCGACGCTGCTGTTTTCGCAGGGCACCCCAATGCTGCTCGCCGGTGATGAATTCGCGCGATCGCAAAACGGCAACAACAATGCCTATTGTCAGGACACCGATATCGCGTGGGTAAACTGGAATATTGAGGAAAAAGGCCAGTCATTACTGCTCTTCACTTACCGGCTGATTGCCCTGCGAAAGCGTTTTCCGATCCTGCACCGTGGCCGCTTTCTGACCGGCGCGGTGCATGAAAAACTCGGCGTGAAAGACGTCAGCTGGTTCCAGCCGCAAGGGCCGGAAATGACCGATGCCGCATGGAAAGATCCGCACGCAAAATGCATCGCAATGCTGCTTGATGGGCGAGCACAGCCGACCGGCTTGCTGCGTCAGGGGTCATTAAGCACGGTGTTGCTGCTGTTTAACGCCTCGCATAAAGATGTCGTGTTCACGCTCCCGTCCGTGGCGCACGGCGAAGGCTGGCGTCATATTCTTGATACTTTCCAGCCCGATGATGTGAATGAGCATAACTTTGAGTTTGGCCGCGAATACATCTGTACGTCACGAACCGTCGTGCTGTTTGAACTGGTGAGCACCGCCAAGCACTGAACCCGCCGCGCTGCTTCAGGCATTCAAAATCTGAAGCAGCGTTTCGCGCCCTTGCGCCAGCCCTTTCTCACGCCCGATGGCCTGACGGCTCACGCCTTCCGCACGAATAATGTGGCAATCCGACACGCCCATCAGTTCCAGAATAGAGGTCAGATACGGCTCCTGGAAATCATGCAACTTGCCTTCCTCCGTACTGTAAACGCCGCCACGGGTTGAGGCGATAAACGCCGTTTTGCCGGGGATCAGCCCGATGACGCCTTGTGGCGTATAACGGAACGTTTTCCCTTTCTGACAGACCTGGTCAATCCAGGCCTTCAGGTTGCTCGGGACCGCGTGGTTATACATCGGCGCGCCAATCACCAGTACGTCGCAGGCCGTCAGCTCTTCGATGGACTGATAAATCCCGTCCAGTTCCGCCTGAAGTTGCGGTGTAATCACTTCATCCTGCGCGTTGTGCAGCAGGCTCATGGCGGCGGCAGAAAGATGAGGCGGCGGCGTGACGCCCAGATCGCGGTAGGTGACTTCTGCGCCGGGATTACGTGCGCAAAGTTCGGCGACAATCATGGCAGAAAGCTCGCGGGAGACAGAACCCGTGGTAAACGGGCTGGAATCGAGGTGTAAAATTTTCATCGGGTTATCCTGTTTCAATAAGTTTGTTTGCATGAATACAGGGTAATCGTTGTTGTAATGATGAAAAATACCTAATATCGCAACACATCGTCCCATTAATGCAACGACGGAAGCTTTCACCGATGACGGAAGATCTCAACGACATGGCGCTGTTTGCCGCCGTAGTGAAACATCAGGGTTTTACCGCCGCAGGCCGCGCGCTGGGCGTGTCGAAATCCCTGCTCAGCCGCCGGATTGACGCGCTGGAAACCCGCCTCGGCGTACGTTTGCTGCAACGCACGTCGCGCCACTTTTCAGTCACCAGCTTGGGTGAATGCTACGCGGTTGAATGCCAGAAATTACTGCAACAGGCCCAGGCGGCGCGGCAGGTCATCGACGATTTGCAGCAAAACCCGCGCGGGCTGCTGCGCGTGTGTACGCCGGTGATGATGGCGGAAATGGTGGTCGCTCCGCTGATGACGGAATTTCTGACCCGGTTTCCCGATATCCAGCTGGAGCTTCTGGCCATCAACCGGTCGGTGGATTTGCTGGAGGAGAATTTCGACGTCACCGTGCATTCGCACAGCGAGCCGCTCGATGATTCCGGTTTGTACCGTAAAGCGCTCGGCCTGCTTCGCTACGTGCTGGTTGCCAGCCCGGCGTTTATTGCAGCGCTGACGTCCGCCCCCTCAGCGGATCAGCTGAGTTATCTGCCAACGTTGGTGCGCAAAACGCCGTGGGCGGCGAGCCACTGGGAACTGTCGCATCCGCAAGACGGTACCCGCAAAGTAGAATTAACGCCGAAGATGATCAGCAATAATCTGCTGGTGCTGCGTCAGGCCGCAGTGGACGGATTGGGCGTTGCACTGCTGCCGGAAACGGCGTGCAAAGAGGATTTAGCGTCAGGAAGGCTGCACTATTTTCTGCCGGACTGGCAAACACCGCCGTCTGAGATTTCGGCGCTGTATGCCAGCCACAAAGGTCAGTCTCCGGCGTTACGCGTGTTTCTCGATTTTCTGGCCGGGAAACTGCACGGAACGCTGTAAAACGGTTATTCCGGATCTTTCAGGTAGGCTTTGAACTGCGGCGACATGTAGGTTTTGAACGTGTCGCCCTCTTTGGTGATGAGATACACCGCCAGATGTTCTTTCTCCGCCAGCGCCAGCGCTTTGTGGGTGCCCAGCACCATCAGGCCGGTGTCCCAGCCATCCGCTTCCAGCGCGGTTGGCGCAATCACGGTCGCAGAAACCAGCTTATGGGTGATCGGCGAACCGGTCGCCGGGTCGATAATGTGCGACAGCCGTTTGCCGTTCAGCTCGTAGTAATTACGGTAGCTGCCGGAGGTGCTGATCCCCATGCCCTGCAAATCGACAATCGCCTGCACCGCCGTCTCTTTGTCCGTCGGTTTCTGAATCGCCACCTGCCAGGGATTACCCTTCGGATTGTGTCCGCGTGAAACCACCGCACCGCCCACCGACACCAGATAATTACTGATACCGTTACCTTCAATCAGGCGCGCCAGATGATCGGTCGCGTAACCTTCGCCAACGGTCGAGAGATCGACATACATCCCCTGCAAATCTTTTTGCAGATATTGCCCGTCACTCTGCTGGATCACTTTCAGATGTTGTAAACCCGTGCGCTGACGGGCATCCGCAATCTGTTCCGGCGTCGGCATTTTCACCGGCTGTTTATCCGGGCCGAAACCCCACAGATTTACCAGCGGTCCGACGGTAATGTCCATCGCGCCGCCGGTCAGCTGACCAATGCGCATTGACGTCACCACGGCGTCCGCCATTCCCGCGCTGACCGGTTGCGGCACGTTGCCCTGATACTGGTTAAAACGCGATAAAACCGAGTCTTCTTTGTAGGTCGACAGCTCGTGATCGTCCTCTTTGAGCTGCGCTTCGATTTGTTCACGCAGCGAGGCTTCCCGGTTTTTATCCACTCCCGCCAGGCTGACACGGTAAAACGTGCCCATGGTTTTCCCTTCAATCACCAGCGCATCTTTTGCATCAGATGCGCCACCATCGCAGGCAGACAGCAGACTCACCGCACACAGCAACAGTGTGCAACCTACATAAACCGGTTTTGAAAACATGAAAATGGCTCAGTTGAGTGCCCGTTGCCGGGCAGAAAAAGTATCAGGACATTAAGGGGTCGCGCTTAAACCACGACGCAACAAAGTTTCTGTCAAAGTTTTCGGGTCAGCGGCTGCGCTTGGCGTGGCGCTCCCAGTTTTCCTGTTTGGCCTGCGCTGTTTTCTTCAGCGCAACGTAGCAGGCGCCCGCACCGCCGTCTTTCTGGATTGCCACGCTGAAAGCCTGCACGTCATCAAGCTGTTTCAGCCACTTGGCGACGTAGCTGCGCACGATATTGGCGTGGCTTTCGTCATCCCGGCCACGGCCATGAATGATTAACAGGGTGCGTAAATTCTCCGCCTGCGCCTGACAGAAGAAAGCAAAAAGCTCCTGCCGGCACTGTTCGACCGGTTTACGCAGCAAGTTCAGGCTGGCTTCCAGCGGATATTTCCCCTGCCGGAGTTTGTCGAGCACGCCCTGCTGTACGCCGTCGTGTTTGTATTCCAGCGGCTCGTCGCACGGCTGGATATTCAGAAAACCGGTGGTCAGCGGATTTTCACGCTTTTCGGCGGCATCACCGCTTTCCGGTTTATTCCCTGTGGCTGAGTTCCTGAGGTAGACCACCCGTTTATCCGACGCCAGAGGCTGCACTCCCGCCATTTCCTGACTGAATAAATCATCATCATCGCTCATTTCTTACCTCTTTTTCAGCGGTGGGACCGGGGTAAATTATCCCTGCAAATGCCCTGCGGGTAAAGCCGGGTTCCGTCTGATGAACGCCGGTAAAGAATTCTGAAATAGCCGGATAACCGGTAAAAGTCATTTTTGAATCTATACTTAGCTGCTGGGGCAGAAAAGCATTCCGACCAATGCGCTTCTGTAACCCCGTCAAATTGAGGAGAAAAGATGCCGTACCTTGATGATCCCTTAATTATTTTCACAGACCTGGATGGATCACTGCTCGACCATCACGATTACAGCTGGAAACCCGCGCAGCCGTGGCTGGATAAACTGGCTGCCGCGAATGTCCCGTTAATTCTGACCACCAGTAAAACCTCCGCCGAGGTCGCGGCATTACAGACCGCCCTGCACTTAACGCATCAGCCTTTTATTGCAGAAAACGGGGCGATTATCCACCTGCCGCCCGGCTGGCAAACGCATGAACAGGAACCGGTTCACGTCATGGGTGCCCGTTACAGCGATATCCGTCAGGCGCTGGTCGATTTGCGCCAGCGTTATGATTTTGAGTTTCGCGGCTTTGGTGACGTCACGCCAAAACAGGTCGCAGTCTGGACGGGCTTATCTGAAGCACAGGCTGAACTGGCGATGCAGCGCGAAGCGTCCGAACCGCTGGTGTGGTTTGGTAACGATCTGGATTTTGCACATCTGAAAAAGTGCCTGTCCCGTGAAGGTCTGGCGCTTACGCGCGGCGGCCGCTTCTGGCATGTCATGGGCACCGACGCCGGAATCATGGGCACCGACGCCGGAAAAGGTCAGGCGGTGCAATGGCTGTCGCAACTGTACCGGCAACAGCGCGGCGTGCCGGTCGCCAGTATCGGGCTGGGAGATGGTCCGAACGATTTATCGATGCTGGAGACCGTGGATTACGCCGTGGTGATTAAAGGCTATCACGAGCATCAGATGCCGGTGAACGACGGGAACGGCTCACGGGTATTTCGTACCACGGAGTTTGGCCCGCACGGCTGGAGCCAGGGGCTGAATCATTTTATTACCCTTCCCTAAAGGGAGGCGTTAAAGGGAAAGTTGTTTATTCAATGCCGGGTTTTGCATTGTTTATTGCTCTTTGTTTTACCGATAAGACTTCCAATAATTTTATCTATTCTAAAATTGGAGAATACCGTATGAGCGATTTTTATCAGGATGGTGTAATCACTAATTTTCATAACCTGACTAACCGTAAAGTTGAAGAACTGGAATACGATTTGCAGGTGTTTTCAGGCCGCCGTTCAATGGGATTAATATTACCTTCATTGTTTTCTGAACTTGAAGGCCCGGCGCTGACCCATATTGTTGATGAGCTGACAAAAGTCCCCTATCTGGAAGAAATCGTAATAGGTTTAGATCGCGCAGACCGCGATCAGTTTTTATTTGCCCGCGAGTTTTTTTCCCGCCTGCCGCAGCGTCACCGTATTTTGTGGAATGACGGCCCGCGTCTGAAGGCGCTGGATGAAGAGCTTAAAAAAGAAAATCTGTCGCCAAATGAACCGGGCAAAGGCCGCAACGTGTGGTTCTGCGCCGGGTATACGCTGGCATCGCGCCGCACCTCGGTGGTCGGGCTGCACGATTGTGACATTGTCACCTACAGCCGCGACATGCTGGCGCGTCTGATGTATCCGGTGGCAAACCCGAATTTCCATTACGATTTCTGCAAGGGCTATTACGCCCGTGTGGCGGACGGGAAATTTAACGGCCGCGTCGGGCGTCTGCTCGTGTTCCCGCTGCTCAAATCGCTGCAAATTGTTTATGGTCATTCGGATTTTCTGGAATATCTGCGTACCTTCCGCTATCCGCTTTCCGGTGAATTCGCCATGCGTACGCACGTTCTGAATGATTTGCGCATTCCCAGCGACTGGGGTCTGGAAATCGGTGTGTTGTCCGAACTTCACCGCAATACCGCAACGCGCCGTATCTGTCAGGTAGACATCGCTGATAATTACGATCACAAGCATCAGCCGATGTCAGAAGATGACGCCACCAACGGTTTGCAGCGCATGAGTATTGATATCACCAAAGCGCTGTACCGTAAGATGGCAATTCTCGGCGTGAATATCACCAGCGAGTCGTTCCGTATTCTGAAAGCTACCTATTACCGCAACGCGCTGGATATGATTGACAGTTTTGAGAATGATGCGCGGATGAATGGCCTGTCGTTTGACCGCCACAGTGAAGAATCCGCAGTAGAACTCTTCTCCGGCGCGATCATGGAAGCCGGTCAGGCGTTTGTGGATACGCCGAGTGAAAAACCGTTTATTCCGAGCTGGAGCCGTGTGCAGTCGGCTTTTCCGGACATGCTGGATCGCATTCATGAAGCGGTGGAAAAAGATAACGAAGGCGACGTGTAACGCCCTGAGGATTCTGAAAACAGAAAAGAAAAACGCTGCAATAGCAGCGTTTTTTTATGGAACTGACCAGCGAATTACGGATTAGAAACTAGGCAGATTCTTTTTTGCCAGGGAAAAGTAAGCTGGCCACAATTCCCAGCGCCAGCACACCCAGCACCACGTAAAGACTGGTTAACGCCTCAATTTCTATCCCGTGATGCCACAGATGATTACTTGAGTTCAGCGCCAGTTTTGCTGCAACAAAAAACAGCAGGAAAATCACAGATTTTTCCAGATGCACCAGATATTTGCGCAGCGCTTCTAGTACGAAATACATCGTACGTAAGCCCAGCACGGCGAACATCATGGCGGAATAAACAATCAGCGGTTCGCGGCTGACGGCAATGACCGCAGGCACGCTGTCAAAAGCAAACATCAGGTCGGAGATTTCCACAACGGCAATACACAGCAACAGCGGCGTCGCGTAGCGTACACCCTTCTTCACGGTAAAGCTGAAGCCCTGATTTTCCGGTTTCGCCAGTTCAGCTTCGACCTGCTCGCTGCTGACCAGAAAATGCGGCCCCACCAGTTTCGGGAACACCGGGAAGAAGCGGCGCACCAGACGGTTAGCGATGTGATCCGAGTAATCATCATTCTCTTCATCATCGTTACCAGCGCGCATCATCAGGATCGCCGTCCACAAAATGACAACGGCAAACACCATTTCAACCCACGGCCCCAGCGCCAGGAGGCTGGTGCCGATCACCACGAAAATCCCGCGGAAAACGATGGCACCGATGACGCCCCAGTAAAGAATGCGATGACGATAACCATCGGGCACTTTAAACCAGGCAAAAATCGCCATAATCACGAACAGGTTGTCCACGGACAATACCTGCTCCAGTGCGTAACCGGTCAGAAACAGGCTGGCGACTTCTTTGCCATGATGGATATACAAAAAACCGGCGAAGCTGAGAGAAACAGCAATCCAGAAGACGGTCCAGATTGAAGCGCTTTTCAGGCCAATCGGTTTGTGGCTGCGATGCGCGAAGATATCAATCAGCAGCGCGGCGACGGCCACGACAACAAAAACCACGGTCGTTTCGAATGGGAATCCCAGAGAATCAGACTGCATTACACCTTTCCTAAAGTTAAACGAAAGCTAAACGAATCTGCGCATTGTATGCGGTTGCGAAGCGAATGGGTATCAAAGTCGTTGGCAGGTGGCATTTTGTGCCATAATCTCGCGCGGCAAATTATGGGTGGAAATTGAATCTCACGCCCGCGAATAATTCTTCGTCAGAGAATATCCTTAGGTTGCTATAAATTGATTCAGACGGCTAATTCATTAAAATAGAATTATAATTTTAACGGATAATTTGACGCAGTTTTAAATCTCATTGATTCTCAATTCGACTTAATTCCCAGTTCAGATCAAAATATTCCGAAAAAAAACCTGTTTAAAATCGGGGTTTTTTAACATTTCGCTCTTTTCGCTCCATTCAGCTACTTATCACTCGCTGCAAAAGATGTTAAAATTGACCCATATCAATATTGCCAGAGTGACTATCATGATCCCAGAAAAACGTATTATTCGACGTATCCAATCTGGTGGCTGTGCAATCCATTGTCAGGACTGTAGCATCAGCCAGCTTTGTATTCCTTTCACCCTGAACGAGCATGAACTCGATCAGCTGGATAACATCATCGAAAGGAAAAAGCCGATCCAAAAAGGTCAGGCATTGTTTAAAGCCGGTGATGAACTGAAATCCCTTTATGCCATCCGTTCAGGGACCATCAAAAGCTATACCATCACTGAACAAGGTGACGAACAGATTACCGGTTTCCATCTGGCAGGCGATTTAGTCGGTTTTGATGCTATTGGTGGTTTGCAGCACCCAAGTTTCGCACAGGCTCTGGAAACGTCCATGGTTTGTGAAATTCCGTTTGAGACACTTGATGACCTCTCCGGGAAAATGCCAAATCTGCGCCAGCAAATGATGCGCCTGATGAGCGGTGAGATCAAAGGCGACCAGGACATGATCCTGCTGTTGTCGAAGAAAAATGCTGAAGAAAGACTGGCGGCGTTTATCTACAACCTCTCCCGCCGTTTTGCACAACGTGGCTTCTCTCAGCGCGAATTCCGCCTGACCATGACCCGTGGTGACATCGGCAACTATCTCGGCCTGACCGTTGAAACCATCAGCCGTCTGCTGGGCCGTTTCCAAAAATCAGAAATGCTGAGTGTTAAAGGCAAATACATTACGATTGAGAATCACGAAATGCTTTCTCAGTTAGCCGGACAGTCTGCCCCCGTTTCTGCCTGACCGTTTTGATTTTCTTCTAATAGATTGGCGTCGGATCATTCAAGGAATAATTTGTTGATCCGACTCAATTTCTCCTCTGTCCGATTGCTTAATCTTGGTTTACTCTGTACTTAATACACTGACCGCCGTTCTCTTACAGGTGTTAAGGAGTCCCCATGGCTAAGTATCAGAATTTACTGGTTGCTATAGACCCCAATCAGGATGACCAACCCGCACTGCGTCGTGCCGTTTATCTGGTGCAGCGTAACGGTGGCCGCATCAAAGCTTTCCTGTCCATTTATGACTTTTCGTACGAAATGACGACCATGCTTTCGCCGGATGAGCGAACCAGCATGCGCCAGAGCGTGATCAGCGAAAGAGAAGAATGGATCAAAGAGCAATGCCACTATTATGTCGACGCGGGCATTCCGATTGATGTGAAAGTCGTCTGGCACAACAAACCTTTTGAAGCGATTATTCAGGAAGTGATTTCCGGAAATCATGATTTGCTTCTGAAAATGGCCCATCAGCATGACCGTCTGGAATCCGTTATTTTCACTCCGACGGACTGGAATTTGCTGCGCAAATGCCCTTGTCCGGTCTGGATGGTGAAAGACCAGCCGTGGCCGGAAGGCGGTAAAGCGGTGGTTGCCGTTAACCTTTCCAGCGAAGAGCCGTATCACGACCCGCTCAACATCAAACTGGTGAAAGAGACCATCGAACTCGCCAGCCATGTGAATCAGACCGAAGTCCATCTGGTCGGCGCATATCCTGTGACACCCATTAACATTGCCATCGAACTTCCCGATTTTGACCCCAGCGTTTACAACGACGCGATACGCGGTCAGCATCTGATTGCGATGAAAGCGCTACGCCAGAAATTCCAGCTCGACGAAAAATTCACGCATGTGGAAAAAGGCCTGCCGGAAGAAGTCATTCCTGATCTTGCGGAGCATCTGCAAGCGGGTGTGGTGGTGCTGGGGTCTATCGGGCGTACCGGGTTGTCTGCGGCGTTTCTGGGCAATACCACAGAACAGGTGATCGACCATCTGAAATGTGATTTGCTGGCCATTAAGCCCGATGATTTCGAGTGCCCTATTACGTCGGACGATGACGAAGAAGATGACGACGAATAACGTCTGAACAACGGATAAAACAAAGGCCAGTCAACAGACTGGCCTTTTTCATTACTGAGTTACTGATGGAGAATTACAGCGCGCGCAGGATTTTCTCCACGCTTTCTTTCGCATCGCCAAACAGCATTTGCGTATTTTCTTTGAAGAACAGCGGGTTCTGTACGCCGGCATAACCGGTGTTCATTGAACGTTTAAATACGATAACGTTCTGCGCTTTCCACACTTCCAGCACCGGCATGCCGGCGATCGGGCTGCGCGGATCTTCCTGCGCGGCCGGGTTCACCGTGTCATTCGCACCGATCACCAGCACCACGTCGGTATTGCTAAAGTCGTCGTTGATCTCGTCCATTTCCAGCACGATGTCATACGGGACTTTTGCTTCAGCCAGGAGCACGTTCATGTGGCCCGGTAAACGCCCGGCCACCGGGTGAATACCAAAACGGACTTTGATACCTTTCGCACGCAGTTTAGCCGTGATGTCGTGTACAGGATATTGTGCCTGTGCCACCGCCATGCCATAGCCCGGGGTGATGATCACTGAGCTGGCGTTTTTCAGCATGTCGGCCACTTCTTCGGCTGACGCTTCATGGTATTCGCCCATTTCTTCCGCATCGCCGGTAGAAGAACCGTCAGTACCGAAACCACCCGCAATCACGCTGATGAACGAACGGTTCATCGCTTTACACATGATGTAGGACAGAATCGCACCGGAAGAACCCACCAGCGCACCGGTGACGATCAGCAGGTCGTTGCTCAGCATGAAACCTGCGGCCGCCGCGGCCCAACCGGAATAGGAGTTCAGCATGGAAACGACCACCGGCATATCCGCACCACCGATGGAAGAAACCAGATGCCAGCCGAAACCCAGGGCAATAATGGTCATGATAAGCAGTGCCAGAACTTGCAGGCCCACGCTATCGGTACGAACGAACGTTACCATCAGCAGGAAAGAAACGACCAGCGCCGCCAGATTCAGCTTGTGACGGTGTGGCAGTGCGAGCGGTTTGGAAGAGAAAATCCCGCGCAGTTTGCCAAACGCCACAATCGAACCGGTGAAGGTCACCGCACCGATGAAGATGCCGAGGAACACTTCGGTCAGATGGATGTTCTCCATCACGCCTTCCATCGGTACAGCGCCGTGATCCAGATAGCTGTTAAAGCCCACCAGAACCGCCGCCAGACCCACGAAGCTGTGAAGGATTGCCACCAGCTCAGGCATTTCCGTCATTTCGACTTTGCGAGCCAGATATACGCCAATTGCACCACCAATCACCATCGCCACGATGATCCAGCCTACATTGCCGGAGTCTGGCCCCAGAATGGTGGCGATCAGCGCGATAGCCATCCCGGTGACACCGAAAATGTTACCCTGCTTTGACGTTTCATGTTTTGACAGCCCCGCAAGGCTGCAAATAAACAGAATAGCGGCAACAATATATGCTGCTGTAACTAAACCCCCAGACATATGTTACCCCTTAGTTCTTGCGAAACATCTTCAGCATGCGCTGAGTGACGGTGAATCCGCCGAAAATATTGATACTGGCAATCAGAACGGCAATAAAGGACAGGAAACTGACCCAACCGCCATGACCGATTTGCAGCACGGCACCCACCACGATGATCCCTGAAATGGCGTTAGTGACCGACATTAACGGGGTATGCAACGCATGACTGACATTCCAAACCACGTAATAACCGACCACGCAGGACAGCGCGAAAACGGTAAAGTGAGAAAGGAATTCTTTCGGAGCAACATTGGCCAGCCAGCCAAACAGCACGATGGCGACGGCCATGATGATGAATTTGGTCCACGGGTTAGCCGGTTTAGCTTCTGCTTTTACTACAGGTTCAGCGGCTTTCGCAGCTTGTGGCTGTGCAGAAACCTGAATCGGTGGCGCAGGCCAGGTGACTTCGCCGGTTTTCACCACAGTCACGCCGCGCACAACGGTATCTTCGAAATCAATTTCGATTTCGCCGTTTTTCTCTTTGCACAGCAGTTTCAGCAGGTTAACCAGGTTGGTGCCGTACAGTTGCGAAGACTGTGTTGGCAGGCGGCTTGGCAGATCGGTGTAACCGATGATCTTCACACCGTTTTCAGTCGTGGTGATTTTGTCGGCAACGGTCAGTTCACAGTTACCGCCGGTTTGCGCCGCCAGATCGACAATCACGCTGCCCGGTTTCATGGAGGCGACCATTTCTTTGGTGATGAGCTTAGGTGCCGGGCGGCCCGGGATCAGCGCGGTAGTCACGATGATATCCACTTCTTCAGCCTGAGCTGCAAACAGCGCCATTTCCGCTTTGATGAACGCTTCGGACATCACTTTCGCGTAGCCGTCACCGCTGCCCGCTTCTTCTTCGAAGTCCAGTTCCAGGAACTCAGCGCCCATACTTTGCACCTGCTCCTTAACTTCAGGGCGGGTATCAAACGCACGAACAATGGCACCAAGGCTGCCTGCTGCACCGATGGCAGCAAGGCCAGCCACACCGGCACCGATAATCATGACTTTTGCAGGCGGAACTTTACCGGCGGCGGTGATTTGCCCGGTGAAGAAACGGCCAAATTCATGTGCAGCTTCAACAATCGCACGGTAACCGGCGATGTTAGCCATCGAGCTCAGGGCATCCAGAGATTGCGCGCGGGAAATACGTGGCACAGAATCCATTGCCATCGCCGTCACCTGACGGTCGGCCAATTTTTGGATCAGTTCAGGATTTTGCGCAGGCCAGATAAAGCTGACCAGCGTGGTTCCTGCCTGTAATTTGTCAATTTCATCGGTTTCAGGCGCATTGACCTTCAAAACGATATCTGATTGCCATACATCATCGCCAGTGACGACCGAGGCCCCCGCTTCTTCATACGCGGAATCTTCAAAGCTGGCTAACTTACCGGCACCCTGTTCGATAGCCACCGTGAAGCCGAGTTTGAGCAACTGTTCCACCGTCTTCGGCGTGGCTGCAACCCTGGCTTCATTGGTCAACCGCTCTTTTGGTACACCAATACGCATAGTATTCCCTTCACCCTTTTCATTGATGATTTGTGTCATCGACATAACAATTCAATTACCAGCCTGTCGGTTATATAAACGACCGAAAATCTGTTTTTGCAGGCTGGGTATAACCTACTGAATATCTAATCAATAATCTACGTATCGCAGCGATAGTCAGGCAATTAATAATAAAAAAATTGATATGGTCCGCAAACCTGCTGCAAACCGTGAGAAACAGGCCTTTATTTCACCTGATAATCCTATTTATACCGGATCAATCACTCAGGTAAGTCTCACTCTACCCCGCCCGGCGCGGGCATAAAAGTTAGAAAATAGTGAATAATTAACATTTATTTCACTACTTGGTTTATTCATCAAACTTATATAAGTTAGGGACAGTAAAAAAAGAGGTGTGATATCACGATGCCGCTCGCATTATTGCCATAAATTGCTGAGACACTCAGCATTGTTACATGCAATAATCGGCCGCTAACCTGTTACACATCAAGAATTCAGCACGTTTCAACATTACAGCGCAAGGTGAAAGGATTTTTTATGAAGCTGACAAAAACGATCATCGCATCGGCCCTGTTTTCTATTTCTGCGCTGTACGCAGCACATGCCGCGCAGGAAATTAGCCCGCAGAAAGCAGCAGCCATCAAGCCTTTTGATCGCATTGTTATTACCGGGCGATTTAACACGCTGGGCGACGCGTCTGACGCCGTCTCCCGCCGTGCCGATACGCTGGGTGCAGATTATTTCTATATTCAAGATACCAATACCACTAACAATAGCGGTAACTGGCGCGTAGTTGCAGATATCTATAAAAAAGATGCGCCTGAAGTCAGCAATGACCCGCATTACCGCGTGATTAACGGCGTTGTAGAGCTTCCGAAAGACGTCGCGTACGGCCTTGAGCCTTTTGATACTGTGACTGTCAGCGGTTTCTACCGCAGCCAGCCAGACGTTAATGATGCTATTACTCAGGCCGCGAAACAGAAAGGGGCTTACTCCTTCTTCATCGTGCGCCAGATTGATGCCAACAGCGGCGGCAACCAGTACATCACTGCGTTCATTTATAAAAAAGATGCACCTAAACGCGTAGTTCAGTCTCCGGATGCCATTCCTGCTGATTCCGAAGCGGGTAAAGCGGCGCTGGCAGCAGGCGGTGCAGCAGCGAAGAAAGTTGAGATCCCGGGCGTGGCTTCTTCTGGCAGCCCAAGCCGTTCAGTAGGCCGTTTCTTCGAAACGCAGTCTTCTACCGGCCAGCGTTACACCGTCACGGCAACTAACGGGGCTAAAATTCAGGAAGTGAACGACGTCACCGCTGCTCAGATGGTTCCGTTCGATTCCACTACCTTCACCGGCCACTTCAACAGCACCACCGACGTTTCTCAGGAAGTGGCGAACCGTGCTGCGGCGAAAGGCGCCAAGTTCTACCACATTACCCGTCAGTGGCAGAACAAAAGCGGCGGCAACCTGACCGTAAGCGCAGACTTCTTCAAATAAGTCTGACTAACGCTGAAATACAAAAGGCAGCCTTTCAGGGCTGCCTTTTTACTTTCTGCAATTCACGTCGCTGCGTGGTTCTCAGCGAACGTTATTTTCCCCAGGTTCTTTCCAGAACGTTAACCCAGTTTTTGTAGCAAATCTTCTCCAGCAGCGCCTGCCCGTAACCCGCTTCACGCAGCGCATTGACCAGCACAGGCAAACCGCGCACATCCGACAAGAACGGTGCCATTGACGCGCCGTCAAAATCCGAGCCAAAGCCCACGTTGTCTTCGCCCAGATGTTCCACCAGATAATCCACATGGCGCACCATAATGTCGGTGCCGGTATCGTCGCTTCTTTTACCGTCTTCACGCAGGAACGGCACGGCAAAGTTCAGGCCGACGAAACCGTTGCTCTCTTTGATAGCAGCCAGCTGTTTGTCGGTCAGATTGCGTGACTGCGGGCAGATGCTGAACGCATTGGAATGGCTGGCGACCAGCGGCGCATCACTCAGCTGGGCAATTTCCCAGAAGCCTTTTTCATTGAGGTGCGACAGATCAATCATGATGCGTTTCTGATTGCAGGCTTTCACCAGCCGGACGCCCGCTTCCGTCAGCCCCGGGCCGGTATCCGGCGAGGTTTGATATTTGAACGGCACGCCGTGACCGAAAATGTTCGGACGGCTCCAGACCGGCCCCAGAGAGCGCAGCCCCATGCTGTACAACACGTCCAGATTATACAAATCCTCATCAATCGCCTCCGCTCCTTCGATGTGCATCACCACAGCTAATGCATGGTTATCGATGGAGTGACGGATTTCCTGCGCCGTGCGGCAAATTTTCACCTTTCCTTGCGACTGTTCTTCAATTCTGAGCAAAAAAGCCATCATGCCAAATGTGACATCACGTGCAAAATCGAAAGAAGGTGTCGGAGAAAAATCAGGATGTTTTTGAGTACCTTCCACAAGGAATCGCGTGTCGACTGAGCGATCAGGCACGCTATTTGCAAGATCAATATCTGGAGTGGGTACCCACGCGGCAAACAGCCCGCCGGCAAAGCCCGCTTCACGACAGCGCGGCAGGTCTAATTGTCCGCTGGCGGGTCCCTGAAGGAATGCGCGTTCAGGATTTTGACGATGTTCTTTCCAAAGCTGTAACAAAACATCGTTATGTCCATCAAATACCGGCATTAATTCTTCAGTTCCGTGCGCTACGTTATTCATAAAAAAGGTCTACCTTTGATTAAGCATGACTAAGACAACGGAGATTTGCTCAGACGAAGTGCATCACCTGCGAACGATTGCACCAGCGAAGAACAAACACAGTACGCTTCAGATTAGTTTTTTCGATACGAAACGTCGACAGGTGCAAAGCAACGTTTTTTCATTTAAGCCAGTTGCCTGAGTTTAAGTCAAGGGTCTGACAACGTAATTTTTAATTTTACTTTTATATATCAACACGATGGGAGTAGTTATGGTTACCAGGCGTCAATTTGTTACCGGTTTTTCTGCAATACCTGTGCTGTCATACCTTAAATTTGATTCCGTGTTTGCGGCCACGCCCGCCTCGATTCTGGTGATGGCGATCCAACTCGACATCATTACCAGCCTTGACCCGCATGAAAGCTTCGAGTCCGTGGGCAGCGAAATTACCGGCAATATGTATCAGCAACTGGTGAAACCCAAGCTGGCCTCCCCTGATGAAATCGAAGGCGATCTGGCCCTTTCATGGACCGCTTCTGACGATAAAAAAACCTTCACCTTCAAACTGGATCCGAAAGCCAAATGGGCCGACGGCAAACCGGTTACCGCTGAAGATGCCGCGTTCTCCCTGCAACGCGTGGTCAAACTGGATAAAAGCCCGGCCTACATCATCAACCAGTTTGGTTACACCAAAGACAACGTTGACAGCCTGATTACTGCACCAGACGCCGAAACTCTGGTGATCAAAACCGCTGAACCCGCTTCCGAATCCTTCCTCTTATATTGCCTGACCGCCAACGTCGGCAGCATCGTGCAGAAATCCGCCTGTCTGGCGAATCAGGCCGGTGAGGATTTAGGTAACGCCTGGCTGAAGAAAAACAGCGCCGGTTCCGGTGCCTTCAAACTGCGTGACTGGAAAGTCAGTGAATCCGTTATTCTCGAAAGCAACAAGAACAACCCGCACGCGGGCAAAATCCAGCGCATCATCATGCGCCACATTATCGACCCGTCTGCCCAGCTGCTGATGTTGCAAAAAGGCGATATCGATATCGCACGTAACCTGACCACCGAACAGCTGCGTCCGCTGCTGAAAGATAAAAACTTCACGCTGGTTCAGAAAGGCATTGCCGGAACATTCATGCTTTCCGCCAATACCGCGCACCCGAACCTGGCGAAACCGCAGGTCTGGCAGGCGATCAAATGGGCGATCGATTACGAAAACATTCAGCAGCATATCGTGCCGCTGACGCACAAAATCCATCAGAGCTTCCTGCCTGAAGGGTTCCCGGCGGCGGTGAACACCATCATGTACAAACGCGACGTGGCGAAATCCAAAGCGCTGCTGGCCGAAGCCGGTTTCCCGAACGGGTTTGAAATCACGCTCGATCACTATTCCGCGTCGCCTTCTTCTGACATCGTGCAGGCATTGCAATCTAACCTCGCCGAAGTCGGGATCAAAGTGACGCTGCTCGCGGCAGAAAGCCGTCAGGTACTGACCAAAATGCGTGCGCGTCAGCAACAGCTGGCTATGACCCAATGGGGTGCGGACTACTTTGATCCAAACTCTAACGCCGAAGCGTTTTGCAGCAACCCGGATAACACCGATGCCGCAAAAAGCCGCACGCTGGCGTGGCGTTGCAGCTGGCAGGATAAATCAATCTCTGACCTCAGCACTCAGGCGCTGAAAGAATCAGATCCGGCCACCCGCATCAAACTCTACGAAGAATTGCAGACCAAACATATGGAAAACAGCCCGTTTGCCATCATGCTGCAACCGACCATGACCGCCGCCTGCCGTAACGTGATTTCCGGTGTGGTATTAACTGTAATGAGCACCAGCCCTTACGAGAAGGTTGTTAAAGCGTGAGCAAGAGACTCAATGGATTTCTGAGTACCTGCATCAGCGTTTGTCTTACTTTGTTTGGTCTGTCGGTGGTGACTTTCTTTATAGGTCGCGTCATGCCGACGGACCCGGTTCTGGCTGCGGTGGGCGACAATGCACCGCAGGCAGTCGTCGAACGGGTTCGTCATGAAATGGGGCTGGATCAGCCCCTCTGGATGCAGTTCTTTCATTACATCAGTCAGGTCTTTCACGGTGACTTAGGCCGGTCTGCCCTGACGTCCAATCTGGTCACGACCGATATCGCGCGTTTCTTCCCGGCCACGCTCGAACTGGCCACGGCGGCGATAATTATTGCGGCCATCGTCGGCATTCCGCTGGGCGTCTGGGCGGCAACGCGTCAGGGAAGCTGGATTGACCAGACCATCCGCGTGGTGTGTCTGGCCGGCCACTCCCTGCCGGTGTTTGTGCTCGCGCTGCTCAGCCTGCTGATCTTCTACTCCGCGTTAGGCATCGCGCCCGGCCCGGGCCGTCAGGACATCATCTATCAGGACATGATCCCGCAGGTCACCGGTTTACTGACGGTCGATTCGCTGATCGCAGGCGATATGGGGGCATTTTGGGATGCGCTGGCGCACATGGCTCAGCCAGTTCTGATCCTCGCGTATTTCAGCATGGCCTACATCACACGTATGACCCGCACTTTCATGCTCAACGCGCTCGGTGGCGAATACGTCATCACCGCGCGCGCCAAAGGGTTGTCAGCACAGCGTGTCATCTGGAAACACGCGTTTCCGACCGTGGGCGTGCAGCTGATTACGGTTCTGGCCCTGACTTACGCCGGTTTACTCGAGGGCGCCGTCGTCACGGAAAACGTCTTCTCGTGGCCGGGCCTCGGGCAATATCTCACCGTGTCATTGATGAACGCCGATATGAACCCGGTGATCGGCTCTACGTTGCTGATTGGCGCCATTTACGTGCTGCTTAACCTGCTGGCCGACCTTCTCTACCGACTATTGGATCCCCGAGTAACATGAGCATTTTACCTGTCACATCGCAACCCCGCGCAGGCAGCCGCGCCTGGCTGCTGGCGGATACGCCTCACACCCGCAGACAAGCGGTCTGGGGACGCAGATACCGCATCTGGCTCGGCCTGCGCAAGAATCCACTGGCGATCACCGGCCTGTTTACCGTGCTGGTGGTTCTGCTGATTTCAATCTGTGCGCCGTGGCTGACCGGCTATGATCCGGGTGCGCAGGATCTGGCGCACCGTCTGGCGAAACCGTCGTCCCTGCACTGGCTCGGCACCGATGAGCTGGGTCGTGACACGCTGAGCCGCATTCTGTACGGCGGACGCATCACGCTCGGCATGGTGATTATCGTCGTGGCGATTGTCGCGCCGGTTGGCCTGCTGATCGGCTGTGTCGCGGGCTACGCCGGAGGATTGCTGGATCGCATACTGATGCGCATCACCGACATCTTTCTGGCCTTCCCGCGTCTGATTCTGGCGCTGGCTTTCGTGGCGGCACTCAGGCCCGGCATCGAAAGCGCCATTCTCGCCATCGCCCTCACAGCCTGGCCGCCGTATGCCCGTCTGGCACGCGCCGAAACCATGCAGGTGCGCGGCACGGATTACATTGCTGCCTGCCGTCTGACCGGTGCGACGCCCGCCCGCATTGTGCTGCGCCATATCATGCCGCTGTGCGTGCCAAGTCTGGTCGTGCGCATCACGCTGGACATGAGTTCAATCATTATCACCGCCGCCAGCCTCGGATTTTTGGGCATGGGCGCACAACCGCCGTCGCCGGAATGGGGCGCGATGATTGCGACCGCACGCCGTTTCCTGTTCAGCGAATGGTGGGTGCCACTGATCCCGGCGATTGCTATTTTCGTGACGTCTCTGGCGTTTAACTTCCTCGGCGACGGGCTGCGCGACGTCCTCGATCCTAAGGAGAAATGATGCTGGTTGATATCAAAGATCTGCATATTACCTTCCAGACCAACAGCGGCAGTTTTGATGCCGTTCGCGGCGTTTCACTCTCTCTGGGCAAGGAAAAATTCGGCATCGTGGGCGAAAGCGGTTCGGGAAAATCCCTGACCGCACGCTGTCTGATGAACCTGTTGCCGTCCAGCGCGAAATGCCGCGCGGAAACGCTCTCTTTCGACGGCATTGATCTGCGTAATGCCAGTGAAAAACAGATGCGCCAGATACGCGGAAAGCGCGTCGGCTTTATCCTTCAGGATCCGAAATACTCGCTCAACCCGGTGATGCCGGTTGGCAAACAGGTGGCCGAAGCGTGGCAGACGCACAAAGGTGGCTCGAATAAACAGGCGATGAACGCCGCCATTGAACTGCTTGATCAGGTGAAAATCCGTGAGCCGCATAAAGTGGCACAACGTTACGCGCACGAAGTCTCCGGCGGTATGGGCCAGCGCATCATGATTGCCATGATGCTGGCACCGGATCCTGAACTGATGATTGCCGACGAACCCACCAGCGCGCTCGATGCCACCGTCCAGGCGGAAATTTTGCGTTTGCTGGATGACCTGGTGTCCAGCCGGGGAATGGGCCTGATTCTGATCAGCCACGATTTGCCGCTGGTCTCCAAATTCTGCGACCGCGTGGCGGTGATGTACGCGGGGCGCATCGTCGAAACGTTACAGGCCGGTGATTTGCTGAAAGCCCAACATCCTTACACGCGCGGGTTGCTGGAATGCCTGCCGTCACTGAAACATCCGCGTGACAGACTGCCGGTGCTGGTGCGTGATGTAGCCTGGAAAACCTCATGACAGTAGAATCCCCTTCTTTAGATAACAGCAAAATCATCCTCAATAACCTGCGCATCGCGTTCGGCGATACGGAAGTGGTCAAAGGCGTCAGCTTCAGCGTGGCACCCGGCGAATGCTTTGGCATTGTCGGCGAAAGCGGCTCGGGTAAATCCACGATTTTACGCGCACTGGCCGGGCTGAACCGGTCGTGGTCGGGTGAAATGGTGATTGGCGGCGAAGACCAGATGCCGGTGCGGCAGAAGCGATTTTTCCGCCGTGTGCAGATGGTTTTTCAGGATCCGTACGGCTCGCTGCATCCGCGTCAGACCATCGACCGCATTCTGAGTGAACCGCTGATCGTTCACGGTTTTCTGAATATCGAAAAGCGCATTACCGATGCCCTGGCCGAAGTCGGGCTGCCGCAGGCGGTGGGTTTTCGTTTCCCGCACCAGCTTTCCGGCGGGCAGCGCCAGCGCGTGGCGATTGCGCGGGCGATGATTTCAGAGCCGGAAATCCTGCTGCTTGATGAACCCACGTCGGCGCTGGACGTTTCGGTTCAGGCCGAAATTCTGAACCTGCTGAGCGATCTGCGTGAGCGCCGGAAACTCACCTATATTCTGGTCAGCCACAATCTGGCCGTCGTAGCGCATCTTTGCACCAGCATCGGCGTGATGATTGGTGGTGAAATGGTCGAGCTTCTGAGTGCAGACGATTTGCGGACAGGCAACGTCACCCATCCGCACACAGCAGAGTTAAGATCGTTAAGTCTCAGTTTAGAGGAGCCCGAATAGCCCCGGCGGCGGATTCGGTTTTCACGGGCAGTCCGGGCTGCCCGTCTTATTCACTGATAGACAATTAAGGAGATGTTAATGACATCCACCGCACAGTCTGCTTTACAGTGGCAGGCGGCTGAAACGACAGCAAAACGCATCACTGAAAAATGGAATAAACCCGGTGAACCGGGTGGCGCAATCACCCTTTTTGACAGCAAAACGCTGCGCGGTTATGCCACCGGCGGCCTGTCGAATCTGACGACCACAGAACCTTTCAGCGTTGATTCCGTCGTGCGCTATGCCTCCGTCACCAAACATATTTTTGCCACTCTCGCACTGCTTCGCAGTGATGCAGGACTTTCCCTCAGCGATACCCTCGGCCAGTATTTACCCCAGCTAAAAGCCCCGATGGCACAAGTGACGATAGGCCAGGCGCTGGACATGACCGGGGGTTTGCCGGACGTGCGCGAAACCTTATCGCTGCTGGGCGTATCGGTTTATAACGTCAGTGAAGCCGGGGCAATCATGGATTTTCTGGCGCAGGACGGCGCGCTGAATTTCCCGGCGGGTACCGAGATTTCTTACAGCAACACCGGCTACCGGCTGGTTGAAGAGATCCTGAAACAAAAAGGCATTCTGTTCGAAGACCTGCTGCAAAAGCATATCGCGCAACCGCTGGACATTGCTTTCCACGCGCCGGAAACCTGGTTTGATATCGTCCACGGGCTGGTGCCCGGCTACTGGCAGGACGTGACCGGCTGGAAAACCGCCGTCGCCGGGCTTCACCTTTCCGCGTCCGGCAGCCTGACCGGCAGCGTGCGCTCGCTGACCGTCTGGCTGCAAAGCTTACTCAGCAATACCGGTCCCGGCGCAGGCGTGCTGAAAACCCTCACGCAACAACGTTATCTGCACGGCGAGATCCCGTCGGCATACGGGCTGGGCACCACGTCTTCACAAATCGGTGAACATACGGTTTACGGCCACGGCGGTTCACATGCTGGCTATAAAACCTATTTCCTGTTGCATCCTGAACTGGACGTCGGCGTGGCGCTGGTTTCCAACCGCGAAGACACCACCGCGTACACTCACGCGCTGGAAGTCATGTCCGCCCTGCTCGCCGCCCCGTTACCGCCGCGCAGCAACGCGCTGCCGGACGGTCTTTACGCCAGCACCGCCGAGCCGTACTGGCTGAAAGTCAGCAACGGCACCGCCAGCTATCTCGGTTCCGCCGACAACTTATATCAGGGCGCAGACGCGGAAGAAGCCATTACGCTTTCCGCACACATGCCGATGCGTTTGCGCTGGGATGGCAAAGCGATTCAGGGCGAAATCGGCCATGCATCACGGTATTTCACGCCCGTAGAACCCAATGATTGCCTGAAAATGGTTCAGGGGCGCTGGGTCCATCCCGAATCCAAAGCCGCTTTTGATATCGAAGGCGATCAGCTCAGGATTGGGGTTGGCACTTTACGCGCCTGCGGGCAACTGACGTCGCTCGGTGCAGGGCGTCTGCTGGTCGAACTCCCCGACGGGCCTTGGAAGAAAAACTTCTGCCTCTACTTCCAGGGTTACAGCGTCCGGCTGATTTCAAACCGCAGCCGCGTGCTGAATTTCCGTCGTGACGAATGCCGAATCAGCTGGCCGACGGCGAAATAAACCGGGCCCATCTGCCGCCCCGCGTTAACCGGTTATTCCGGGTCAATGCGGGGCGGTGACAAGTTCGGTGAATGATTCCCCTGAAGATAACCTCACTTAAAAACCTGTACAAATGCCTGTTCCTGACGGGAAAACCCGTGCTGACGCCCAATTGAAAATTCGCTCAAAATCCGGGCATAAAATTACCCTTTATTTATTTGTGGTTAATTACCAAAGCTGAAACGTTTACAGCTGTAAAATGTGACTCCGCCTGCAAAACCCGAGGTTTACCCCTCTTATTCTTTTCAAAATAAAACCCCGGGCACATAAAGAGTTCCTGCTTTCAGTTCGCACCGAAGGCCGGGCTGAGACGCGAAAAATGAATCAATTTGTTCTTGCCGATCCGCATGATTGTATCGGTTGCCGGGCCTGTGAAGTGGCCTGCGTTTTATCGCACAATGCACAACGTTATCCTTCAAAAGACGCATTTTTACCGCGTATTCACGTCATTCAGAATGATACTTTCAGCAATGCCGTGCTGTGCCGCCACTGTGAAGAAGCCCCGTGCGTTAGCGTCTGTCCGACGCAGGCGATGGTTTACCGCGACAACGGCGTTCAGTTACTGGCAGAAAAATGTATCGGCTGTAAAACCTGCGTAATTGCCTGCCCGTTTGGTGCGCTGGATATTATCGGGTATTCCGAAAATCCTGTTACGCCACAGGCAACCGTACAAAAATGCGATCTTTGCGCCGCAAACAGCGCCGGTCAGGCCTGCGTGAATGCGTGTCCGACGCAGGCGTTGCATCTGGTGACCGGGCAATCGTTGCGGCAAAACCGCGCCAGTAAACAGCGGCTTTCCGCACTGGCGGAAACCAGTCACCGGCCAGCCCCACGCGCACGCGCCACAGAAACCGTGTTCGCCGGTGCGCTGAACCCGCCGCGTCTGGATGCCATCCGGATCGCACTCACCGAGCGTAAAAGTACGTTCAATGAGATCTACCGCCGTTTTACGTCTGAACAGGCGCAGGAACAATCCGGGCGCTGCATTCAGTGCAGCGACCACCCTTTCTGCGCCTGGACCTGCCCGCTGCATAACGACATTCCCGGCCTGATGTCGCTGGTCAAAGAGGGCAAAATTCTCGAAGCCGCCGAACTTTCTCACCGCACCAGCAGCCTGCCGGAAATCTGCGGCCGCGTCTGCCCGCAGGACCGGTTGTGTGAAGGCTCCTGTACGTTGAAAAAACCGGGATCAGCGAGCATCGGGAATATCGAGCGTTTCATCACCGACACCGCGCTGGCGATGGGCTGGAAACCAGACTTGTCTGCCGTGAAACAACGCGATTACCGCGTCGCGATTGTCGGCGCAGGGCCAGCGGGACTGGGATGCGCGGACATCCTGGCGCGCAACGGCGTCAGCACAGTAGTGTTTGACCGTCATCCGGAAATTGGCGGGCTGCTGACGTTTGGCATTCCGGCGTTCAAGCTCGATAAGCAAGTGCTGGTGAAACGCCGGGAGATTTTCACTGACATGGGCATAGAGTTTCGTCTGAACAGTGAAATCGGTACGGATACCGGCATTGCGGATTTGCTCGAAGAATTTGACGCTGTTTTCCTCGGCGTCGGGACATATCAGTCGATGAAAGCCGGACTTGAGCACGAAGACGCACCGGGTGTGTTCAGCGCCCTGCCGTTTTTGATTGCCAATGCCAAACATCTGATGCACTTGCCGGAACTGCCGCACGAGCCGTACATCAGCATGAAGGGCCAGCGCGTGGTGGTTCTGGGCGGCGGCGATACGGCGATGGATTGCCTGCGGACGTCATTAAGACAGGACGCCGCCAGCGTGATCTGCGCGTATCGTCGTGACGAGAAAAACATGCCCGGCTCAAAAAAAGAGGTGAAAAATGCCCGTGAGGAAGGCGCGGAATTCCAGTTCAACGTTCAGCCGGTCAGTATCGAACTGAATTCACAGGGCCGGGTTTGCGGGATCCGCCTGTTACGTACCGCGCCCGGCGCGCCGGACGCCAGCGGACGACGACGCCCTGAACCGATCCCCGGTTCTGAATTTTTACTCGAGGCTGATGCCATTATTATGGCGTTCGGATTCCAGCCGCACGCCATGCCGTGGCTGAACGAACCGGGCGTTGAGCGCGATTCGGCCGGGCGTCTGGTCACATCGCACGCGGGAGCTTACCCGTACCAGACCCGCCATCCGCAGATTTTTGCCGGAGGTGATGTGGTACGCGGCGCGGATCTGGTGGTGACCGCAATGGACGACGGGCGTCAGGCGGCAAGCAGCATTATCGCCTGGCTGGAAAACCGCGATCGCGCCCTTGCGGGGCTCTCACCGGAAGGCAGCCCACGCCCCCTGACGCACTGATATCCCGCACCTGTGCCTTCACAAAAAACCTCTTTAACGGGAGGTTTTTTGTTAATTGGATCACACTTTGTTAATACAAACGGATCATCTGGTACATAACCGCACAAAATGCTCAACCCTTATTCTGCAAGGCTTGCAAGCCCGATTTGGTGGAAATACCCCCACAAACCCCCTGTAAGAATTAGTTGCCAGCCGCAACCGTCACTTCTGCTATTTTGTTAATTGAATTAACATCCACGAAACAAAAAGCAATAACACTTTCTTCGTTGTGGCATTAAGAAGCATCGATAAATGCTCAGCCCGGCAACGTTATTGGCTTTTAACTTATTTATTTTCAGCGTTTTTATTTCAAAACACTTTCAAGGCAATGTTGTTGCTACTGTTACAAGGGATGAGTCTATGTCTGTAAAAAAACACACCGCTAAAACACTACTTTGTGTCTCCTCACTGCTGTTTTCTGCCACATCCGCCTTCGCTGCCGGGCATCCTCAGCTCGATAACGCCCAGGCTGCCAAAGTGATCGACAGCGTGAAATCCACGCTGGCCGAACAGCACAGCACCGGCTGCGTGGCCGTTGTTGACGCATCTGGTTCATTACTGGCATTCCAGCGCCTCGACGGTTCCCCGGCCGGTTGTGTCGATGCATCAATTGGCAAAGCCCGCACCTCTGCGCTGTATCACGCGCCGTCGCTGAAGTTCATGCAGCGTCTGGCCGGTGGCGAAACCACGGTGCTGGCGATCCCGCACGCGGTTGCGCTGGGTGGCGGGTTCCCGCTGACCCTGAACGGCGAAGTGGTTGGCGCCGTAGGCGTCAGCACACCGAAGCAGGATATTGATAACCAGTCTTCTGAAAAAGCGGCCGGCGTCCTGAAATAACAGGCACTTTTCTCTAATTCTTCTTGTTGACGGTCACGCCCGTGGCCGTTTCAGAACGTATACGGAATTTCAGCATGATCAATCTCTCTCGTCGCCGGATGGTTCTCGGCACCGCGGGCGTGCTGGCTGCGGGTTTTGGCAGCCAGATGCTTGGCGGTGGCGTATTTGCCACACTGGCACATGCCGCACCACCACTGGCTTCAGCCATCACTATGCCCGCCGGGTTTATGACGCTGTCAAAACAACTGACCGGTATGGCATCGCTCGAACCGCATCTCGGCCAGGCGCTCTACAGCTGGTTGCATGGTAAGCAACTCGATGCCCAGCTCGACGCCCTTTCCGCTCTGCTCACCGCGCATGACGGCGTGGTCGGCGATGATCTTCATCAGCTGCTGGCACAACAGCCCGCGGAACTGGCGCAGCTTTATCAGCAACTGGTCAGCGGCTGGTACCTCGGCGTGGTCGGCCAGCCCGGCAGCCAGAAATGCATCGGATTCGAAAACATCGTCAGCTATCAGCTGCTGAAAAATAACCTGCTGCCGCCAAGCTACGCGCCGGGCGAGCCGAATTTCTGGGTTAACAAACCTGCCACAACGCAACAAAATTCCCCGGAGGTCACTCATGGCTGATGCGCTGAATGCTGACGTCGTCGTCATTGGTGCCGGTATCGCCGGTTCTCTCGCCGCGCTGAAAATGGTGAAAGCCGGTGTTTCCGTACTGATGCTGGATTCCGGCCCGGTAATTAAACGTGACGAAGCAGTCGAACTGTTTCGTCAGTCGCCGCTGAAAGGCGATTTTACCGAACCCTATCCGCCAAAACCCTGGGCGCCGCAACCGAAATTCCAGCCAAAAGATAACAATTATCTGATTCAGAAAGGCCCGGATCTGTATGCCGCGCAATACCTGCGCGGCGTCGGTGGCACCACCTGGCACTGGGCGGGACAGGCGTTCCGTTTGCTGCCAAACGACATGAAAATCAAAACGCTGTATGGCATCGGACGCGACTGGCCCATCAGTTATGAAGAGCTGGAACCGTACTACACCGAAGCCGAAATTCAGATGGGCGTTTCCGGTGACGATGCGCTGGATTCCCCGCGTTCGCAGCCGTATCCGCTGCCGGGCATTCCGCTGCCTTACGGCTTTGACCGCATCAGCAAGCGTATTGCCAAACTGGGCTACGTGCTGGGCATCGGCCCGCAGGCGCGCAACAGTATTCCTTACGATGGCCGCCCTGCCTGCTGCGGCAACAATAACTGCATGCCGGTCTGCCCGATTGATGCGCAATACCACGGCGGAATTTCCGCCCGTAAAGCCATCGAAGCCGGTGTCCGCGTGATTGCCAATGCCGTGGTGTACAAGATCGAAGCCAGCGACAGCGGTGAGATTGTGGCCGTGCATTATCTCGATGCTGACAAAGTCACGCACAAAGTCACCGGTAAGCGTTTCGTTCTGACCGCCAACGGCATCGAAAGCCCGAAACTGCTGCTGATGTCCACCAGTGATAAATACCCGGACGGCATCGCCAACAGTTCCGGCATGGTCGGTCGTAACCTGATGGATCACCCCGGCACCTCGGTAGAGTTCTATGCCGATGAACCGGTCTATTTTGGCCGCGGCCCGATGCGTCCGGGCAGTATCAATAACCTGCGCGACGGTGAATTCCGCAGCGACCGTTCCGCGTTACGTATCGACGTCGCCAATACGTCTCCGGTACGTTATCTCACGGAACGGCTGGTGCATCAGGGCTATTACGGCAAAGCGCTGAACGACAAACTGGCGTTCCAGTCCGAGCGTTTTATCCAGCTGAAATGCCTGCTGGAAATGCTGCCTGAGCCGGAAAACCGCGTGGTGCTAAGTAAAACGGAGAAAGACGAATGGGGCATTCCGCGTCTGGAAGTCCACTACAAATTCCCGGAATACGTACATCGCGGCTATGACCAGTCAATGCTCGATTTCCAGAAAATCGTCAAAGAGATGGGCGGCACCGAAGTGGTGTACAGCAAGCGTGGCGTTTACGACAACAACCAGCACATCACCGGCACCATGATTATGGGCAGCGATCCGAAGGATTCCGTGGTGGATGGCGACTGTCGTACACATGACCACCCGAACCTGTTCATTGCCGGTACCGGCATTATGCCGTCGGCCTCCACGGTGAACTCCACGCTGTCCGGTACAGCACTGGCATTACGCATGGCGGACACGGTGCTGAAAAGCCTGGCCTGATTGATTTTCTGAGGACTGAGCAATGAAAATGAAATTCATGCTGGCGATGCTGCCGTTAGTGGCAGCGACCAGCGCCTGGGCGGATGACGCCTCCGGTAATGCGGAACTGATTAAACGCGGCGAGTATCTGGCGACTGCGGGTGACTGCACCGCGTGTCATACGGCACCGGGTGCGGATAAAACCGCGAAATTTGGCGGCGGTTACCCGCTGGCCTCGCCGTTCGGGGTGATTTACGGCACCAATATTTCCTCCGATAAAGAATTTGGTATCGGCAGCTGGACGGATGATGAGTTCGTGCGTGCGGTGCGAGAAGGTGTCGGCAAAGACGGGCAGCAGTTGTATCCGGCAATGCCGTATGACTCTTTCACTAAGATGAAACGCGACGACGTGCTGGCGGTGAAAGCTTATCTGATGTCGCTGCCTGCGGTGCATTCCGCCGGGCCACAAACCGATTTGTCTTTCCCGTTCAATCAGCGCTGGGGCATGCGCGTGTGGAAGTTATTTAACTTCGACAAAGGCGAGCTGAAAAACGATCCGTCCAAATCTGCGGACTGGAACCGCGGCGCGTATCTGGTGGAAGCGCTTGAACACTGCGGCACCTGCCACACGCCGCGCACGCTGACCATGGGCATGGACACCGACAAAGCGTTTTCCGGCGGTGATTTAGGTTCCTGGGTGGCATTTAACATCACGCCGGACAAAAACGCCGGGATCGGCACGTGGTCGCAACAGGAACTGGTGACGTACCTGAAAACCGGTTTTGTGGCCGGGAAAGCGTCAGCGTCCGGTGCGATGGGTGAAGCTATCGAGCACAGCCTGCAACATCTGTCTGACAGCGACCTGAACGCGATCGCGACCTATATCCGTTCCGTTCCGGCTGTTGGTGACGACAAGCAGACCAAACCGCGTGATGCCTGGGGCCAGCAGAATCAGGATGTGTATCCTCTGCGCGCCGAAGGCCAGACTGTGAATGAATCCGCCGCCGCGCTGTTTAACGCCAGCTGCGCAGCCTGTCACGGTAAAGGCGGCGCGGGCAGCGGCGAAGGATTCCACGCCTATCCGTCGCTGTTCAGCCACACCAGCACCGGTTCTTATGACAGCCGTAATCAGGTTTCGGTGATCTTAAATGGCGTCCAGCGCCATATGGATAAAGGCGAAATCATGATGCCTTCGTTCGCAAACCAGCTGAATGATGAGCAGATTGCGACGCTGAGCAATTATGTCAGCACGCAGTTCGGTAATCCGGCAGGCGCAACGGTGACGGCGAAAGACGTGGCGAAAATGCGTAAAGACGCGGATCTGACCTATCCGCCAAAAATTGAAGAAGGCACGCAGAAGTAGCGGTAAACAGGTAAACAAGGAGCCGCTGATGGCTCCTTGTTTACATTCGTTGCGGGTGGCGTTTAGCGCCGAGCGCGGCCAGCGTCAGAATGGAACTGGCTACGACACAGTTTTTCCCTTTCCGTTTCGCTTCATATAACGAAAGATCGGCCAGTTTCAGCGACTTGCGGATAATCATACCCGATAAATATAACGAGACACCCAGTGACACTGTCACTCTCAGCGTGCGACCATCTTCGAGAATGATCACGCAATCCTCCACTTCCTTGCGGATACGTTCAGCAATCGCCAGTAACGTGGCGGGATCATACGCTGACGTCATCACCAGAAATTCCTCGCCGCCGTAACGCCCGGCAAAATCTTCGTTGCGCGTCAGGTGGCGTAATAAACGTCCTACCTCAATTAATACACGATCGCCCACCAGATGGCCGAGCGTGTCATTGACCCGTTTGAAGTTATCAATATCCAGCAGAATTAACCCGCAGGCTTCGCGCCGGATTTGCCGCTGAGCCAGCCAGTAATCCAGACTGGCGCGGTTATTAATTTGAGTCAGTTCGTCTGTGGCGGCCTTCACGCGGATGGTGAAGACTTTATTCATGTAGATTTCTTTATAATTCAGCGCGTGATAACAAAGGATCATGCAGCAGGCGGCAATCGCCTGATAGAAAATCAGCTCTGTCCACGGCACTGCAATACCGTGAATACCGGAAACCAGCGCCAGACGGAAAATACCCACCAGCACGATCGTAATATACAGTTCGCGATGTTTACGCCTTCGCCAGACGCGAAATAAAAACAGCGTGCCGAGAATAATACCGATAAACAGATTATTCAGCGTGAACATGCCACTGAAGAGAAATGCAACGAAATAGCTGGTTAACCCGCTGAGCCAGCCACCGAAAAATGTCACTAAAATCATCGGCAACATTTCAAAACTGAAGGACAAATTTTCGTTCAGCACCAGCTGGTTACCGCGCAGGTACAAGGCTGTGATCCCCGCAACCAGTCCGAACGCCAGCCGTTTCCAGTGGGCGCCTTTAAACGTGAAAGGTTCACTGCGGCTCAGGACAAAAAAACTGATTGAAAGCGTGGCGTAGGTGACGCAAATATCCCCATACAAACTTCCCAGTGACATTATGTCCGGCATAGATAACGGCGCCCTCTTACGCTTTCCCTGACCGATTTACGGGTATTAACTTAAATATAGATGATGAATGCGTTCGTCGTGTGCGTCTGTGAAATAACTGGCGACATGTCACATTGCCAGCAATCATAATAAGGAGAAGTCCGTATCCGGCTGCTTTGCCCTGCTTTGATTTAGGTCCATGCAAAATCAGTGTAACCGGCGTAGGCTACAAATTTCCGGTTTAGGAAGACCGGGTTCTTTTCAATATTTTCTCCAGGTGGTTTACGCCCTATGAATACCTCAGGAAGACGCCATGTCAGGCTTTTCAGCGCCCTGACAGACGCCTGTTTTCGTGAAAAATATACCCTTCAGCGTTTACTCAAAGATGCCATTGCAGGCGTCACCGTGGGAATCATCGCCATCCCGCTGGCGATGGCACTGGCAATTGGCAGCGGGGTTCCGCCGCAGTACGGGCTGTACACTTCGGCGATTGCGGGCATCGTTATTGCCATTTTCGGTGGCTCGCGTTTCAGCGTTTCCGGCCCCACGGCGGCGTTTGTCGTCATTCTCTATCCGGTTTCACAGCAGTTCGGTTTGTCGGGATTATTGCTGGCGACGCTGATGTCCGGGTTTATTCTGCTGCTGATGGGCCTCGCGCGTTTTGGGCGGTTAATCGAATATATTCCGTTGCCGGTGACGCTCGGTTTTACGTCCGGTATTGCGATCACCATCGGGACGATGCAGTTCAAGGATTTCTTTGGCCTGACGATGGCGAGCGTGCCGGAACATTACCTCAGTAAAGTCGCCGCGCTGGTAATGGCGCTACCGACGCTGGATATCGGCGATGCGGCAATTGGTATCGTGACGCTTGGCGTGCTGATTCTGTGGCCGAAACTCGGGCTGCGCGTTCCCGGCCATCTTCCTGCATTACTCGCCGGTTGCGCCGTGATGGCAATATTCATGCAGACAGGTCATCCGGTTGCCACCATCGGTTCGCGTTTTCACTTCCTTTTGCCGGATGGCACGCAGGGCAACGGCATTCCGCCGATCCTGCCTCAGTTCGCGCTGCCGTGGACACAGCCTGACGGCAGCGGCCTGAGCTGGTCGCTGGTTCAGGCATTGCTCCCCGCCGCATTTTCCATGGCGATGCTCGGCGCGATTGAATCCCTGCTTTGTGCGGTCGTGCTCGACGGTATGACCGGCAAAAAGCATCACTCAGACAATGAGCTGATCGGTCAGGGTATTGGTAACATGGTCAGCCCGTTCTTTGGCGGCATTACGGCCACGGCGGCCATCGCGCGGTCGGCGGCGAACGTGCGTGCCGGTGCGACATCGCCGGTTTCCGCCATTATTCACTCGCTGCTGGTCATTCTTGCCCTGCTCATTCTTGCTCCGCTGCTTTCGTGGCTTCCGCTGGCGGCGATGGCAGCACTGCTGCTGATGGTGGCGTGGAATATGAGTGAAGCGCATAAAGTGGTGGATTTACTGCGCCGCGCGCCGAAAGACGACATTCTGGTGATGCTGACCTGCATGAGCCTGACGGTATTGTTCGATATGGTGATTGCGATTACGGCCGGGATTGTGATGGCTTCGCTGCTGTTTATGCGCCGTATTGCACGGCTGACGCGCCTGTCTGAAGTTGCCGTCGAAACACCGGATAACACGCTGGTTCTGCGCGTCAACGGGCCGTTATTCTTCGCCGCCGCCGAGCGCATTTTCAGCGAACTCCAGGCGCGTGCCGAAGGCAAAAAAGTGATCGTCCTGCTGTGGGATCGCGTCGCCGTTCTGGATGCCGGCGGCGTTAACGCCTTGCGCAATTTCATTGACGCACTGCCGGAAGATACGGAGCTGCGAATTGCAGAAATCCCCTTCCAGCCGCTGAAAACGCTGGCGCGCGCCAGAATGCAGCCGGTCGAAGGCCGCCTGAGCTTCCACGGGAGTCTGGCGGAGGCGATGTAAGTCTTCAAAACATCTGTTTCAGAAACAACAAAGGCGACCCAAGGGTCGCCTTTTTACTGACATTCAAACCGCAAATTACTTGCTGGTATCGAGCGCCGGGAAGCTTTTCACCAGATCGTCGATGGCTTTCATCTGAACCAGGAATGGCTCCAGTTTGTCCAGCGGCAGCGCTGACGGGCCGTCGCATTTCGCGTGAGCCGGATCTTCGTGTGCTTCAATGAACAGGCCCGCGATACCGACCGCCATACCTGCACGCGCCAGTTCTGCAACCTGCGCACGACGACCGCCGGAAGCCGCGCCGAACGGGTCACGGGTTTGCAGTGCGTGAGTCACGTCGAAGATCACCGGATGTCCGCCCGTGGCGTTGATCATCACGTTCATGCCCAGCATGTCGACAACCAGGTTGTCGTAACCGAAGTTGCTGCCGCGATCGCACAGGATAACCTGATCGTTGCCACCTTCTTTGAATTTATCCACGATGTTACCCATCTGGCCAGGGCTCACGAACTGTGGTTTTTTCACGTTGATCACGGCACCGGTTTTCGCCATAGCTTCAACCAGATCGGTCTGACGTGCCAGGAAAGCAGGCAGCTGAATCACATCAACCACGTCTGCAACCGGCTGTGCCTGCCAGGATTCGTGAACGTCGGTGATGATTTTCACGCCGAAGGTTTTCTTCAGTTCCTGGAAGATTTTCATACCTTCATCCAGACCCGGACCGCGGTAGGAATGAATAGAGGAGCGGTTGGCTTTATCAAAAGACGCTTTGAAAACGTAAGGAATGCCGAGTTTCTGTGTCACGGTGACGTAATGTTCACACACACGCATCGCCATATCGCGTGATTCGAGTACGTTCATCCCACCGAACAACACAAACGGCAGATCGTTGGCGACTTTAATGTCCTGAATGCTAACCACTTTATGTTTCATGCTTTGGCCTTTTTAATGGTAAATCCTTCACCTGAAAATGCATCAACGCGTTGTTTCATCAGCATTTATCCGGTGATAACGTAAGGTAATTTAAAATTAGTGCAGCGTGACTTGCTTGTGCTCAATCGAGTGGATCTGCACTTTAATCACTTCTGAAATCGGGTCTTCCGGGCACTGCTCAACAAAATAACTGAGATCGGAAATCGCCACGTGGTCACACTCCAGCTGAGCATAAATCAGACCCCGGTCACGGATTTCATACGGGTCATCCGGATCAAACTGTAAAACCGTTTCACTCGCCCGCAATGCCAGTTCGAACTGTTTTTCTTCCATCAGCGCGGCTTTCAGCGTGTCGAGCATTTTACGCACGATCATCGTGTTGTCGGATTCTTCAAGGTCATCGTCTTCGATAATCGCCGTCACGCCCAGGTTCCCTTTCAGCCACACGTTGAGCATGTGCTCATTGAGCGTGTCGCCGTTGATCGGGTTGAGCAGCCACATTTCTTCATCCATCCAGTCAGCGCGGAGGATCAGTTGTGTCGGAAAGATGACCGGCATCAGCGGTAAATCCAGCTCATGCGCGATGTGAAGGAAAATCACGCCCAGCGAAACCGGCGTGCCCTGTCGCGAAGCCAGCACTTTGTCGATCCAGATAGCGTCTGAAAGGCGGTAAACCCCGCCCGCGCCACCAAATCCCCAGGTGCGGTAAAACAGTTCAATCAACACTTCAAGCTGCTGATCCTGATCAAGCTCCTCAGGAACCACGCGGCGTGCTTCATCAACCAGCGTTTGCAGCTGTTGGCGCACATCGTCCGCATTGAAATCAAAACGCACAGATTCCGTTACTTTGATCACCCCGGTACTGAGCCGGGTGGTGTTAAATTCAAAATCAGCAAGGGTACTCATAGTTATCCCATTAGCAGCGGTATTTTCGTCAGCGCCAGTTTGAGGACCAGATACAGGCAAGCGAGCGCCAGAATAAAGGCCAGCCAGCGGGTTTTCTGGCTAACAGGTCGCTTGCTCAGGGCCACAAAGCCCAGCGCGATATAGATAATAACGCCAAAAATCTTTTCGGTCAGCCAGGTTCCCTGTGGGCTGAACGGATAAAAGTGTGTGATGAAGATAAGCGAAATGCCGCTCAAAAGCAGCAAGGTGTCCACAATGTGCGGAACTATCTTCACCCAGCGTTTCTGCATGATAGCAGAACCCGACCATTTCCAAAAAAATCGTAAAACAAACAGCGCAATACTCAGGGTGATCGTGACCAGATGGAGATGCTTTATCCAGACATACGCCATTGCCTGTTTCCTTCTTTTATTGTTTTGAATTCAAAAGGTTTTGACTACGAATTCCACTGCCCGAGGCTGACGCGATCGTTGCCGCCATAATCTTTCACGGTCGAAACCTGCTGATAACCGGCCTCGCACAGCAGTTTTTGTACGTCTGCCGCCTGCTGCCAGCCGTGTTCGAGCAACAGCCAGCCATCTTTTTGAAGATACGCGGGTGCCGTCTGAATAATATGAGCCAGATCAGCCAGACCGGCATTTTCTGCCACCAGCGCACTCGACGGCTCAAAACGGACATCACCCTGCGCCAGATGCGGATCGGCGGCGTCAATGTACGGCGGATTACTGGCGATCAGCGCGAACGTTTCACCGGCAACCGGTGAAAACCAGCTGCCCTGTAAGAAACGCACGTTGGTGATATTCAGTTTTTGCGCGTTGTGTTGTGCCAGTGTTACCGCGTCTGGCTGCAAATCGATACCGGTCAGCTGGCAGTCAGGCCGCTCGCTGGCCAGCGCTAATGCAATCGCACCCGTTCCTGTGCCCAAATCCAACACTTTCACCGGCTCTGGCGGCAGACGGGCAAGCGCCTGTTCGACCAGACATTCGGTATCCGGGCGCGGAATTAACGTGGCAGGAGAAACGGACAGCGGCAACGACCAGAACTCGCGTTCACCGGTCAGATAGGCAACGGGTTCACCCTGCTCGCGTCGCGCCAGCAGAGTTTCCAGTTGTTGAAGCTGAGTGGTTGTCAGCGATGTTTCGCTAAACGCCATAATGAAGGTTCTTGCCCGGCCAGTCACAAAGCCGAGCAGGATTTCAGCGTCACGCTTCGGGCTTTCACCCGCAGCCAGACGGCGGGTGGCATCACGCAGCCAGCGCTGAAAATCCATTAGTCCTGCTCAGAAAGTGCTGCGAGCTGATCGGCCTGATATTCCTGCACAATCGGCTGGATCAGCGAGTCGAGTTTGCCTTCCATCACTTCATCCAGACGGTAAATGGTCAGGTTGATGCGGTGATCGGTCACGCGGCCCTGAGGGAAATTATAGGTCCGGTTACGGTCAGAACGGTCGCCGCTGCCCAGCAGGTTACGGCGCGTAGAGGCTTCTTCCGCCTGACGTTTCGCCACTTCTGCCGCACGGATACGTGCGCCGAGCACGGACATCGCCTTGGCTTTGTTTTTGTGCTGAGAACGTTCGTCCTGACATTCCACCACAATCCCGGTCGGAATATGGGTAATACGGATTGCGGAATCGGTGGTGTTAACGTGCTGACCACCCGCGCCGGAAGAGCGGAACGTATCAATGCGCAGATCACCGGCGTTAATTTCCGGCAATTCGGCTTCCGGAATTTCCGGCATCACGGCAACCGTACAGGCTGACGTATGAATACGTCCCTGAGATTCAGTTTCCGGCACACGCTGAACGCGATGACCGCCGGATTCAAATTTGAACTGGCCGTACGCGCCCTCACCGCTCACTTTGGCGATGACTTCTTTATATCCGCCGTGCTCGCCTTCGTTGGCGCTCACGATTTCCACACGCCAGCGACGCGATTCTGCGTAACGGCTGTACATGCGGAATAAATCACCGGCAAAAATCGCCGCTTCATCACCGCCGGTTCCTGCACGAATTTCAAGGAAACACCCGCGTTCATCATCAGGGTCTTTCGGCAGTAACAGAAGTTGTAATTTTTGTTCGAGATCTTCGATGGTGGCTTTGCAGTCTTTGATTTCGTCCTGCGCCATTTCGCGCATCTCGGGATCGTCGAGCATCATTTCGGCAGTTTCTAAATCTTCCTGCGCCTGACGCCAGGCCAGAAAACATTCAGAGACAGACGTTAGCTGAGCGTATTCGCGGGAAAGACTGCGGAATTTATCCTGATCGGCAATGACGCTGGCATCGCCGAGCATCGCCTGCACTTCTTCGTGGCGCTCTTGTAACGCTTCCAGTTTGGCAACAATAGAAGGCTTCATGCGTGGTGTTTAACCCTGTGAGAAAAGGAGAATTACTGCTGATCCAGCCCGAGGCTGTCGCGTAAAATTTGCAAACGCTCCACATCACCGTCGCTGGCTGCCTGTTGCAGAGAACGGGTTGGCGCGTGAATAAGGCGGTTGGTCAATTTGTGGGCTAATTCCTGGATCACCGCTTCGACGTCAGCGCCCTGCGCGATGGCGGCTAAGGCTTTTGCTTGTGCGTCGGCGCGAATAATATCAGCACGTGAGCGATAATCACGAATAATTTCAACGGCTCCCTGCGAACGCAGCCAGGCCATGAAGTTTGAGCTTTCCTGCTCAACGATGGTTTCCGCCTGAACAGCGGCGGCTTTACGTTGGGCAAGATTGTTTTGAATAATGCTGTGCAGGTCATCAACGCTGTATAAATACGCGTTGGCAAGCTTACCGACTTCCGGTTCGATATCACGCGGAACGGCGATATCAACCATCAGCATCGGCTGATTACGGCGCGCTTTGAGCGCACGCTCCACCATCCCTTTACCGATAATCGGCAGCGGGCTGGCGGTAGAACTGATAATAATGTCGGCTTCGGCCAGACGTGAATCAATATCCTGCAAGCTGATCACTTCCGCATTCACTTCTGTCGCCAGCGCCTGCGCACGTTCGCGGGTACGGTTCGCAATCATCATGTGACGGACGTTGTGCTGATGCAGATGACGCGCCACCAGTTCGATGGTTTCACCCGCACCGACCAGCAACACATTCACATCAGAAAGGGATTCGAAAATCTGTCGCGCCAGCGTACAGGCGGCGAAGGCGACGGAAACGGCACTTGCGCCGATATCGGTTTCAGTGCGGACACGCTTGGCAACGGAGAAGGATTTCTGGAACAGACGTTCCAGTTCGCCGGAAACGGCACGGCCATTTTGCGATTCGGCGAAGGCTTTTTTGACCTGCCCGAGGATCTGCGGTTCGCCCAATACCAGCGAATCCAGCCCGCTCGCCACGCGCATCAGATGGCTGACGGCGTCATTATCATGGTGCCAGTACAAGCTTTTACGGACTTCATCTTCACTGAGATGATGATAATCGCATAACCATTTAACCAGCTGTTCTTGCAGGTTTTCCTGTTGTTCGACGCTCAGATAGAGCTCCGTCCGGTTACAGGTAGACAACACGACTCCGCCCTGCACCAGCGGTTGCTGGAGCAGACTGGAGAGCGCCTGATCAAGAGTCTCGGGTGAAAATGTTACCCGTTCACGCAGAGACACCGGGGCGGTTTTGTGGTTGATACCTAATGCAAGCAGGGTCATATGGGAAGCGATTATCGACTTATACTTTATAATAGTATGGGTTTACGTCTGCTGCGCATTCTACAAGATGCGCGGGATCAATAAAAGCCGTACAGCATCTAACGTTAAATCCATTTACAAATCAGTATTGTCCCAAAACTCTCCGATCGTCGATCATCTGTACCGGGTGCCGATCACCCGATGCACTGGCTGTGCTAAACTAGCGCACGCCGTATCTGACTGGCCCCTTTTCTGTTTATAAAAGCCACTGCCGCCAAAGCACAAAGGATTTAACCTGTTATGCCAATGCGTAAAACACATTTTGTTCGCCTTCTCCCTCTGGCAAGTTTAGTGCTTGCTGCGTGTTCGATTAATGCGCCGAAAGGCCCGGCGACCAGCCCGACGTCTCCGCAATGGCGTGAACATGAAGCCCAGGTCAAACAACTCGAGCATTATCAGACCCGCGGCTCATTCGCCTACATTTCCGATAAACAGAAAGTCTATGCCCGCTTCTTCTGGCAACAATACTCCCCGGAAAGCTACCGTCTGCTGCTGACCAATCCGCTTGGCAGCACCGAAATGGAGCTGAAAGTGCAAAGCGGCATCGCACAGCTGACCAACAACGAAGGCAAGCATTACACCAGCGACAATCCTGACGACATGATCCGCAAGCTGACCGGGATGTCGATTCCGTTGTCCAACCTGCGTTTGTGGATACTCGGCCTGCCGGGTGATGGCACTGATTTCACCCTCGACAGCCAGTATCGTCTGTCCCAGGTTAAGTTCAGCCAGAATGGTCAGAGCGGCACCGTGGTGTATCAGGCTTATGACGACGACGCCAAACCGTCCCTGCCGCAACGTCTGGAAATGACCCAGGGCGAACAGCGCATCAAGCTGAAAATGGATAACTGGACATTAAACTGAGATGACGCAGCAATTGTGGCCGTCTCCGGCTAAACTCAATTTGTTCCTTTATATCACCGGACAGCGGCCCAACGGCTACCATGATTTGCAGACGCTGTTTCAGTTTCTCGATTACGGCGACGCCCTGAGTTTTAACGTGCGCACCGACGGCGTTATCGCCCTGACCACGCCGGTTGAGGGCGTTTCAGACGACGAAAATCTGGTGGTGCGCGCCGCACGTCTTTTACAGAAACACACGGGAACCCCGCTTGGCGCGGATATTACTCTGCAAAAGCAGATCCCGATGGGCGGCGGCCTGGGTGGCGGTTCCTCTAACGCTGCCACCGTTCTGGTTGCCCTGAACACCTTGTGGAATTGCGGGCTGACGGATACGGAAATGGCTGAACTCGGCATCACGCTGGGCGCGGACGTGCCGGTATTTGTGATGGGTTTTGCCGCGTTTGCCGAAGGCATTGGTGAAATCCTGCAACCGGTCACACCGGAGGAAAAATGGTTCCTGGTGGTTCATCCCGGTGTTCACATTCCGACCCCGGTGATTTTCGGCGATCCGGAACTGACCAGAAATACACCAAAACGCCCTGTAAATGTGCTTTTGAACACGCCTTACGCAAATGATTGCGAACCGATTGCGAGAAAACGTTTTTACGAGGTTGAACAGCTACTTTCTTGGCTGTTAGAATACGCGCCGTCGCGACTGACCGGAACAGGTGCTTGTGTGTTTGCTGAATTCGACACCGAAACCGAAGCCCGTCAGGTATTAAATGAAATTCCGGCATGGAGTCGGGGTTTTGTTGCACGCGGTGTCAACGTTTCTCCGTTACACCGTTTTCGCGAAGCCGCGTTGAGAACTGCGGGCAAAGCGTAGAGAGTCACAGCGGTTTTGTGTCTGTTCTTTGCCAGCGAATTATTCACCGGTTTTTGTTTAAGCAGTAAGATTTAGAAGTATCGTGAGCATAATGCTTTGGTACCGCTCACCGCCCGGTGGTGCCAAAAGCCAATGTCTTCCCTGGACGCAAGCCTGAGGTTCTTCTCGTGCCTGATATGAAGCTTTTTGCTGGTAACGCCACCCCGGAACTAGCACAACGTATTGCCAACCGTTTATACACCAGCCTTGGTGACGCCGCCGTCAGTCGTTTCAGCGACGGTGAAGTAAGTGTGCAAATTAACGAAAATGTACGTGGCGGAGATATTTTCATTATCCAGTCCACCTGCGCGCCTACTAACGATAACCTGATGGAACTGGTCGTCATGGTTGATGCCTTACGCCGCGCCTCCGCTGGTCGTATCACAGCCGTTATTCCTTATTTCGGCTACGCACGTCAGGATCGCCGGGTGCGTTCTGCCCGTGTGCCAATCACCGCGAAAGTTGTGGCTGACTTCCTGTCCAGCGTCGGTGTTGACCGCGTTCTGACCGTTGACCTGCACGCAGAGCAGATTCAGGGCTTCTTTGATGTACCAGTAGACAACGTTTTCGGCAGCCCTATCCTGCTCGAAGATATGCTGCAACAGAACCTGGAAAACCCAATCGTTGTTTCCCCGGATATCGGCGGCGTTGTTCGTGCCCGTGCCGTGGCGAAACTGCTGAACGATACCGACATGGCTATCATCGATAAACGCCGTCCACGTGCCAACGTTTCTCAGGTGATGCACATCATCGGTGACGTCGCGGGCCGTGACTGTGTGCTGGTTGATGACATGATCGACACCGGTGGCACCTTGTGTAAAGCCGCTGAAGCACTGAAAGAACGCGGTGCTAAGCGCGTATTCGCTTACGCAACTCACCCAATCTTCTCCGGCAACGCAGTGGAAAACATCAAAAACTCCGTCATCGACGAAGTGATTGTATGCGACACCATTCCGCTGTCCGCAGAAATTCGCGCACTGAAAAAAGTACGCACCCTGACCCTGTCAGGCATGCTGGCTGAGGCTATCCGCCGCATCAGCAATGAAGAATCCATTTCTGCGATGTTCGAGCATTAATCACAACGCCCCTTTTCAGGGGCGTTTTGTTTTCTGTAAAAACTTACTGATTCAGAAATGCAAAAAACCGTTGAAGCGTGAGCGACAACGGTTTTTTCTTTTCAGGCCGTTTAATCAGGAATGGCGATGTGTCTTACTGTTTGAGCACCGTGAGTCGTAGTGACGCACCCACCAGTAGCGATCTGCAACGCGTTCGCGCCCGCCGACTCTGGCACCGGCCAGCCACAAAATAGCCCCGATGAAAATACTGCCGACAGCACCGTGAGCCATAAACTGCGGTAATCCCAATTCAGGCAATTGATTTAAAATGGAATAACCAACGCCACCGACCATTGTGAGCAAACCGAGTCCCATCAGGGCATTGCCCAGTCTCATTGCGGTTTTACGTTTCATCTGTCACCTCCGGTTGTCGATAGTCTTAGCATCATTGCTGTCTTGTCATTTCCTGCCTTAACTATAGACGTCCCATCCGGTTCACTTTGCGGTCACGATCACAGACAGAGAACATTAGATGACAATTCTTTACGTTTTCCAGTCAGATACATTCGGAGAGTTAATAATTAACTTTAGAAACTATTCAGAAACGACCCCATTTAACGGAATAACGTGGCCGGATATTTGGCACAGCGAAAACTGACAGGTAAACTACCCCGCTAAACCTCACCCGATTAAGAAGCGAAAACCGTGAGCAGCATTAAATTGATCGTCGGGCTGGCCAATCCCGGAGCCGAATATGCCCAAACCCGCCACAACGCGGGCGCCTGGTATGTTGATCTTCTGGCCCGCCAGCACAACCAGCAGTTAAAAGAAGAAAGTAAGTTTTTTGGCTACACCGCGCGTTTATCCCTGGCAGGTCAGGACGTTCGTTTGCTGGTGCCGACCACCTTCATGAACCTGAGCGGCAAAGCCGTTCTGGCGATGGCGCAGTTCTACCGCATTGAGCCGGACGAAATTCTGGTCGCGCACGATGAGCTGGATATCCCGCCGGGCATGGCGAAAATCAAACTGGGCGGCGGCAATGGCGGCCACAATGGCCTGAAAGATATCCAAAGCAAATTCGGCGGTAATCCGAATTTCTACCGTCTGCGCATTGGCATCGGCCATCCGGGCGATAAAAGCAAAGTTGTGGGATTTGTGCTGGGCAAGCCGCCAGCCAGTGAACAGAAGCTGATTGATGATGCGATTGATGAATCACTGCGCTGCACTGAATTGCTGATGAAAGACGGTTTGGAAAAAACCATGCGTCGTCTGCACACGTTTAAAGCCGAACTTTAATCCGCGCAGGCTGACCGCTAATCCTGCTGACGGGCGCAACTTTTGCGCCCCTTTTTATTTGTACTGACGGGCTTAAAGTGGCTCGTCAAACCGCAGTAAGCGCCCGGCATTGCCCAGCACCAGCAAGGTGCTCAGGTTGTGCAACAAAGCGGCAATCAGCACACCGCCCACGCCGAGTAATCCCATTGCCGCCGCCGCCATCACGACCAGCGTCCAGCCCAGCCCGATGAAAACATTGATTTTCAGCGTCTTACGGCAGGCACGGCTCAGCCGAACGCAGGTCCCGAGACGCCGCAGATCGCTGCCGATCAGCACCACGTCGGCAGAAGCCAGCGCAATATCGCTGCCGCCCGCCCCCATCGCAATGCCCACCACGCCCGCTTTCAACGCCAGAGAATCATTGATGCCGTCGCCGACCACCATTGGCCGGAACCCTTGTGCGATTTCGGCTGAAACCTGATGCAGTTTATCTTCCGGTAACGCCTGCGCAACGACTTCACTGATGCCCAGTTCTCCGGCAATACGGTTGGCCACGCTTGTGCGGTCGCCGGTCAGCAAAAGTTGCCGTTGCAACCCAAGCTGGCGCAGTTCGGCCAGCGCCGTTTGCGCCTCCGGCCTGAGCGAATCGGCCAGCAGCAGCCAGCCGAGAAAACGCCCGTTAAGTGCCAGCCCGACCAGCGGCCCGTCGTGTTCAGGTTCGTCATTGACCGGGATATGGTTCTGGCTGAAAAATGCCGGACGCCCTAACAGCGCGTCGCCCTGTGCGGTACGCGCACGCACGCCCATGCCCTGCTGTTCTGACACATCCTCCAGCGGTAAATATTGTTCCCGCGGCAGTAATTTTGCCAGCGCACGGCTGACCGGATGGCTGCTCGCCGCGCCCAGGCTGGCCGCCAGCCGGAACATCGCATCCGAAGACGCCTCTGCGGCCAGCACCGTGCGCTGCAAATGCAGTTCACCGTGCGTCAGCGTACCGGTTTTATCCACTACGATGGCGTTCAGGTCCGCCAGTTCCTCCAGAAATGCGGAGCTGCGGATCAGGATCCCGTGACGCGCAGCCACCGCGATCCCGGCAATGGCCGTGGCGGGCGCGGAAAGCACCAGCGCGCACGGACAGGCCGCCACCAGTACCGCCAGCATGGCATGGGCATCACGCGTGATAAACCAGGTTGCGGCGGCAATCAGCAGAATAAGCACCAGATATTGTCCGGCATAGCGTTCGAGCAAACGGGTAATCGGCGGTTTGGCGTGTTCGGCTTTTTGTATCAGCGCAATCACCTTACCCAGCGTGGCATCCGCGCCGGTGCGCGTGACTTCAACGCAGAGCAATCCGTCGAGATTAATGGCACCGCCGAAAACGTCATCGCCTGCGCGGGCTTCCTGTGGCACGGATTCGCCGGTGATCGGCGCGGTATCCAGACTGGCGCTGCCGGATAACACACGGCCATCGGCGGGCAACCGGTCACCGGCGCGGACTTCAACCCGGTCGCCGGTTCGCAGCTGGTGGTTATCGATTTCTTCAATTTCACCGTCAGGCAAAATCCGCCGGGCGCGGCTGCGCGTCAGATGGCTCAGCGCGTCAATGGCTTCCTGCGAACCGATCACGCTGCGCTCTTCCAGAATGTGACCAAAAATCATAATGCCCGGCAGCAGTGCGGCGGTCATCAGGTCGCCGGTTGCCCACGCTCCCAGCATCGCGATGGCAATCAGCTGATCGGTCACGCCGTGCAGACTGGGGCTGCGTAAGCTGTAAATCGCCGAACGCAGCACCGGCACCGCGACCAGCAGTGACGCCACGCCAAACAGAATTTGCCCGACGTCGCTTTGCTGCGGATACAGCCACTGCCAGATCCAGCCGCACAGCAACAGACCAAATGCGGCCATCGCCAGCAACAGCTGCACCGCCATATTTCGCTGTTCATGGCGCGTTAGCAGCACGCTTTTTGCGGGCGACGTATGCGGTTCTTCAGAGGAAAAAGAAGTCACGGAAGCAATACCTCAGGGTTGAGATGTCGGACGATCTGGCCCCGGCAGGATCAGATGCGCGTCGTCATGGGGATCAACAGCAGTGACGCTGCCGGCATGCGCGAGGATCGCAGGCATCCGTTCACGCCACAAACGCCACAGCAATTCCGGAGAATGGTCGTCCGCCAGCTGCACGATAGTCGCGGTATCGGTGGACGCGCGGGCAATCTGCTCGCTGGCTTTAGCATGGGAAACCTGTAAAGCGCGGTCTGCCGACTGAACGGCGTCCTGATGAACGCGCGCCGCCTCATTACTGGCGCTGGCGATGTTTTGATCAGCCTGCTGGCTGGCCGTCAGCACCGCATTGAACGCATCCACTGCCGACGGAGGCAGGGACGACTGCACGTCAACGCGGCGGACTTCAATACCGGTACTGCTCCCGCCCGCGCTCAGCGCCGCCAGTTGCTGATTTATGCCCTGACGCAAGTCGCCGCGCAGCCGTTCGCGGCGTTCGGCGATATTGCTGCCGTTGCCTGCTATTTCCGGCCGGGCGACCAGAATGGTGTCCAGATCCCGTGAGGCACAAATTGCCACCGCCGCATGCTCGGTTAAACGGTCAAGCGCCGGTAACACGTGTTCGCCTTGCAGCACAAATGCCACCGGATCGGTTATCACGTAGTACACCTGTACATCCAGCTGAACCACGCCGGAATCTCCGGTCAGTAAATATCCCGCACCGGCGACGGCATCACTTTTCCCGCCACCGGTATTGTTCCATGCGGGCACAATGTCGGTTCTCAGCAAGGCGGTAACATGATGTTCGATAACCCGATCGGCTGCGGGTAAGATTTCAACCTGTTCCAGCGGTTCCGGCCAGGCCAGCAACAGCCCTGCTCCCGCCGTGCGCGAAACGGCACCAAACCGCATCACCACCGCGCGCTTGTCCGGCTCTATCTGCCGGACGTTGGAAAACAGCCAGCTCGCCGCAGCAATCAGCGTCATGGCGAACAGCGCCAGATACGCCAGACGCCCCGCCTGAAACCACGCATTCCCCTGAAAACGGGATAACGGATTCATGGGCGCGTTCCGTTAGCCGGGGCAGCGGGTATTGCCGGCGGGCCTTCGACCAGTTGGCGGAACGGTGCCGCACCGGTGCCCAGCACCAGTTGCGTGCCCGGCGTGATGACACTGCTCAGCGTATCGAGCGAGCGCAGCAGATCGTAGAGTTCAGGATTACCGGCGCGGGCTTTGGCGTAAATCGCCGCACTCAGCACCTGCGCCTGCGCTTCGATATTGGCCGCGCTGACTGAGGCATCCGCCTTAATCACGCGGGCGTCACGTTCAGCGGAAGACCGGATTTCAGCCGCCTGACGCTTACCCTCAGCAGAGCGCTCGGTAGCAATGGTTTCCCGCTCAGCCCGCATGCGGTCAACGGTGGCATCTAAGGTCACCGACGGCAGCGTCAGCCGCTCAACGCCAACCTGCACCAGCTCGATGCCGTAGCTGTCGAGCAACTGGCGGGCGATCTGGTCATGCAGATGCTGTTCAAAACCGGAAAGCCGGATTTTGCTGGCGTCAGTGTTCACCAGGTCAACCAGCGCAAAACCGCTGGTGGTTGTTTCCAGCGCTGAGCCGATAAATGTACGTATCTGCGCAGCCGCCATATCCGGCTGATTTTGTACCGCACGGATAAAACGCTGCACGTGCTGGGGATCGTTTTTCACCTGCCAGACGGTATAAGCCTGAACGATGATCCGCAGCCCGTCGCGCGTGCCGACATCCTGCAAACCGCTGGACGTGGTACGGATACGCAAATCCACCGGGATCGCCGTTTCCAGCGGAACCGGCAGATGCCACGCCAGCCCCGGTTGCAACAGCACGCGCACCGGATTTCCAAAGCGCGTGATCACCATGGCTTCGCCTGAACGCACCTGCACCAGACAGGCCGTGGCGGCAATCAGCGCCACCAGCGCGGTGGCAATCGTGACCCGCCGCCAGAGTTTAGGCGCCGCCGGGCCGCAATGATGATGGTGATGATGATGTCCGGCACCGTGATGATGCCCGCCGTGCGCATCGTGATCGTGTCCGTGGCCTTCAGGTTGTTGGGAATCACTCACCGGGTACTCTCCGCTTTGACAGAATGCGCCGCTTTATCCACTCCGGGCGTAAATGGCAGGGTAAAATTTCTCAGGTCCAGCACCGGCGGCATCCCGCCCCCCATGCGATGATCGACAATCAACACCTTCGGATGTTGCTGCATCGCCAGCGTCAGACGGCTGAAATAGCGTTCGGTCAGGAACGACTGTCCTCCGGTCTGATACGCCTGATTTTCGGCGTTAAAGGACAACGCCATGACCTGCGCCTGATCCAGATTTTCATGACTTTGTGCGGTGGCCGCATCCCGCGCCAGCCCGGCAAATTGCTGCGCGGCATTCAGTTGCTGTGCGGCCTGACCTTTCTCACCGGCAATCGCACTTTGCGCCAGAATTTGTGCCGCCTGCACGCCGTGATAAGCGTCCGCCGCGCCCGCAGGCGGATGGATCGACTCAATCACCGTCGCCAGCAGTTCCACACCGCTGTTGAGATGATCAAGCTGCGCCTGCACTTTCTGCCCGATATCTCCGGCCAGACGGGTCTGATCGCTGCCCAGCAGGCTGTCGAGCGTGCGCGAGGAGAAATCATGTACCAGCACCTGATTGGCAATACTGCGGATCAGCACCGGCATATTTTCGGTGTGATACAGGCTCGCCATGGCCGCGTCATCATTCATGGCGATGCGGTACACGAAACGGACGTCCATATTCATGATTTGAAAACTTTGCCGGTCGTTCGCCGCGCTGGCGATGATTTGTGATTTGTCGCTGCTGTGGCCGGAATCCCATAACCGGTTTGCGCTCTCCGGCGCGGGGCCTTCTGCCGTGTCTGCCACCGCAACGGGTGTGGCGCTTACCGGTTCTTCAGAACCCGTGGTGAGTTCATGCACTTCGCCGTTATCCACCATCAGCGTGCGGCCAAAGGGCCACGGCAGCCCGGCATGTAAACCGGGCTGCCGGACGGCCACCGGTTTGCCGAAGGATTCATAGATCCCACGCTGCGTCAGCGGCACTTCGCTGATGCCGGTCAGCAGCCAGCCGGTCAGCAGGAGGATTGCACCGAGCGGCAACAGCGCGCGACGCATAAAACGGAACGCCCAAATCTGGCGGAGATCAATACCAAAGTGCTGATGCAGTTCGTTCTGCACAAATTGCAGCGGACGCGGCGGCCAGCAGAGTTGCGCCGCCAGCAGGCTGCCCGCAATAAACTCCGGCTCTTTGTCCTCGCGCGGCGGTGAAAACACCGCGATCAGCGCCCGCAGGAAAAGCTCCAGCGCCACCAGCGCCGGTAACAATCCGGTGAACACCAGCAGGTGTGCTGGCCATACCGCAGTTCCTCGCGCAAACATCAGGGCCAGCGCCGTCAGCAGAAAGACGCCGATTAACATGCGCATCAGTAGTGCCAGTTTTGCCGCTTCCGGCCATTCCTGCGGATTTTTTAACGTCCAGTGACGCTCAAGTACCAGCACGGCGAAGGCGCAAAGAATAAAGACAGAACCGGCGAAATAGCCCGTACTCCCGGTTTCATTGACCGGTAACGGCAACTGCCACAGCAGCGCGATGAGCAGCAAAGCGGCTAATGCGGGAAGTGCCTGAAAGAAAACGTGCGCATCGACATAACGTAATAGCGGGCGCATCCACGCGCGGGAGGCCAGACGCTGAGAAAAACCGGGGGGAATTTGCGGCCCGACCAGGCCGTTACGGGAGGCAAACTGTTGCCCGCGCCAGCGGGTAATGCGCCGGGCGCATTGCAGCGAGGCAGCGCAAACCCACATCGCCGCCATGATATTCCCGACCACCCACGGCCAGACTGACTCCGGCGTGACCAGATACAACATCAGCAATATCAGATACAACACACTGCTGATCACCATCACGGCGTGGATCAGCCCGCTCAGCCAGCGCGTGTGGGAAGCGGCGGACTGAAAGCGCAGCTGCTTGCTGGCATCGTCCGTTCCGGATGCTTTGTTTATGCTCATGTCCGCTCCGGCAGAGGAGAAAAAATAATCCGTCACGCTGGCCGGGCGCCAGTTCGTGTCGGATCAACCGAGCGTAACCGTATAACATTACAGAATTTTCGGCGATATGAATTTGGCCGCTTTTTTGACACTAAATGTAAGCGATTATCTTACGGCGCGCCGGCAGCCAGGCGCAGTTGCTGTCGGCGGTTTGGTGTCTGAAGGGATTACGTGAGGGAAACGGATTCGAAACGCCGGAACATCGCCAGCGCCAGGCCACGCGCGGGATTGAACCGTTCGGTAACAAAGGTGATTTGCGTGCGACTGAACGGAAACGTCAGCGTAAATTGCTGCGCTGCGGCCAGTGTATTTTCAACAAATAGAGGATGAACGTTATAGGGGCAATCAATCAGCAACGTTTTCGGATTCATTAAATGAATAATCTGGCTCAGCGCTTTACCCAGAAGTTGCCCGGCCTGCACCATCACCTCATTCACAATTTCAGCCGACTGCTGGCGGTTATCCCAGCTCAACCCCGGCTGACGCTGTTCCAGTTGCCGGTTAATGGCCGAAAGGCCGATCAGGGATTCCAGACAGCCCCGCTGACCGCATGAACATAACGGCCCGTCAGGCAGTACCGCTAAATGGCCGACCTCGCCCGCCGTCCAGCTTCCGCCGGAATACACGCCATGTTCGGTTAACAGCGCGCCGCCAATCCCTTCGCCAATTCGCAGATAAAAACGGGCGTCATTGTCATTGGCGCTTTCGCCTTCGCGGGCAATCAGCGCCGCCGCTTTGACGTTATTCCAGACGCTGACCGGCACGTTATCTGCACAGGTCAGTAAAGGTTGCAGGTTGACTTCTCCCCAGCCCAGATGCGAGGACACATGCAAAATGCCCTGCTGATGGTCGATAATGCCGGGAAAACCGACGCCAATGCCGACCAGATCGGGCCACGCCTGCTGTAGCTGCTGGCAATGGTGCATGATTTCCGCCAAAACGGACTGCGGCTGGGAGGTATCGAGGGAAAAGGTTTTTTCATCAATGATCTGCGAGAAATAATCACAGACCATCCAGTGCAGACGCTGGCGCTCAATCATGATGCCTGCGGCTTTAATTGACGACGGGTTCAGCGCAACGTGAATTTTCGGACGTCCGATGCTGCTGGTCTGTGCCACGCCCTGTTCTTCCACGTAGCCCAGCGCCAGCAGGTCATCAACAATCAGGGAAATGGTGTTTTTGCTTAACGCCAGCGCCCGGGAAATATCCAGACGGGAGCTGATTTTCTGCTGGCGGAGATAAGCCAGTACACGCTTTTCATTGTACTGGCGCAGCAGCGCGGGTCCTTTGCCTGAGTCTTTCATGTCATGACTTTCCATCGCGTTACACCGTAGCGTCGCATTATTACATGACTGAGGATCCGCCCGTCAACCTATTCACCCCGCCAGACTTCCGCCCCGTTTTTATACGTCGCCAGCAGCCGGAGTGCGTGATTTTCATCCTCGCGCAGAAGAATGGCATCCAGCGGCGCACCGGGAATAAGCCCCTGAGCGACCGGAAGATTCAGCCGGGAAGCGGGCCGGACTGACGCCATCTGAACCGCTTCCGGGCGCGGAACGATGCCATTTTTTAGCAGCATGTTGACGCCGTATAACAGCCCCTGAACCGAACCGGCCAGCAGCGCCGGATTGTTCGCCATCGACAGCCGCCCTTCGGGGCTCAGCACCACATCCCCGCCGATATGCGAATGATAATGACCCGGCGGCATTCCGGCGTGGCTGGTGACATCACTGACCAGCAGCGCCCTGCCGTTTTTGGCCCGTATAAAGGTTTTCAGCACGGAGAGCGGCAGGTGTTCACCGTCGGCAATCATCGCGCACCACAGATCATCCTGCGCCAGTTGCTCCCAGATGTAGTTCGGATGCCGCGGTAACGTCAGATGCGCGCCGTTCCCCAGATGCGTCGACATCTGCGCGCCCGCTTTCACCGCCGAGGCAATTTGTTCTGCGCTGGCGGCAGTATGGCCGATAGAAACCACCACATTATCCGCGACACACTGGCGGATAAAATCGTCCGCATTTGGCCATTCCGGCGACAGAGTGATCAGGCGGATCCGCCCGTCTGCCGCCGTCTGCCAGCGCTGAAACAACGCATAATCAGGGGCCTGAATATGCACCCGGTTATGTGCGCCCCGCGGGCCGTCCTGCGCGGATAAAAAAGGGCCTTCCAGATGAATACCGGCAACCGATGCCCCGACGGACGGAAACTCGCGGCAAGCCGCCGCCAGCGTGCTGACCATCTCCGTGATTTCGTCCGCGCCGTTGGTGATCACCGTCGGCATAAATGTCGTCACGCCCTGCTGCCACAGCGCCTGCGCCACCTGCTTAACGGAACCGACGCTGAAAGGAAAACTGTTAAAGTCAGCGCCACCGTAACCATTGACCTGTAAATCCACCAGACCCGGTGCGATCAGCGGCAGATTTTCACCGCCCGTTAGCGGACGAATCTGGCTGATATTGCCGTCATGCGCCACAATCTCAACCGGCTGTTGTGTACGATAATCCCTGCCGCGTAACGTGATTTCACTCATCCGCCAACTCCCCGAAACCCGCGATATCGGAATACAGCGTGCAGGCCGGATGCGTGCGCAGCACGGTCGCCGGACAGGCCGCCGACGGCGGCGCGGTCAGCGTCTGTTTAATCGCCTGATGCTTATTCTGGCCGGGCACCATACAAAATAATCGTGCCGCCGCCATCAGCGTCGGGATTGTCAGCGTCAGCGCATGCATCGGCACATCGTTCCGCGACGCAAAGCAGCCATCGTTCACCTGTTGCTGACGGCATACGGCGTCCAGCTCAACGATTTTCATCGGCAGCGGATCTTCAAAATCCGCCACCGGCGGATCGTTAAAGGCTAAATGCCCGTTCTCACCGATTCCCAGACAAACCATATCCACCGGAGCCTGTTGCAGCAGGCGGGCATATTCCGCGCAGTTTTGCACCGGTTCACCCGCCCCCGGAATTTTGTAAACCGCGCCCGGCCTGACGATATCGAACAAATGCTCCGTCAGATAATGGCTGAACAACGCCGGAGAATTTTCCGGCAACCCGACATATTCGTCCATGTGAAACGCGTCCACCCGCGCCCAGTCAATATCTGCAGCCTGTGCCAGATGCGCCAGAAATTCATTCTGCGACGGCGCGGCGGCAAAAATAATCCGCACACGCGCCTGCTGCTGAAGACGTTGGCGCAAGTGTTCCGCCGCATCGCGGGCAGCGGCTTGCCCCATGTCTTCGCGACGGGTGAAGACTTCAACATTCAGGCGTCCCGCCTGCGTAACGTACAGTGGTGATGTCATAGTAAAACCTGCTTTGTTATTTAACGTGATTCTGGTTACCGGGATTCGGTCTGATAAGCGGAAGCGGCTTCCGACGCAGGCAACTCCTCTGCCTGATCCTGATTAAGCGCATTCAGTAACACATCAACCTCCGCGCTGACCGGGCGGCGGCGAAGTAAACCGCCAATCACAAAGACCGCCAGCGATAAGAGCACCGGAATGGCGACGACCTGAGCCGTACTCATGTCCGGAACGACGAATTTGACCAGGAAGAAGGCCGAAACGCCGGCAGCCCATGACGTAATCGCTGCCGCCGATCCGCATTTACGGAACCACGGCAACAGCCCCAGCAGCATCGGGATAGAAATCGGCCCGACCAGCCCGCCGAACCAGACAATCAGCAGCGACAGCACGCCGCCAAAACGGCTGGCATTGACGGCAATCAGCAACGTGGTGAGGATAAACAACACCACCGTAACGCGCGCCACCAGCAGGGAAGATTGTCCCTGACCAAAGCGTTTCGGCAGCAATACCGGCAAAATATCGCGGGTGACGACGGCGGTGATCGCGTTGGAATCCGAAGACGTCATCGACAACGTGTGCGTAAACATCGCCACCAGCACCAGCCCGATCAGGCCGTTGGGCAGCAACTGCATCGCCATAATGGAATAAGACTGAGAGGGATCGGCGATATCCGGGAATAACAACGGCGCGGCCCACATCGGATAGAACAAAATCAGCGGCCAGACCAGATACAGCGCGGAAGACAGCAACGCCGCTTTGCGGGCATCCTTTCCGCGCGGTGAGGCGATAAAACGCTGCGCTAAATTCCAGGTGCCGCCGTTGTAGCTCAGGGTATAAATCACGAAATACGCCAGAATAAAGCCCATTGAATACGGCCCGGCCACGATGTCCGTATGCCCTGCAGGCAGCCGGTCCCAGATGGTCAGCAGGTTGCTGAATCCGCCCAGATGAAAGGCAACGGCGACCACCATCACAATGGCGGCAATAAACTGAACGATAAACTGCCCGAAGTCGTTACAGGCGTCGGCCCACAAGCCGCCCAGCACGGTGTAAAACAGACACAGCACCCCGGAAATTGCGATCCCAACCAGCGGATCCAGCCCGGTAAACACATTGATGATAATGGCGATCGCCGCCCATTTAGCGCCCACGTCGAAGGTTTTCAGAAACACCCCGCTCCACGCCAGAATCTGCTGCGTCGGCACGTTATATCGCGTGGCGAGATATTCCATCGGCGATTCGATATTCATATGAATGCGCAGTCGTGCCCAGCGTGGCGCAAAAATGACTGACCCGATGAAAACCGCAATTGAAATCGGGAACGCCCACCAGAAATAGATGGTCAGCCCGTACTTATAGGCCACGGCGGCGTAGGCGACAAAAACCGCCGCGCTGTACCCTGACATATGGTGTGAAATCCCTGAAAGCCACCAGGGCATTTTGCCCCCGGCCGCAAAAAAATCCCTGGTGTTACCCACGCGCCGCATGGCCCACAGCGTGGTCATCACAATCATGAGCGCGTACAGCGCCATGACAAAATAGTCTATCCCGTTCATCGTTAACTCCGGTGGCAATCTTGCGTTGTCGAAGTCCGGCGGGAAAACTTGCCGGTTTTTTAATTAATCCTAATTAAGGACTAATTAAACCCTAGCATGATGAAATGCGAACAAAACGTGAACAAGATCACGGTTCTTTTCGATATTTATGAGTGATTTATAGGAGTTTCTTATGGATGAGACAGAGATCGGTAAAACGCGTTGAGCCGGACGACGTGCCGGAACCAAAATAAAAAAGGTGCCGTGTTGAGCGGCACCTGTTGAATGTCAAAGATTATCTTCCGCGACATAATACTGCGGGTCATCCAGTTCATGGCTGCAAAACGGCCCCGCTTTTTTCAGCAGGCTTATGCAGTCGTTGCTCAGATGGCGAAGGCGTATTGTCTTTCCGGCCTCCAGATACCGCGTGGTCAGCTTATCAATCGCCTCGACGCCGCTCGAATCCATCACCCGGGTACCGGCAAAATCCAGCACCACGTTTTGCGTATCATTCTGCGGTTCAAACAATTCTGAAAACGACGCCGCTGAGCCAAAGAACAGCGGCCCTTCCAGCTTATACACCGTCAGCGCGTCCTTGGTTTTCTTCTCGCGGATACGGATCCGCGCCTGTTGCCAGGCAAAAACCAGCGCCGAGATAATCACCCCGCTGATCACCGCAACCGCCAGATCGGTGAAAATCGTAATGACGGTGACAATCAGCATCACCAGCGCATCGGCTTTCGGCATCCGCCGCAGACGGCGTAGAGAACTCCATTCGAACGTGTTGTAGCAGACCACCAGCATAATCCCGGCCAGCGCCGCAACCGGCAGCAGCCCGATGTAACCGGACAAACTCACCACAAACAGAATCAGCAAAATCGCGCCGACCGTGCCGGAAATCCGCCCGCGCCCACCCGATGTAAAGTTAATGATTGATTGCCCGATCATCGCACAACCGGCGAAACAGCCGAACAGACCGCAAATCGTATTGCCCGCACCCTGCGCGATGCTTTCGCGATTACCGTTCCCTTTCTGGCCGCCCATTTCATCGAGCACCGTCATGGTCAGCAGCGATTCAATCAGCCCGACCAGCGCAATCACCACCGCATAAGGCAGCACCACTTTCAGCATTTCCAGGCTGAACGGCACAACCGGCAGGCTGAAGTGCGGCAATGCACCGGAGATATCCGCCAGATCCCCGACCCGCAGCGTGTGAAGGTTAAATCCAATCGCCACGGCGGAAACCACAATCAGCGCCGCCAGTGAAGACGGAATGATTTTGGTCAGTTTCGGGAACAGCACGACGACCAGGATCGCCAGCAGCACCAGCCCGTACATCAGCGGCCCCTGCCCGGCAATCATGTGAAGCTGCGCCAGCATAATGACAATCGCCAGCCCGTTCACAAATCCGTGTACCGCTGGCAGCGGCACCAGCCGGATAAACTTACCCAACCGGAACACACCAATCAGAATCTGAATCACACCTGCAAAAATCGTCGCCCACAGCACATATCCCATGCCGTGCTGCGCCGCCAGACTCATCAGCACCACCACGATGGAGCCCGCCGCGCCCGACACCATGCCCGGTTTGCCGCCAAACAGCGCGGTCACCAGCCCGATGATAAAAGCGGTGTGCAAACCGACGATCGGCGACAGCCCCGCCACCAGCGAAAACCCGACGGCCTCCGGGATCATCGATACCGCCACAACAAATCCGGCCAGCGTTTCGTTCTTCACTTCCGACAACTTCAGACCACGCGGGCTAAACATAAGACATCCGGTTTACTTCCAGTCAGTTAAAAAATTGTGACAAGTATCTAAAAATGGCCGGAACGAGGCAAGGTTTAATCAATCCGGTCAATGAGGTAGCGGCTGTTCATCGCGATCACAACCGGATCGAGAAAAATGCCGTTCTCGTGTATAATGCGGGGAATTATGGTCATTACATCGCGCAATTACGTTTAATTGCTTGATAATTAAGATATTAAGGTGAGAAAAACATGGGATTCAAATGCGGTATCGTCGGCCTGCCGAACGTCGGTAAATCCACTCTGTTCAATGCGCTGACCAAAGCGGGTATCGAAGCAGCAAACTTCCCGTTCTGCACCATCGAACCTAACACCGGCGTCGTGCCAATGCCCGATCCGCGTCTTGACCAGCTGGCCGAGATCGTAAAACCACAGCGTATCCTGCCGACTACCATGGAGTTCGTGGACATCGCCGGTCTGGTAAAAGGCGCATCCAAAGGTGAAGGTCTGGGCAACCAGTTCCTGACCAACATCCGTGAAACCGAAGCAATCGGCCACGTTGTCCGTTGTTTCGAAAACGACAACATCATCCACGTTAACAACAAAGTGGATCCGGCTGACGACATCGATGTCATCAATACCGAACTGGCATTGTCTGACCTGGATACCTGCGAACGCGCCATTCACCGCGTGCAGAAACGTGCTAAAGGCGGCGACAAAGATGCCAAAGCTGAGCTGGCTGCGCTGGAAAAATGTCTGCCACAGCTCGAAAATGCAGGCATGCTGCGTGCGCTGGATCTGACCGAAGAAGACAAAGCGGCCATCCGCTACCTGAGCTTCCTGACGCTGAAACCGACCATGTACATCGCCAACGTTAACGAAGACGGTTTTGAAAACAACCCGTACCTCGACGTTGTGCGTAAAATCGCCGACGCCGAAGGTTCAGTTGTGGTTGCCGTTTGCGCCGCTGTTGAATCTGACATCGCCGAGCTGGACGACGCTGACCGTGAAGAATTCATGGCCGAGTTAGGCATTGAAGAGCCAGGCCTGAACCGCGTGATCCGCGCCGGTTACGAGCTGCTGAACCTGCAAACTTACTTCACCGCTGGCGTGAAAGAAGTCCGCGCATGGACCATCCCTGTCGGTGCTACCGCGCCACAAGCCGCAGGTAAAATCCACACCGACTTCGAGAAAGGCTTCATCCGCGCACAAACTATCGCGTTCGAAGACTTCATCACCTACAAAGGTGAGCAAGGCGCGAAAGAAGCTGGCAAAATGCGTTCCGAAGGCAAAGAGTACATCGTCAAAGACGGCGACGTGATGAATTTCCTGTTCAACGTCTGATTTGTTTTTGATGTCTCGGAATAACATTCTGAGACGGATGAAATACAGAAAACCCATGCTAAAGCGTGGGTTTTTCTTGAGTAACAGCGGACTACCCATATAAAACAGACGATTAAGCATTCTAAATTTAATCATAAAAATAAACTTTGTTCGTTATAGACATCTATTTTCATCAATACTCACCGAGATAAAAAATCATGTTCATTACATGATGACTGGCAATTTACAATTTCTAGACTCACCTGATCCCCGACGGACTCAATAGCATACTCCTGCCCGGTTTTATAACTTGTATCAATATCGATACCATTATCAATTAAATATACCTTTAATATTTCCTCGCCGAGTTTGGTGTCTTTCACTTTTGTCCATGTGACTTTGTCGCTTGTAAAGCCGTAATCATCATCTCCTTGAGAGAGATAAATAGCTTCCACAGATAATTTCGGTGCATTTTTTAAAACACTCGGCGTTAAAAAATAATAATCAAATACGTTTTTTTCAGTGTATTCTTTTCCGTCCATTGTGTAGAACATCATGGAACACACAAATATCATATAAATTGTAGCAATGAGAAAAAACAAACCAAATGCTATCGTAATTAAAGTTAACAAAACATTACAGATATTTTTCATAGCACATCCTTCGCGCTTTATCTCAATTTCTAAATTCGAAATACTCGGGTTTAATTATCTCATGTGGATATGTATACAGCATTGATGGCGTATTGGTGTTTTTATGTCCATTATCAAAATCCCAACCTGCATATCTAATTGATGTGTAGAGTTCATGATTCATTCTGTTAGCGTCATGAAGTAAATTTTTCACAGGTTTAGATTCGTATCTATTGTAGACATACTTATCACGGAGGTTATTAAGTGGCTTGATATAGTCCAGCCAGGAAGGCAGAAGTCCCTTTCGTGGCAAAAACTTCCTCATTGGTGAAGGTTCAGGGAAAAGTAATGGTCTCAATTCTTTATTTTTAAACTTACCAACAGGTCCGTAATGATCCCAAATTTTCAATGCATACCCCAGCGTGGTTGGGTATGACAATACTAGAGGATCTGTTCCATTACCGAAAACTCTGTAAAACCCAACTAAATCTGAAATCAAGTCTTCACAACTAAAACCACTGTCGGTATACCATGAAAAAGCAAGTGATTGCTGAAATGCCTCGAACCTAAAGGCTGTTTTCGTCATTATTGTCAGCGCAATGCGCCGTTTAACCTCCCAACTCAGACAAGAACGAACCATCAGGGGGCTATTAATGCCGACTCTCCTTTCAACAACTTTTCCAAACTGGAGATAGTCAAATCCGAATTCTTGAAAATAATCGACAGGAAAGTACCAGTCTTTAAACTCAGGGAAGTATTTCCTCCCTTTCTCTTCAAGCAGGAGCGTTTTGAGCCTTCTGGAATCTTCCCCACATGCGTGACCTAAATCGATCCATCCTAAAACCTTGGTATAGATCAGCCCCCTTTTATCGCCTGTAGATCTTAATCCATCTTTAATATCTTTCCGTTTACTCATACATTTCCTGAGGTCAAATTGCTTTGATTATAATTACCGTAATGCAACACCGACAAGATAAACATCTTGTACTTACGCAATATTAAACTTTTATTTTTCATTGAACTAAAGAAGTTATAACTCAGTAGATCATTCAAAACAAATGCTATATATCAATATAGAAAACCAATCAATACATCCCAATTATTAATGGGTGAGATTCCCAATATTGCTGAAAGCCTCTTCATCTTTTTAAAGTTGCTTAGTAAAAATTTTTAAACTCATGACTTACCCGTATTTCTTATCCGGTTTCACGCAATCTCATAAGCACCACTAAATACAATAAAAAATCCACGCCTCTGCGTGGATTTTTTTATTCTCATTCGCACAACAAATCTCAGCGAAGTTTTTGTGCAATCGCGCTGAACATAAGCGATGCCTCAAGAGGCTGGGCACTAAAATCAGGCTCTGCTTTTGGCCATGTCGACCACTGAACAATCACCAGATTTTCAGCCGGGTTGACCATGATGATCTGGCCATAAATCCCCAGCGCCCATAGCGATCCTTTCAGTGAGTCCGAAGGCGTCGGGGTAACCTCTGTAGCATTGGCGGGCACTTCATTATTCCACCATTCAAAACCATAAAGGCCGTTCGGGTGGGCTGCCGACACGGAGTTTTTCGCCGTCGTCCAGTTGCCTGCCTGCTCAATCCAGTTTTCAGGCAGGATTTTCCTGCCATCCGGCAGACGTCCGCCGCTCATCACAAACTCGCCAAAGCGTCCCCAGTCTTCCAGTGTGGCATTAAAACCGTGTGCGCCCACATCGTGTTTGCCCGGTTCGTAGGAGTGCCAGACGCCATCGTGCGCCATGCCGTAAGGTTGCCAGATGGACTGTTGAAGGTAAGCGGCCAGCGGCATTCCGGTGGCTTTTTCCAGCACATCGCCCAGTAACCACGCGCCGCCGGAGGAGTATGACCATGACTGCCCGGCCGGATGCGCACGTTTCAGGCCAACGATAATTTTACGCACACAGTCATAGGTTCCCGGTCTGGCTTCACATTGCGTGAGATTGGCAAAATCGGAATGCGGGTTCGTGTAGTCCTCATTCCACGCCACGCCGGAAGTATGCTGAATAAGTTGTTTTATCGTCACGCCATCCCAGGCCGTGCCTTTCAGGTCAGGCTCATAACGCGTGACGAGGTCATCCAGAGAACTGATTTTCCCTTCTTTAATCGCAATCCCTACCAGCGTTGAAACCACGGATTTCCCCACAGAACGCGATGTCCACAATGTCTGGTCGGTATTGCCTTCACCCAGATATTTATAGGCTACTTTGCCGTTTTTCAGCACCAGCATTCCGGTGGCATTCTGGCGTTTGAGGTACTCCTGCAACGTATACGTTTTCCCCTTAACGCTGTACGTGGCCTCTTTCAGTTGCTTATCCGCACGCACAAACGGCGTGGACTGACCGTGCTTAAACACATCGCCCGCGTAGTTGCGGTAGTCATTACGAAATCCGATGACGCGCGCGGTCTGATCCCAGTTCAGCATATCTTTCGGGTCAGGCAGCGTTTTGTCCTGCGGCGTCGGGCAACTGCTGAGCATCACCCCGTCACAATTTTGCGCGGATTCCGCCAGCGCGGAGGGCACAAATGACCAGGCGGAACCCAAAGCCACGGCCAGCACCAGAGGTTTCATTACCGCCGGAAGAAAGGCTTGTCTGTTTTTCATTGAATGACTCCTGTGTCAGAAAACCGGAGTATAGAAAGGAAAAACCCCTTGAAGAAATCACGTTATGGGGGAAAATCCCCCTATAAATCGATGAACTGGAAGAGTTTATGTCTGCCTTACGTTATTCCTTCTCGCAAATTGAGGCCTTCGCCTGCGTTGCGGAATCGGGGAGTTTATCCAAAGCCGCCCTTTTGCTGGGAAAGGATCGCACCACGGTGCGCGATCTGCTGGATTACCTTGAGGACGCGCTGGGCTATACGCTTTTTGTGCGTCAGGGCCGCACATTAATCCTGACCGGACAAGGCCAGCAATTGCACCGTCAGGCGCATTTGCTGCTGCGTCAGGCGCAGGCTTTTGAGTCTTATGCCCAATCCTTACCGGATGCGGAACGGCAGGAGCTGGTTATGGTGTACGACCCTTTCGTTTCGCCGGCATTTATCGAAGCAGTGATCGCTGAAATGGCTAAAAAAGGCCTGTGCTTCAGTGCCTGGAGCGCCTCCCGGGAAGAAGCCGAAGCTGCATTAAAAAGCGGTAAAGCGCAGGTTGCTGTATGTCAGGCCAACAACCGCGCACTCGGGACAGAAATGGAATGGCGCGCGCTGGGTAACATCGGGCTTGATTTCTACGCATCCGCACAGTTGTTTCAGCACCAGCAACGCCCGCTGACGTTGCTGAATCTCTCGCTGATCCCACAGGTCGTCATGCACAAAGCACACGACGAGCAAATCACCCGCAGCCTGCAAATCTCCGGGCAAACGTTATATGTCAATGAGCGTTCTACCCTGCGCTATCTGCTGGAAAACGGTCAGGGCTGGGGATTTTTACCGACACATTTTCAGGCTTCAGGCTGGAAAAACGTGCAGGCGATGGAATGTGAAGTGGGCAATCAGGGGCTGGACATTACGATCGTGGCGATCTGGCCACCCGGCGCAGCGAAACAACTCGTCACCGGGGCGTTAATTGACGAGCTTCCTTCGTTATGGCGCAAAGCGATGGGGGCGCGTGCTTCTTAAACCTCCTGAACCTCATCAGCATGCACAAGGTCATAGTCCGCCTGCGCCCTCTCAAGAGCCGGGCCGTATTCCAGCGCCCAGTCATACAGCGCGATAAACGGCTGCTGCAAAGTCTGCGCCAGCGGCGTAAGGCGGTATTCCACACCAACCGGCGATGTGGGCAACACTTCACGATTCACCAGGCCATTTCGCTCAAGCCGCTTTAAGGCGTCCGCCAGCGCTTTATGCGTAATGCCATCCAGCCGGCGGCGGATTTCGTTGAAACGTGAAGGTCTGGTACAGAGCACGGTGAGAATTAAAATCGACCATTTATTGGTGATGTGTTCTAACACCGGACGCGTTTTTCCTACATCTCTCAAGCTGTTACCCTCGATTTCACCCATGCCGATATACTCCTCTATACCTGATATAAATAAAGTGCGTAATTGTTATCTAGTATAAATTTTATATCATCTATTTTCCAACCAAACAGGAGAATACAGATGGGCAATTTAGACAACAAAGTGGCCGTGGTACTGGGCGGTGCGAAAGGTATTGGTCTGGCGATTAGCCAGCGGTTTGCCCGTGAAGGCGCAACAACCTGGTTTACCTCGCGGCGTGAAGAAGAGCTTGAGGCGGCTGGCAGTAAAATCTCAGGAACCCGGATCCCGTTGCGCGCAGATGTGAGCCAGTTAAGCGAGCTAACCCGCATTATGCAGACGATTCAGGCTGAATCTGGCCAGATCGATGTACTGGTCATCAACGCCGGAATGTCCGAATACGCCACGATTGATGACATCAGCGCAGCCCATTTTGAACAAATTTTTGGCCTCAATGTGCGCTCGCCTGTTTTTGCTTTACAGGCAGCACTTCCGCTGCTGAAACCCGGTGCCAGCGTCGTGCTCGTGGGGTCGATTGCCGATGTGATTGGCACTCAGGGATACGGCGTTTACAGCGCCAGTAAAGCGGCGTTACGTTCTTTTGCACGAACCTGGACACGCGAACTTTCCCCACGCGGCATCCGTATAAACGTGGTTGCGCCGGGTCCTGTTGATACTGAAATGATGGCCGCCGCATCGGAGGAATTACGCCGTGGACTGACCGACGCCACCCCGTTGGGCAGATTAGGGAAACCTGAAGAAATCGCTAACGTCGCTCTGTTCCTGGCAAGTGAGGAAAGCAGCTATATCGCCGGTGCCGAGATTTACGTGGATGGCGGATTAGCGCAGGTTTGACAAGACTTACCCGCACAGTTAGACCTCACAGCTATCTCCGGATAGCTGTTTTTCATTGAGCGATAAAATCTGGCTAGTCACGTACTCACTCTTTTTCCGATACTCAATAATACGTAATGGTCACATTCGCTTTTGCAGTAATTTTTCCGGTGAAGTTATTGCCGCCGGAATCCGTAATTGCGGGTGCGGTCTGGACAATTGCGGCCTGGAATGAGGCGGTATTTTTGCCCTGCTGGCCTACACCCAGATTTTGCTTCACGCCGGTTCTGACTGCTTTTCCGGTGCTGTCATAAAGGCCGACGCCAATGCCGTTCAGCGCTTTATTGGTCGCGGCATCGTGTACCACCAGTGTGTCACTTCCAATCAGGGCTGAGTTCGCATCATCGAACGTGAATTCGACGTTACTGGTGTAACTGCTGCAGGTAAAATCCATGCCAAAACGGGTCATTGGCCCTTCCTGCGGGAAGGTGCCGCTGCCGCTTTTACGCAGGGTGCCGATGTCTACCACCTGATGTTTGTTGTCCAGCGTGCAGGAAGGTGCGGCAATATAAACGCCGCTGCCCAGCGGTACGTCGACCGTCGCGATGCCATTAAGCCCGTCGATGGTGAATGTGAGATGTGCGCCCGGCGGGATCACCGCCTCAGAACCGTACTCCATCCAGCCAAATTTAATCAGCTCCGCGCGCATCGATTCGATGGCGAAATTGTATTTCTTGTCGTATTTGTACAGCGTTTTCGAAGCGTTGTACTGCGCACCGAACTGCACCAGCGTGGTGTCATCTTTACCATTGATAACCGGGTATTCCACGCCAAGCCGTTTGCCTGAAGCCATTCTTGCGGGCGGATAACTGTCCGGCAGCGTCTCTTCATTAATCGCCACGGCCTTGATGTACATCCGCAGCTTAATGCCATTGTTGGTGGTCTGCGCCTCGCCGGTCCAGTCCAGCGCCGTGTCATTCACGGCGCTGAGACTCAGCGATATATCACCATCAAAAGCCGCGGGCGCCTCAAATTCCTGCCCGTCAGACGTACAGCTCAGGCGCATATTCGGCAAAAACTGCGCGTAATCGAGCGACAACACCACGGAATAATCCGGGATATCCTGGTCGGCGGCAATCGGGTTTTCCCGCGTGTAAGGCGAGAATGGCAGAGCGCCACCGGAATCGATATCACAATGCAAAACCGCTGCCTGACCGGTAACCGGCAGCAGGCTGAACAACATCAAAGCGATGCCTGCGACGGTGACTTTCAATCCCGGATTTCCTCTGCCCATTTTCTTTGCCTGCTAGAATTTTAAAGACTGATGCATTACCGGCGTTTCGCCACCAAAATCGTTGATCGCAGAATAATTCAGCGTGCCCGGTTTACCGGCAACCCCTGCTGGCAGCGCGTAGCGGGTTTCCCCCTTGGCCGGAACCATGGTGGTTTTATCGGCAAGAGTAACCGGTTTACCCCCGGCGGTGACGGAAAGCTCAGAGAAGCTGGCGTAATATTCGGTCGGATTTTTCGCGATAAGCCAGCTTTTTCCGCCCTCTTGAGCGATCTGCCACTGCAACTGAGTGATCGTATCGGCGGATTTTTCTTTCAGGGTAGTAGGACGGATAAACACTTTGACGCGCGTGCGGATGGCGACCTGCAACTGATTGCCCTGCACTTTGCTCACCGGCGGGATCTCCTGGATCCACAGCCAGTAAACGGATTCGCGATCCTGAGGCACTTTGCCCGGCAAAATCACCATACGTAATTTCCCCTCGCGGCCCGCACCGATTTTGAATAACGGCGGCGTCAGCAGAAGCGGCAGGTTTTTATCATTGCCTTTGAGATCTTCAACCCACGACTGCACCAGATAATCGTTATATTTATCGTCATTGAGCAGCTTGATGGAGGTTTCTTTATCACTTTCCAGCGCAATGACGCGCGTCAGCGCCGGACGGACTGCCGCCGATGCCGCATTCGTTAATAACAGAAGGCTCATCAGTACCGGCACTACAATTTTAGTCAATTTCATAGAACACTCGGTTTAGCGACAAATCGCGTTAACTTGTTGATACCAAGGGTCGGACTGACCTTTGGAGACAGGTAAAACAAACTGACACTGTGTATTGTTTTCCAGGGCCACATGCAGCACTGCCTCTGCGTCATCTAAAACGCCATTGAGATACAGTAATCCGTTATCGGCCACCATGCCGACCTGCTCCTTGCCTTGCCAGGCTGTTGCACCAAAAGGCACGGGCTTGCCATCCGGCAGCGATAACATCACGATCGCCCGGCGTCCGACTTTCGTCTGGAAGCGGCGAACTACCACCGCGCCGTGGGTCGGAATGACATTTTCGCCACCGTCGATTAATTCAACGTTATCTTCTGCGTGACGCGTATCCAGCGAGAGCGCGTTATCGCGGTAAGCCGATATCGACGGCACCACGGCGCGTCCCCAGCGGTTGGTCGATACGCCCGGCTGGCCTTCCACGCTGATGTTTTTGGCACCCGGCGTTTCAATAATGGCGATGGTGTCGCCCAGCTGCTGCGAAAGTACCAAGCCCTGCCCGTACGCCACCACGCCGCCGGAGATCCCGGCGGAATATTGTTTGCTGCCCTGGCTGGCGCTCGCGCTGGCATTCATATTGGCCATGCTGTTGCGGTAAGCCAGCGAACCCGCCGGTGAATAACCGTTGCTGTCGTGCTGTGCGGACAGCGAATAACTGAGCGCGCTGTCAAGTTCGGTTCCGGACACCGTCGCCATCTGCGAATCGCCGGAATGGTTACTGCTGTTGGTACCGAAAGACAGATTACGGCTGCGTTTTTCGCCCATATCCAGCGGCACGGAGAAGTTCAGCGACAGCTGGCGATCCGGGCTGTCATTGTCGTCATACTCATTGCCGGTATTGGCCTGATAGCTGTAACTGACGTTCACATTGACCGCTTTAATATTGAAGCTGTAGCCCAGGGTTAAAGAGGTATCCTTCGCGTTCGAGTTGTAATAAGTGTCCTCCTGCAAGGTGAAATAACCGCTGCCAAACTCGCCCATGCCCTGATTAACCGTAGCCTGAATTTCATTTTTGCGGTGATGCTGCGTGTCGTCATCGCCCCAGCGCCAGCCGGCGTATTCCGGGAAATCCATAAAGTCCGTCGTCTGATAGCGATACCCCATGATTTGCAGGGAAGTGTCCGAGCTGTCGAAACGGCGCGCATAGAGCAGGCGCAATGCCCGCCCCTGATCGCCCACAGCCTGCGCCGCATCGCTGTTCGTGAGATCGTTATCATTGGCGGACTGATGACGCTCCAGTGCCCAGTCGAGCGAAACGCTGCCCATCACGCCTAAATTGAAGGCTCCGCTGAGCGCCATGGACTGATAACCTTCCCCGGCGACAATCAGATCGCTGAGCGTTAATTTGTCCCATCCGTATTGCAGGCTGCCTTGTGCCACCAGCGGCTGATAGGAAATTCCGCTGTCACGATAGCGGCCGCCGCTGAGGCTGTAGCGCCAGGAACCGGGCCGCAACATATTGGGCAGCGACGTATAAGGCACCGTAAAGTGCTGCTGGCTGCCGTCGCTTTCTTCGACGGTGACGTCTAAATCCGCGCCAATCTGTCCGTTATTTAAATCGGAAATGGCGAAACTGCCGGGTGAAACAGTTTTGCTGTAAATAATGTTACCGCGCTGACGGATAACGACGCGGGCGTTACTGCGGGCGACGCCGCGAATAACCGGTGAATAGCTGAACGTATCGGACGGCAACATCTGCGCATTAGTTTCAAGCGTCATGCCACGCACCGGCAAAATACCGAGTACGTCGCTGGACGTGCTGGCATAAACATCACCGACGGTAAAACGGGAAACCAGCGCCGCGATATCCCGCTCGGCGTACGCACGGTCGTGGTTATTTTCCCAACCCTGTTCAGATTTATTAAAGGTGTCAAAACTGTAGAAGCGCCAGTTCCCGAGATTCACCCCGGAATTCAGGCTCAGGTATGCCGTGTCACTGCTCGCGGATTCGGCGTTATCACCCTGATTTTCCGTATGATAAACATAGCCGGAATAGCTTAACCGCAGGGCATTAACGCCGCGATCCCACAACGTCGGGTCGATCATTTCACTTTGCGAAGAGACGTTCATGGCCGCCTGAGGCGCGGTGATCACCAGCTGCTGCATGGATTCGTCGTAATGAATCTTGGCTTCCGGCCATTTCGCGATCAGGTCATAGCACGCCTGATCACCGGCTTTTGCCATTTCGTTCAGATGATGATCGACACCCATCTGGTGCAGCAATGCCTGTGTTAAACAGGGTGAAGCGCCCTCTTTACCGACGACCGGAATAAAGTCTATTTTTGTTTTAAATAACGTTCTGCCATTGAGAACAACATCAGCAGTTTTAACGCCGGGGCTGGTTTCATCCGGGTGATAAAACTGTTGCGGAATGGCCTGTGAATCTTTACGTAAAAAATCGGCATCGAAAGCGGAGGATTCATTACTATTTTGAGGTGGGATTTCAGCCGCAAAAACATTCAGTGAAAAACAAGCAGGCATAATAATGATGATTATCATTAAGAAAATAAAATGAATATTCATTAAAATCTGCCCGCTTTTATTTATTGATCAAAGACAATTAAAACTTGTTTGTGCGTCTATCAATGATAAGTAATATCAACGAACGTTTTCGCACTGACATTACCCGCGGTCACGGCCGGCGTAGAGGTATTTGCTTTATAAGCCACTTTGAACAGGAGCGAGGTATTGCCCTCAGTCAGAGCCTGAGGTTTTGACGGCGTGCCGCCGTTAATGTCGATTAATGATGTACCATCATTTTCCAAAAGAGCAATACCAACACCTGATGCAGGACCATTGGTCTGGCTATTCTTCAGTATTGCGTTGTCAACAGTATCGGGTGTACCACTGAAAGCAACCTGTGCATTTTTCAGAGTCGTTGTATCGCAATCTTTCAGATCGATTGTAAAATCCTTCATACCCGCATAGCCGCCTGCAGATTTGAACGAAGACGGCGTTACTGATGCTAATGACATTACAGCGCCATTAGCAGAATTACCGCCGTTGAAGCCGTTCAGGGTACATGCCGCAGCCACGACCTGACCGTTGAACGTGATATCACCATCAGATGCAGCAGCAAGAGTGGAATATGCGCCAACTGACAGAAGCAGAGCAGCAGGGAGTGCTTTAATCAAAAAACGTTTCATTCTTGAATCCAATATTGATTATTAATGATTCAGCACATCAGTTAACTATGTGCCACCGTTATTACCGGCGACATCTTAATATAGCTTAATTATAATAGCCTTTAGCCATGCTGAATTCAAAATACAGCAACCCTTAACCAGAAAATTAATTTATGGTTATATACAGAGAATTAAAGAACTTAACAGAAACTGGAATTCATTATTTTTATTCACATGATACATAATCTATCGGATAAAGCTTTGGTTTTCTAATGGGTTGTTCATGAAATGAGCATGGGATTAGTAGTGTGTAAATAGAGACACCGGTGAGATAAACATCGACCAGACAGCGCCCTGCCAATGTTTTAAATAAAATTATTCGCATTTACTGCCCTGACCACCCTGTTCGCGCATTTTTTTCACAACATTATAAAGTTCAGCATTCTTCATAAGATTTTTATGATAGGTCATGTAAATGCTCACCGGCGGTAATACAAAGTCACATTTGAGAATCTTCAGGTTAAAACACTCCGCAAACTTGGCGGCAAACCAGTCAGGCACAAAGCTGACGTAATCCGAGGCTTCAGTCATGCTCAGAATAGTAATCAGCGAGCTGCTGCTGTAGGCAAACTCCCGTTTGACAAAGAAATTCTCAATATGGACCTGTGTATTTTTCACATCATCCGTATTGTTGAGCAAAAAAGTCGACACCTCATTTTTCATGTTCTCCTGCGTCAGAACCTCGCCAATGCGCGGATGATCTTTACGGCAAACGGCAACGGCCTGAGCGGAATCAAAAACCTCCGTCACCGTGGAAAAGCTGTAATACGGGGCGGTGTTAAACACCAGATCGGCCTTACGGTAGGTCAGGATATCCTCGGTGGTTTCCAGCATGCCGTCAGAACTGATGTGTTTTATCCCGCAGTTTATTCCTGCCTCTTTTAACGTGGATGCCAGCACCGGCATGGCACGGAGTGCTGAAAAAGGCGTGCAGTAAATCGTGATCTGATTAAGTGAGGCAGGCTCAGAGACCAGCAAGTTCTCGAACAGCAATCCGATCGTTTCACTGATGCTCTCATGGATATTGTCGGCGATGCTGGTGGGAGAAACACCCTTTCCTTCGCGAATAAACAACGGATCATCGAAAAAGATGCGCAGCTTGTGCAAAGACTGGCTGATGGCCGATGCGGTGACACCCAGCATTTCCGAGGCGCGAATGCCGCTGCGGCAAATATAAACCGTTTCGAAAACCTTCAATAAGTTTAAGTCGAAGTCCTTGAGTTTCTGTACGTTTTCCAAAACATTTGTATCTTTCACAGCTTTCCCTCATTTTCAGACTTAAGTTTTATAATTTCTGTAATTTTAGTATTGATGGGTTCATAAGGAAAAGCTAAATGGCTTAGGTAAACAAATTATCTGAAAGGATTAGACGCTGGCGGTTAAAAAACACTCTTTTACGTTGTCAGGGTAAACCGCATTGTCACTGAGGTGTTGCGGTTGTAAAATATAATGATAGTTGTTTTACGCAATTTAACAGGAATGAATTCCATGAAAAATGACCTCACCGAGTTTGAACGCTTTGTTATTGAAGACAAAGGGACAGAACGCCCTCACACGGGCGTCTACAATGAGCATTTTTCGCCGGGCCGCTATGTGTGCAAGCGCTGCGGAACACCGCTTTACACCTCAGAGCACAAATTTGAATCCCACTGCGGCTGGCCGTCTTTTGATGACGAAATTCCGGGTGCGGTAGAACGCGTGCCGGATGCCGACGGGCGCAGAACAGAAATCGTCTGTGCCAACTGTCAGGCGCATCTGGGCCACGTGTTTGAAGGCGAGTATTTAACCGAGAAAAACCTGAGACACTGCGTGAACTCCGTGTCCCTCAATTTTGAAAGCGTCGGGGAAGAGTAACGCTCTCACAGCCGCGCAATATTCCGGTAAAGATAGATGCGGTTCCCGGCCTGCATTTTGTTAATCAGGCGCGAACGGCTGGCGTAGATGGTTTTAATATTGACGCCCAGACGTTCGCCGATCTGCCGGGTATCTAACCCTTCCTGAAGGCAGGACAGCACTTCGCCTTCACGTTCGGAAAGTTTGGCTTTTACGCGGTAATTGAAATGCGCATGATTGAGCGACAGGCACGAAAGCACTTCGCTGACCCCGCTGCGCCGGTCGATAAAAATCACGTTCTCCAGATGGCATAACGCGTAATAATCAAAGTCGCTGTCGATAAAAGCGAAAACCTTTTTCCCCTGAGATAAGCACTGTTCTACCTGCGAGCGGCGGGTCGATTCCACATCGACAATGACGTAACCGGCGCCAAACGCATTGGATGAAAACAGCGCTTTTAGTCCGGCATTGAAAAAATTATCTTCCGAAACAATAATGCATGGCGAGCCCATAGTAATTCCTTTTTCATACTGTCCGTTTACGATCCCAATCGTCAGTCAATAACCTGTTTTTATATTTACAGATTAAGTTAATTTTTTCATAATAATTCAAGTAAATAAATCAGTGTAAGATGATTATTACGTCGGAATTTTCTTACAGGCGTAGCCACAATCTGAAATAACGTTAAAGCCGGTGCTTGTTTATTTATTATTTAGGCGAAATAGCTTACAACTGTCGCCCGAATATTAGAACTGGTAACACATGCGTCTTCGCAACCGACTCTCTGTGACTTTTATTACATTTGTCAGCATTAATCTTGCGGGCGCATGGATTGTTATAGAAAATATGAAATTCAGCCAGAAAAAAGAAGCTGAAAAAAACGTGCTCATGATTCGCGACGAAATTGATCGCGTGCTCACGCATGCCAGAATCGCCAGTGACGCCGCCGCGCATCTTCTGGCCGCTAAATGTGATGCGGCCACGCAAACCGATATTCGTAAAATCGTCGCGACCATCCCTGATATCCGCACGGTCAGCCTGCTCCGGGGCAACGAGATTTATTGCTCCTCGGTTTTCGGGGCTCAGAACTTCATACTGGATGCCCGAAGCACGCCGCCGGTCGGGCTCTCCCTGATGGACGGCAATGCGCTTACGCCTTACCGTTCGCTGCTCATCTACCGCACCGTGCATACCGGTAAGAGCGTGATGGTGGGCATCGACGGCTATTACCTGCAAAACAAACTTAAGACTCACGACAGACGCACGGATTACCAGATGACGCTGAACGGCCTGACGCTTAACGCGGCGGGTCAGGTCCTTACGCACCGGGACAATACCGCGTCTGCGCGCTATTTCTCCCCGGAGTATCAGTACCAGATCAGCGCAAATCCGGTTGCGCCGGTCAGCCCGAATTTATTGCTGAAAACGGTCTGGCAGGATGAAAAGTCAGGGGTTTTCCTGACGTTTTTACTCTCCGCCCTGCTCTCGACAATAACCACTAAAACACTTTCCCGCCGTAATACTTTATTGTTTATGCTTGAGAAAGCGCTGGATAAAAATGAACTCATTCCTTTTATTCAGCCGATAGTCGAAGCGCAAAGCGGTAATACCGTCGGCGGCGAAGTACTGATGCGCTGGAAACATCCGCAGCGGGGTCATATTTCCCCTGAGCAGTTTATTCCGCTGGCGGAACAAAATGGTCTGATCACCCGGATAACGCAGGCGGGATTACGTCACGTTGCGGACGCACTGAATTCTGCGGACATTATTCCCGCCCGCGATATGACGTTATTTTTCAACGTCTCCGCCGCTGATTTTATGAATCATGACATTGCAGACTGGTGCCGGGAATTCAGGCGAAAAACGCCGCTTTCTGGCTGGCAGACCGGGCTGGAAATTACGGAAAGAGAACCTGTTGAAGATACGCAACTTGCCCAGGCGTTGTGTGAACAACTCGACGCGCTGGGTGTGCAGATTTCGATAGATGATTTTGGTACGGGGAATTCCAATTACCGCTACCTGATGCAGTTCCGTCCGCGCTATATCAAGATTGATAAAGTCTTTACGGCGGGCATTGAAACCGACGCCAGCAGAGAAGCCATTGTGCGCAACATCATTGCCATCGCGCAGGATATGCGCTGCATGACCATTGCAGAAGGCGTGGAAACCGCGTCGCAAAAAGAGAAACTGGCCGCGATGGGCGTGACGCATTTTCAGGGATATTACTTCTCCAGGCCGGTTGAGATGGCCGCTTTCTTCCGCAACACACTGGATCCCCTCCCATAAAAAAGGCATCCCCCGAAGGGAATGCCTTTTCTCACCGCAACGTCACCCGCCGTTTACCAGTTCAGATCAATCGCCACCGCTGCGGTCGCCAGGCCGGGGTCGGCGCTCGCCCGCGGGCACAACACCCAGACCAGCGGATCGGACCACGATGTTTCCGTGGTGATGGTGCGCAGATTGGTTTTCGTGCCGTCCATCGGAACCGAAGAGCTTTTGTCGGTACAACCCGCATCAGTGGCCGCCGTCGTGCCGCGGAACCCGCGCACGTCGCCATTGATCGCGCCACTGGCTGACATCAGCGGCACGCTGTTCTGGTCGCCGGCCTGTGATTTTGGCGTCACCGAATAAGACACCGGCAATGAGGTTCCCGTCGGGTTCACGCAGGTCACATCCAGCGTGGAACTCACCGGAATTCCGCCGGGTTTACCGACGTCCGCCGGCGTCACGTCGCCGAAGGAAATGGAGGACGGCGTGCTCACGTTGCAACTGACGCCGGTCCAGGTCAGGGAAAACGTCCGCTGTTCAAATGTTGACGTGGTGGCGTTCCAGCGATATCCGCGCGAAGCCTGCGCGTAGACGGTTTTGGTCGCCATTTTTGCCGCGCCCGGTTTTACGTAAACCCCGTAACCTATCGCCGCCTGCGTGCCGCCGCCGGTGTTCATTTCGACGACGCCGGTGGAGACGGTGTACGTGGTACCCACGCCGATACAGTCAGTACGGGTGCTCAGATTTCCCGTGCCGGTGCCGAATTTATCCCATGACGCGGACGACGTGGTGTTCAGGCCGACGTTGCTGTTCGGGGTGAACGTGCCGCCGTTAGTGCTCGGGTTCATCGACCCCGGCGTGACCACCATCGGGCCGGACATCGTGCCAAAAGGGATCACCAGTATTCCGGCGGCAATTTCATAGCCGCGATAACCGTCATACGTTGCCATCGGGTACTGGTTAATACACTCACCGGTAGCCAGAGGTGCGGCGGAAACCAGAATCGTCCCCACCTGTCCGTATCCAAGAAACGGCACCAGGTTTGTCGAAAAATACCAGCCGGGTTTATTGCCGGGCACGATGCCCCCCGTGGTCCACGGCAATGTGGTACTGACCACGTCACTGATTACCTGATAGCCGGAGCTGAGTTGCAGTGCGGAACTGTTCGCCGCGCTGAGCAATGCGGCCGCGCCCAGAAGGTATTTTGCCCGGCGTTTCCAGGGGCGGTCTGAAGGTACGTTTGAATAAGAAGTTAAAGCGGTCATGTCTGACTCCATTTGCGGCGCAGGGCGTGGTTTTCACCGCCCTGCGCCGGAATTCATTGAGGGTTAACGGTTAGCGGCATTCGCCTTTCATCTGGATAACCGGCATCTGGGCGGTCGGCGCAAGGCCGTGCAGGTTGTAGCTCACGCGGCACTGTTTATCGTGGCCTTTGCCCCACATCACGGACAGCTCGCCTTTTTGCGGCAGGCCGGTCAGATAGACCTGACCGTTATCGCCGGTGATCCCGGTGTTTTCTTCGCTGGTGGCGCTTTGCACCAGCGCGACGGTTGCCCCAAACGGCACTACGCCCGCGCCGCCTGCACGCGTCAGTGTCATCAGCACCTGATAGCCAATGCGGGTGGCAAAGTTGGCTTTCACCACAGCGCCGTTGGTCGGATAAACGGTCTGCTGGTTTTGCGGCAAATCGACGTTATCCGGCAACGTGCTCGGGTCCAGCCCGATGTTGTTGCGGGTGTAATCGGAGAGATAAGGCACCACGGCGTACCCGCGCGAGTCGGTCTTTCCGCCATTGTTTGACAGGCTGACGCCTTCCGCGCCGGGTGCGCTGATCAGCGCCACGGAACTGCCCAGCGGCCGTGACAATGTCACGCCTTCCGAATGCACCACCGCGCCGCCGCTCATGTTGACGTTCATCGAGCGCATGTCCGCCGAATAGCCGTAACCGGCTGAAATGTTGCCTTTGCTCCCCTGATAGCCAAGATTGGCAGTGCTGCTGCTGACCTGATCCTGATTGCCCCAGCCCTGCATCACGCTGTAAGAAAACGCGCCGTCGGCGTTGCTGCCCGCGATCCCGGCCTGGCCCTGCGTGCGGCCCTGATTGTCATGCGTGAACTGGCTGCTGGCGTAGGTGTTTTGCAGCGCGGACGAATAACTGAAAATGCTGAACGGAATGCTCACGTTGAACGACACCTGACGGTTTTCCGGCCAGTCGCCGTTGCCTTTCATCCGGTCCACGGTGTAATAAATCCCGTAGCTGATGCCTTTGACACTGCCGTTATACCCGGCAGAAAGGCTGGTGAGCGTTTTCGTCGAGCCGTAATAATCATCACGGTTGGCGCGCAGGCTGACCGAGCCGAAATCGCCCAGTTGCTGCGTCACCTGCGTCTGGAAACTGCTGCGACGGCGGCTCATGATCCACGGCGACACGTCTTCCTTCTGCGCATAACCCAGGCTGTTGTATTCGGAGAAGCTGTAATAGTTTCGCGTCGAATAACGCAGCGCCGTCAGATCCACTGACGTGCCGGTGGTGAGCATACTTTTGGAATAACGCACGCGCCACGAGGCACCGCCCTGACGGTTTTTGTCTTCAAACTGCGTGCTGGAAAACGTTCCGTCAGCCGACATTGCGCCCCAGTCACCGAGCGAAACTCCGCTCCCCATGCTCAGCGCGCTGTATTTTTGCGACGTCAGCAGGCCGCCGTAGAGCGTCAGGTTTTTCGGCAAACCGTAAATCAGCGTGGCGAGCACAAAATCGGACTGGCGCGAGCCCTGCGTGGTGCCGCCGTCATATTGTCCGGCGGTGACTTCATATTTCACCGCGCCCGGCCGCAGCATCACCGGCAATGAAGAATACGGCACCACGAAGCTGTGAACGCTGCCGTCAGCTTCGGTGATCGCCACGTCCAGGTCGCCGGACATCCCTGCCTGATACAGATCTTTAATTTCAAACGGGCCGGGCGCGACGTACGTCTCGTACACCACGTAGCCGTTCTGACGCACCGTGACGCGGGCATTACTGTTCGCCACGCCGTTAATCTGCGGCGCAAATCCGCGCAACCGGGCGGGCATCATCTGGTCGGCGGAACGCAGCTGCACGCCGCGAAACGGCACGCCGTCCAGCACATCGCCTCCCGTACTGGCTTCGCCCATCAGCAGGCGCGAACGCCAGTCGCGGATATCCCGCGCCAGATAGGTATTGGAAAAACGCGTGCTGTCGGCGTTGTTGCCGCTGTCTGTATCGGAATGGCTGTGTGTAATGGTGCTGCGTAGCCGCCACGCACCGGCATTCGCGCCGGTCTGCACATTGGCAAAAACGTTGTTGGTGGCGCGCTGATCGTTGTTCACCGTCTGCTCATTGCGTCCGGCGCTGAGATTGTAGTTAAACAGCATCGCCGGGATCCCGTCGTCCCACTGCGCGGGATCGCTCTGGCTGTCCCGGCCCGGCTGCATGGCGACCTGCGGGATGCTGACATCCAGCCGCAGGCGCGATAAATCAAACTTCACCGTAGATTGCGGGATCAGCGCAGTCAGGTTGTCCACCGGCTGATCTTTCGGTAACTCTTTCAGCGCGGGCAGCTGATCCACATTCACGCCCAGCGTTTTCAGCAATTCAGGCGTCAGCAGCGGCGCGACATTGCCCTGCGAATTCTTTTTGAACACCAGATCGCGGGACTCGGCTTCGCGCTGGTTCACGAAAATCGTCACCAGATAATCACCCTCGGCCACACCGCCCGCGTGCGAGAATGCGGACAAATCGACCTCGGAAGTGCCTGTCCCCAGCGAAAGCAACTCTGGGTCAAAGTAATCTTCTGCCCACGCACCGTGGCAGCTCATCAAAACTAAAAGTGCAAGTGTATTGCGCGGGAAGGCGCGGGTACTGGCTACCATGCCGTTTGTCCTGAAACAGGATGTCAATTTCTTACTCAAGATCGTTCCCTGCTTTGTAATGAATTATTCCCGGTCTTATGGCGTCTTGAAAAATGCCGGACCTTATAATGTCTGGCGCTGCAACGGCGTCACCTGGCTGTCTTCGTCCACCAGTTGCCATTCCACCGCACCGCGCATACCCGCAGAAACGGGGTAATGCTGCTGCCCTTTTGGCGGCACCAGCCTGCGCAGTTCACCGGCCGCCAGCGGTTTCCCGCCAACGGTCAGCTGGCTGAAATTGAGGTAAAACGGCGTCGGGTTATCGACCACCAGCACCTCGTTTTGCAGGCTGAAACGCAGCTGTTTCGCCGCGCTTTTCACGCCGGCTTCGGGCAAACCCGCAGGCCGGTAAAACAGCTTCATGTTGTTCACCACCGCGAGCACCAGCTGGCCGCCTGTCTGGCTGGCTCTGTCCGGCACGGACGGGATCCCTTTAACGGAAAGATAAAAGACCGATTCCCTGTCCTGCGGCAGCGTCATGCCGGTCAGGCGGATACGCAGCTGGAGCTGCTCGCCGGAGTCGATGCGTTGCAGCGGCGGCGTGACCATCAGCGGAATGGCGTCGCCGGGCGCTTTGTTGTCAATTTCTGCCGCCGGTAATCCGGTGGCGAAATCCACCGGACGGATCCACGACTGCATCAGATAAGCGCGCCCGGTGTTGTTGGTCATCGACCAGGTGATGCCCTTTTTCTGCGCCGCCGGATACACAATCCGAAACTCATTGAGCGAAAAACCGGACGGTTTATCCGGCGAGGCAAAGGACGGCTGAGCCGTGAACAGGGCTGCCATAAACAGGACGAGTTTTAATGCCGGTTTCATGATTTTCCTCCGCCCTGCACGGCCGCTTTGAACAGCGCGCTGTTGCCGCCATAGTCATTAATCACGGTCCACTGCGCCTGACGGACGCCGCCTGAAGCCGGAACGGTGATCTGCGTGAATGGCGCAACCATGATCCCGCGGCTTACGTCCACGTCAGCGGCATCAAACGCCAGCCGCGAGAACGTCAGGTAATACGGCGTCGGGTTATTCACCTGCACCTGCCCGCTGTGATGCTGAAACGTTAAACGCCCCGCGGCTTCTTCCTGCGACATCGCCAGCCCGGCCGGGCGGTAAAACAGCTTGATGGTGTTCTGAATGCCCACGGAAATACGCGCGGCCAGCGAGGCGTCTTCGGCCTCTTTCGGCTGCGCCATCGACGGCACGGCAATCGCGGTGAAATAAAACACCGACTCGCGATCGTCGGGCAGCGCCGCAGCGCCTTTACGCAAAATCCGCACGGCGTTCTTGGTGTTGCCTTCCAGCCGGAACAACGGTGGCGTGGTCAGAAACGGCGCAGGCTCGCGCCCGGTCGGGGTAGCGACCACTGCCGACTGAACCAGATACGGCAACGTCCCGTGGTTTTGCAGGGTCACCGTCTGCGCGTTATCCGTGGACTGAAAAATCACACGCGTCCGGCTGATGCTGATCCCGCCATCTTCAGCGGCAACGCCCTGCACCAGCGCCGCCAGAAGCGCGGCGACGGTCACCGTCCGGCGCGCGAGTAAACACAGTAAATTCATGGCGGGATCCTCACTGATAAACAAAATCAAACGTGACGCTGGCGTCTAGCCGCCCGGATTTCGTGGCGGCGTTGGTACACTGATTGCCGCACGACAGCGCCACTTTGAGCGGAATGCTGGTGGAGCCGCCGTTGAAACTGGCGGCGTCCACCATCGCGGGAAGGAACGTGTTGTTGGCCACGACCGCGCCCGACGCCGTCACAATGCGCACGCCGTAATTCACCGCCTGAGACGTGGCCTGCCGGAACAGAAAATCGCCAGTTACACTGTCGCCCGTGCCCGTCACCGTGACGCCGGGGCGCTGCACCGCGCCAATAAATCCGGCGCACTGCGACAACCTGACTTCCAGCGGTAACGGATTTGCCAGACTGACGCCCTGCCGGATGTCAGACGAAAGCACCGCGCCGAAATCCAGCGTCGCCGGTGCCGAAACCTGACAGGTCGGCGCCTGAAAAGTCGCGCTGAACTGCACGTCTGCTGCCGTGGCGCTGGCCGCGATCCCCGGCAGACACAGGCAAAGGGACGCCCTCAGGGCAAATAAATGCCCTGATAAAATGTTGAGATTTTTCATCGGGTTTGTCTGTTGAAAGCGTTAAGGGAAAATGAAGGCGAACGTGATTCTGGCGTTGACGTTGCCCTGCGTCAGCATCGGGTCGCCCGCGCTGCGCACCAGGCCGACGGAAAATGGCTGCACTGAGTTGCCGTCGTCCTGGCTTATCAGCACGGTGTCGCCCGGCGCGACGGTATCCGCCGCGTTATAGAAATCCGTCAGGCTGGTGAGCGTGCCTTTTTTCAGCATAAAACCGGCGTATTTCGCCGTTGAGCTGGCCGCACGGAATAAGCGCGTGTCCGTCAGCCCGGCCGATTCACCGGTCACACTCAGCGACGGCGCTTTGCCCTGCATTTCCACGCAGTTCAGGTTCACGCCCAGCGGCAGAATTTGCGCCGTGCCGGTGGCAAATTGCGTGGTGTCTTTGCGGTCAAAGGTGATGCTGGCGTTATCGAGCGAAACCTGACAACTGCCGTCCACGATATTGGCCTTAATTTCGGTGGTGGCGGCACCGGCCGCTGCCCCGGACAAAATCAGCGCAAGCCCTGCCGTGAAACCCAGTAAAACCGGCTTAATTGACGGTGCCACGGAACGCCTCCACGCCACCAAAATCATTGATTGCCGCCCATTCGGCTTTGCCCTGTCCGACGCTCACCGCATAGTTGTTAGCCGCAAACGGGGCCACCATGCTGGTGCCTTTGATGACATCGAGTTTGATTTTTTTGCCGTCGATCATCAGCTTGTTCAGGGAAATATAATAAGGCGTCGGGTTCATCACCTTCACGCCCTGGCCTGTCCGGGAAATCTGCAATTTGCCCATCGCCTCTTTTTGCGTCATCGGCAAATTATCCGGGCGATAAAACAGTTTTACGGTATTACCTGTCGCGACCTGAAGCGTACCGCCGACGCTATTGCCGGTATTATTCTGGCCTGACTTCCCGGTCGGGATCGCCATAATATTCAGATAAAATACCGATTCACGGTCACGCGGCAGCGAATTCGTTTTCTTCAGAATACGAATTTTATTGGTCGAATCAGATTCGATGCGAAATAACGCAGGCGCGGGCATAAATGCGCTGTCGGTTGATTTCGTCGAAAGACTGTCTGAAATACCGACATTAATAAGGTAAGGTTGATTCGCCGACCGGTTATTAATGTCAACACTCTGGCTGCTGTCGTTTGCGGAAAAGATAATACGCGATGCACCAATACTGATACTTGCATATACCGGCTGAATTAAAAACAGACTCAGGCTTAAAATAACGCCTGCTTTGTGATGAAACTTCATAATATTCTCTGTCCGTTCAATGGAAAAGAGAGGCAGCAAAGTGCCTCTCTTTTCTTACTCTTCGCGTCGTCCCCGTTATTCACGGAAATGACGGAGTCGTTGCTATTAGTTGCTCACGTAAGAAATCTTGATTGGCGCGTTGTAAGCACCTGGCAATACGTTTGCAGTGTCTATCACCGCCATACCGGTGGTGAAGGCATAGGTCAGCGCGCCATCTTCATCAGCAACAACCGGGATGCTGGTGTCGTTGGTCACCTGAGTGGTGTTGTCAGACTGCTTCAGCATAAAGCCCGCAGTCTGGGTCACGTCGCTCAGGAACAGGTTGCTGTCAGAACCGACAACGCCGCTCACCTGCAATGCGCCTTCTTCGTCAGCTGCACAGTTTTTCAGGGTAACAACCAGTGGCTCTTCGCCGACTTGTTGTTTAGCTGCTGTAAATTCAGTCTTAGCAAAAGAACCCACGTTCAGTGTTGCAGCTCCGTTATTTGCAGTCACTTCGCAAGTGGTTTCTACAATATTCCCTTGCAGGGTGACATCAGCCTGAGTTGCAGCCTGAGCATTACCAGCAAAACCCAAAATCAGAGCGACGGGCGCAAGGGCGATAATTTTTTTCATTACTCAATCCTTCATTAAAAGATAGTTATTTCGATTAAACACATTTATCTCAGCCTGCCGTGGCTGAGGGAAAGATAATACGCAGGAACAAATAGCCGCACCATGAGAGGGAGATTATTTTAATGAAGGTCGGCGACTACAGGCGTAGGACGTGAAATATTTATAACGTGATAAATATTTTGATTCAAAAACTAGCACGGCGTGAAATAAAAATAAAGCCATCACAAGGGATGACTTTATTTTCGCGTTACGGAATTTCCGTCATTAATAACGGACGGAACGGGAATACGCCTCAATGGCCGCATTCAGGGACTGAATTTGCTGCTCCAGCTGCAACACGCCTTTTTCCAGCGCAGGCGGATGCAGCCCGGCGGCCAGCTGATTTTCCAGCGTTTCGGCAAGTTCATACAAAACCGTCGCGCCCAGAAGCTGCATTGTGCCATTGATGCGGTGCAGATGATGTTGCAGCAGTTCCCACTCTTCACGCGCCAGCGCCTGAACGGCGGCCGCCACGTCTTTGTCGTTTTCAATCCGTGACTGTTCCAGCATCTGACACATCAGTTTTTTATCACCAAGGCTGTGCGTTTCCAGCGTGGGCATGTCGATAAACGCATCCAGCGGCGGCTCGTCCGCCGGCATATTCACGCCGCTGAGCGCGGCCTTGAGCTGTTGCAGGTCGATGGGTTTGAACAGGCATAAATTCATGCCCGCCACCAGACAGCGCTCTTTTTCTTCCGTCTGCGCATTGGCGGTCAGCCCCCAGATCACCATGTGCTGATTCAGCTCGCGCACCCGCCGGGTCAGCGTGATGCCGTCCATATTGGGCATGTTCAGATCGGTAATAAGCAGATCGTAATCCTGATTTTTGATGAGGTTCAGCGCATGCAGGCCGTCTTCGGCCTCATCGACGTGATACCCGAGCATATCCAGCTGACGGCGCAGCAACAGACGGTTGGTCGGGTTATCTTCGGCAATCACAATGCGCAGCGCAGCCGGGCGCGTCGCTTCCTGTTCGGCAATCAGCGGCACTGCGGGCGCGTTGTCCGAGGCCTGCGTGACCAGCGTCACCATCATGGTGGTTCCCATGCCTGGCTGGCTGGTAATGCTGATCTGCCCTGCCATGCGCTCCACCATTTCACGGCAAATCACCAGCCCGAGGCCAGATCCAATCTGGCGTTTCCCCGCATCCGTCTGGCTGAACGGCTTAAACAGTTGCTGCTGTTCGTCATGACTGATGCCCGCGCCGGTGTCGCGCACGCTGAGCGTGAGATAAACCCGCTCTTCGCCCATCGCCTGCGTGTGGGCAATCACGTCCACCCCGCCTTCGGCGGTAAATTTGATGGCGTTACTCAGCAGATTCGACAGCACCTGCTTCACCGCCTGCGGATCGAGCCAGAGCGTTTTGCCGTCTTCAAGGCGGCAATCGACCGTCAGCCGCAAGTTTTTCTGCCGCGCCAGCCCTTCAAAATTGGCGACGGTCGCGTTAATCACCGGTTCCAGATCGACCCATTCCGGCGTCAGCGTGAAATTGCCTGACTCAATTTTTTCCATATCCAGCACGTCGCCAATCAGCGCAATCAGGGTTTGTGCCGTGCTGTACGCCAGCTGAATGGCTTCTTTGGTTTCATCCGCGCTTTGTTTGCGCGTGGTCAGCAGCTCCAGGAAGCCCATGATTGAGCTCACCGGCGTGCGGATTTCATGGCTCATGCTGGCCAGAAACTGGCTTTTGGCCTGATTCGCACCGATGGCTTTGTCTTTCTCAACCTGCAACGCTTTCATCAGCTGGCGGGATTCCGTGATGTCCTGCCAGCCGCAAATCAGAATCGCAGGCCGGTTTTCCGGCATCAGACACAGCGTCAGCCAGTGCAGGATCTGACGATTTTCACCGCCATTATTGAGCGTCAGCGAATGCGTGAGCACATGACCGGGTTTCAGGCCGAGCAAAATGTCCGGCTGAATGGCATGGAAAACGTCCGCCAGCGGACTGCGCCGGTCAAACAGGGAATAATTCATCGAGCCGCGCAGCTCAGGAATAAAGAAATCGCTGAACGCGCTGTTATAACTTTCCAGTTCGCCTTCGAGCGTGATGACGTAAACCGGCACGGGAATGGAATTGGACAACGTCTGGCTGAAAATTAGCTGATAATTCAGCGCCGCCTGCGCGGCTTTGCCCCGCCCGATGGCGCGCAGCAAATACACGCCCCACAGCAGGCTGGTGATCACCAGTAAAACCGCCAGCCCGATCACCAGATAAAAAGGCCGGTTGTACAGATTCCAGGTGCCGATTTTCACGTCCGGCGCTTTGGTCCATTTTCCGGCCAGATTCAGGATCTCTTTCGGCGGAATATCGTCCAGCGCCTTATTCAGAATACTTTGCAGTTCAGAGGATTCCCGCGGGATCGCAAAGGCGATTTGCGCCGAAGGCTCATCCGGAATGCGCGTGTATTTCATCGTGCCCGGATAATAGTGATCGATGATAAACCGCGACGCGAGCTGCGTAGACACCACCGCATCCACATCACCGAGCATCAGCTTACTGAGCGCGGTACTGGTGTTTTCAGCAATCACCCATTCCACACCCGGATATTTCATTTTGAGTTTGTCGGTCAGCGGATGATAGGCCGGGATCGCCACTTTTGAGCCGGGCGAAAGCAAGTCGTCTTGCTCCGACGACGCCCGCGTCACCAGCACAAACGGCGTGGCGATAAACGGATGCGTGAACAACATTTCCTCTTCACGTTCGGCGCTGAACGTTGCCGTCGGCAACACGTCCCAGCCGCCTTTACGCATGATATCGACCATATCCGTATTCGAATTGGCGATCACCGGCTGGAAAACCAGACCGGTTTGCAGCTGGATCAGATTCAGAATATCGCCGAGCAAACCGCGAATTTCCTGATGCTCGTCCACCATGCTCAGCGGTGCGTAATACGGGTTAATCAGCACGCGCAGCACCGGATGTTTGGCAATCCAGCGCTCTTCCCGTGGCGTCAGTTTCATCGCTTTATTTAAAAATGAAATATTGCCGGTATCGACCCACGACTGGGCAATTTGTTTATGGGTTTGTTCCGTCAGGGAACTGATAAAGGTATCGAGAATGCCGAGCAGTTGTTTCTGACCGGCGGGTACGATGAAATGATTCCCGGTCTGCGGTTCACGCCAGAACTTCACCATTTCCAGCGACTGATAAAAATCGCGAACCAGAATAAAACTGGACGTCAGATTATTACCAAAAAAATAGTCGTTTTCGTTATTGGCCACCGACGCCAGCGCCAGATAATTATCCGCATAAGACGTAATGTGCGCCTTGGGGAAAATCATCTTAATAAACTGTTCGGACGGATAACCCTGCTTGATCGCAACCGACACGTCGTCCTTGTCGTTGGAAAGAGGCTTCATGACATCCGCCTGGCGCGTCACCAGCGTCGGATACGCGCGGATCAGCGGCAGTGAGGCGGCAAACGCCGGGTCCAGATCCGCTTCACCGGCGGGCGATGTCAGAATCAGATCCGCCTCACCGGCTTTGAGCGCGGTTAACGCTGTACTGAGATCGTCGTAATGCTTAATCACCACTTTGATTTGTAGCGAGTTTTCCATCATCAAAAGATAATCTGCGTTCATTCCCCGGTAACGCCCGGTGGTCGAATTCATGCTCAGCGGCGGCGTTTCCTGCCCGTATACCGCAATCGTCAGGGAACGTTTTGCCGCCAGCCACAGCAAATCGTAATGCCCCAAAGGCAGCGCAGGCGTAAACACCTGATTATCACTGGCGAGCTGAAGCGTCGCGGGTTCCGGGCTGGCGGATTGCGCCGGAACACTCGCGATAAAAAGCAGAAACAGCGCCACAATGGCCCGCGTTATCATCGTATTACCCGATTGCATTACGTTGCGCAAAGGAGAAAAGTTCCATCAGCGATTTGCAGTTGAGCTTTTCCATTAAGCGGCTTTTATAGGTGCTCACGGTTTTATTACTGATGCACATTTCCGAAGCGATTTTCATATTGTCATCACCGTTCAGAATATAGCGCATCACTTTAATTTCCTGGCTCGAGAGCGACTGCAACATTTCCTGTTCAGACGAAAGACTGCCCATAAACGTCTGCAATGATAACGGGAAATAGCTGTAACCATTTTGCGCCGCGTGTACCGCCGCAATAATATTGGTCATGCCCTCTTTCTTGCTGATAAAAGCATTTGCGCCCGCGTCGGCGCTGCGTTTGCCATAAAACAGATCGTTCTTGGCGGAGACCACAATAATAATCCGGCTGAACGCCTGCTTGCGAAGCTTTTCCACCACTTCAATACCGCTCATCACCGGAATATCCACATCGACAATCACCAGATCCGGGCTGTGTTCGCCGACAAGCTGCAACGCCTGCGCGCCGTCACCGGCTTCCGCGACGACAGTGATCCCTTCATTTTCCAGCAAGTTTTTAATAGCCATACGAGCCAGCGGATGATCGTCAACGATGACAGCATTTAACTTATTGGTTTTACTCATCTTAGCTCCTTATTAAAGACATTTTCAGGTTCCCGGCCCACCCGCTTTCGCGCACAGAACAACGCGCATCCCAATGACAGATGGCGTAATTATAACGTGCTGCGGAAAAATGAACGTGTTTCGGCGCTAATTATAATGCACCGTATTGAAGGGAAATCAGAAGGATTAATTCTACTGTCTGCACATTTTTATTTCCATGAGCATTAAGACTAATAGTATCACGCAATGCAAAAGCGTGTTCGTCTGAACTCAATTCGTTCAGGAAAGGTTTAAAAATTCTCAAACGAAATATTTTACTGATTGTTTTTAAAGAGAAATAATTTTTCAACCGGCCGCATGGACTTCACGTGTAGGATATTCCCTGCAAAAGTTTCCGATGTGTCTCCTGTATTTCATCCGCACCGGTGATTAATCTGACTGAATATTCTTAACACCTCCTGTTTAGAAAGAATGGATGAACTTTCTTATGGAAGAACTTCACGGCATGGTCGCTAATATCGGCAGGGAACGTCCGAACCCCAAAATAAAAAAACGAATGCTTTTCGTCATTGTTATTATCGTTCCGTATTTTATTTGCAGCCTCGGGCAGGACTTTTCATTACGTAAAATGCCCGGCACCAGCGACGCTTACATTACAGGAAATCCGGTCACCCTTTCCTCAGAGATAAACGGACGGGTGGCGGTCGTTATACAAACCAACAGCGACCGCGTGCGCAAAGGCGATATTCTCCTGCACATGGAGAGTTCCGGCGAAATACTCCGCTATAAAAAGGCCGAAGAAACGCTGCTGGAAACGGAAAAAGAAACCCGGGAACGCTACACCGCCGACGGCCAGAATAACGCTCATATCCTGAATGCCCAGATGACCTATCAGCAGGCGCTGATTGACTACAACCGCCGGTTACAGTCAAAAGGCCCTGCGGCGATTTCCAGAGATGACCTCCGGCAAGCCCTCAGAAACGTCAACAACAGCAAAGCGTCGCTGGATGCGGCAATCGTGCAATACCGCCGGAATTTACGGGTGCTGCGTGAGACGGATATGGCCCGGCAAAAACTGATTTTGCAGGCCAGAGATGCCGTACAGAAAGCCGGTGTAGCGCTGGATCGCACGACGATCCGCAGCCCGGTCACCGGTTATGTTGCGCAAAGAAACGTGCATTCCGGCTTAACCGTCATCCCCGGACAAACACTGCTGACTATCGTGCCCGCCGATCAGATGTGGATAAACGCCAACTTCACCGTCGCACAGCTTTCCGGCGTTATCGTTGGACAGAAAGCGGCAATTGTGACGGAAATGTACGGCAATAACGTGGTTTTCGAGGGACAGGTCGAAGGATGGGATGACGACGCCGACACTGCGATTTCCGCCCTCAACAGCGCCGGAAAGTGGATTGCCGACGTACAAAAAATCCCGGTGCGCATTTCCATTAACCCGATGCAAATGAGCCAGTATCCGCTGCGGATCGGCATCTCTTCAAAAGTGAAACTGCTCGACGGGCATTCCAGGAATGCGTTGTTTGCGATGGTCAGAAAAGGAATAAATGTGCTGCGGGCGTTCAGGCGGTATGGGGTGGACTGAGGGTGATGTGGTGGAAATGCGTCGGAATAACATCGGCTTATGCCGCAAAGGTGCATCGCAAACCGCACCTTGCTTTGATACAGACAAAAGGATCACCTCTGGTCATAAAAAGAAGGAAAAAGAGTCTGTTATGAATAATAATAGGTCCCGAAACAGGTTATGGAAAAAGTCAGCATTCATGCTGGATATTCCGTGATGGCTCGGCAGTAGCCAGCCTTTTATGAATACAAAAGGACTTTTAGTGATGGATACTTTATTAGATTTCTCTTTCAGAGACTTAATTGCCTTTATTATCCCAGCCGTTATTGGATTAATAATATTCACCAAGAGACGTAAAAGAAACCAGATCACAGCAAACTATGTCCTGGCCTGTTTTTTTATCGCTATCGGGTCATTCTGCGAAGTATTCGATACCATTTATACGACATATTCCTACAGACACAACGAGCTGTATAACAACGATAGATTCACAACTGTTTTTAATTATGATTTCTCGAATATTATTTTTTTTGCAATTGTCATGACTGTTGCCATTGTTCTATTCTTTCAGGAATTACGTCTGCGTAAAAGTGTTCGATAAGACCAAAATTGACGGCGGTGATGTAGCTGAAGCGACCTGTTTAGGTAAATTATACGATTCGCCAATGATAAATAATATTGAGATATTGCCAATAGTACCTTCTGACCTTGAGCAGTTTATCGCAGAAAATCTCACAAAAAAACCCACGCTCACACGTGGGTTTTTCCTTTTATCACAATGCCGTTATTAACGTTCCCGCATCGCTTCGTTCATTTTGTTCAGCGGTTTCAGCAGATAATCGAGGATGCTTTTATTGCCGGTTTTGATATCCACCGTGGCGATCATGCCGGGGAAGATATAGAACTTCTCTTTGTGTTTGTTTTCCAGATAGTTGGCGTGCGTTTTGATGTTGACGCGGTAATAGTACACATCGCGGCGGACTTCATCCTGGATAGTGTCCGGGGAAATCGTCGTGACTTCGCCGTCAAAACTGCCGTAGATGGAATAATCATAGGCGGTGATTTTCACCTTGGCTTTCTGACCGGGGTGGATAAACGCCACGTCGCGCGGGGAGATTTGCGCTTCCACCAGCATCTGGTCGTCAATCGGCACCAGCGTCATCAGTTTGCCATTGGGCGGAATCACGCCGCCGACGGTGTTGACGTCGATATTTTTGACGATGCCTTTCACCGGCGAGAAGAATTCCAGGCGGTTCAGTGAGTCTTTACGCCCCAGAATCACTGAGCGCTGCGCCTCGATCTCCGCATTGGCCTTGGCGAGTTCCTCACCGGCACGCACGTTGTATTGCGTTTCCAGGTCAGTCGCTTTGCTTTCCATTTCGTTAATCTGACGTTGCAGACGCAGCACTTCCACGTCGCTGGCCGCGCCCTGTTTGACCAGTGGCGTGGTCATTGAAAGCTCGCGGCGGATAAGCGATACGCCCTGCTTCAGGCCGGAAAGTTGTTTCTCCAGGCTGTTACGGCTGGAGTTGTACAGCTCGGTTTCTGATTTCACCAGCTCCGGTTCGTCATCCAGCTCTGCCGGGAACGTCAGCGGCGTATTGTTGATCTGCGCCGTCAGTCGCGCCGCCGTCGCCAGCGCGGCATGCAAACGCGCCACGCTTTCCTGTACGCCGGATTCGGTTTTGGTGCGATCCAGCTGCGCCAGCCGTTGCCCGCGTTCCACCACTTGCCCTTCCTGCACATCGATGGTGTGCACGATGCCGCCTTCCAGCGACTGAACAATCTGTTCGTGCGACGACGGGATCACTTTGCCGGTGCCGGTCGTGACTTCATCGAGCGTGTAAAAATTCGCCCACAGGAAGAAACACAAAAGCATCAGCGATACCGACCAGACCAGAATGGTCGAGCGCGGCAGGGATTTTTCAGCCCGCTGACGGGTCGTGAGTTTAGGCTTTTTCATTATGATGCCTCCTTGCTTGTCGCCGGTTTTGCGGTGGCGGCAGCGGTCTGTCCTTTCGGCCTGAAGTGTTTGTTCAGGATCTCATCCTTATTACCGTCGAGCGAAATGCGCCCGTTATCCATGACGATAATGCGATCCACCAGTTGCAGCAGCGCCAGACGGTGCGTGGCAATAATCAGCGTTTTGTCTTTGCCCCAGGTAGATAACTGGGAAATCAGGTTCCATTCGGAAATCTCGTCCAGCCACGCGGTGGGCTCATCGAGCAGCAAAACCTGCGGCTGCGTGATGATGTTACGCGCCAGCAACAGCGCCTGACGTTGCCCGCCGGAAAGCCCGACGCCGCCTTCGTGAATGAGGAAGTTCAGGCCGTCCTCTTTTTGCTGAACAAACGCCAGCGCGCCGCTGATCACCAGCGCTTCATGGATCTCTTCGTCCGTCGCCTGCGGGCGTCCCATGGTGATATTTTCATGCACCGAGCCGAAGAACAGACGCGCGTGCTGGTTGTGCAGCGCCACGTCGCGGCGTAAATCTGCCGGGTCGATCTGTTTGATGTTGACGTTATCGAGCACCACCTGCCCTTGCTGAACCTGTTGCATGCCCGCCAGCACTTGCAGGAGCGTCGATTTACCTGCGCCGTTTTTGCCGAGGATGGCAATCTTTTCGCCCGGTTTGATATTCAGGCGTGAAATCGCCAGATTCACCGCTTTGGCTTCTTCGTCGTAATAAAACACCGCGTCACTGAGCGCGTATTCACCGGCGATCTGCGCCTTGTGAACCATTTTCTGGCCATTTTCCTGATCAATCGGGCGTTGCATCAGTTCATCCAGCCCTTTACGCGCAACCTTCGCCTGCTGCCAGCGCGACAGCACGCCGGAAATCTGCGCCAGCGGCGCAATGGTGCGGGATGCCAGAATGGTCGTACCGACCAGCGCACCGGTGGTCATGTCGCCCTTCATCACCAGATAGCAACCCACCAGCAGCACGACGGCGTAGACAATCGACTGCACTTCCTGCGTCCAGGTCATCAGCAGGCTGGTCAGAAAACGCTGACGCATGCTGATTTCGGCGGACACTTCGTTGCAGTGGTTCCACTGGTTCTGGAAGCGCTGCTCGGCGCGCATCAGTTTGATGTCTTCGAGCGATTCAACCGCTTCCACCAGTGAGGCATTACGCACCGCCGATTCGCGCATCCCTTCGTTGGCCAGTTTCGCCAGCGGTCTCTGAATCAGGATGCCGGGGATCAGCAGCAAAGGCAGCGCCAGTAACACCACAAACACCAGCGGGCCGCCGATCATCCACAGAATCACGGTGAACAGCAGGAAGAATGGCAGATCCGACAGCGCGCTGAGCGTGGTCGAAGTGATCAGCTCACGCACGGATTCCAGTTCGCGGATTTGCGAAATAAAGGAACCGGTGGATTTCGAGCGCGCGCTGTTTTTAATGCGCAGCGCACGGCCAAAGACGCGGTCGGAAATGCGCAAATCGGCGCGTTTCCCTACCACGTCAGAAATATGGACGCGCACCATGCGCATCACGAATTCAAAGGTAATCGCCAGCATCACGCCGCCGAAAAGTACCCATAAGGTCGGGACGGACTGCGACGGCACCACGCGGTCGTAAACCTGCATGGAAAACAACATGCCCGCCAGCGCCAGCACGTTGGCAATCATTGAGGCCAGCATGATGTCGCTGTAACGACGCCAGTCTTTCAGCGCCAGATCCCAGAACCAGTTTTTCTTGTACGGCTTGATGTAGTTATCAACGCGCGCATCGGGAATGCTGTGCAGCGGACGCAGAAGCGTGATGCTTTTCGCGCGTTCCGCCAGCTGTTCTGATGTCAGGGTGGTTTCGAGCCCCTGATCTTCGGTAAATTGCACGGCGCACTGGCCGCTGGCGTCCAGATGTGTCACCACGCCCAGCCGCCCGTTGTCGAGCGTCAGGATGAACGGCACGCTCATCGGGTCGAGATCGTTCGGGTGGAAATCACGCGTCACGCGGCCCAGCCCCAGTTTTTTTGCCATCTCATCAAGAATCACGTCTGCCGGTGCGCCCATCTCCCAGGCGACCGTGGCTTTCACGTGTTCTTCTGAGTAATCCAGCCGGTAGTGTTTCGCGATATCGAGCATGGCGCTGAGCCACGCGGTGTAGCCTTTCTCTAACATGTTGTCTTTTTTCATCATCATTCTTCCCTAAATCGTCTTTCTTCACGCTCATTCCGGAGCATAAACAGGCCATCCGGGTCCGCGGAGCAGAGGGTTTCCCCTGCTCCGCTTTCCGCTACTGATTAGCCAACAATCAGCTGATGGTTCGCCAGCAACGTCGCCAGATCGGTATGCACGTTGGTCAGCGTCGCGATGGTGGTCATCGACTGTGCTGAACCGCTGCCATCCATATCAATCTTGATGACGGTGTTGTTGCCTTCGGTCGTCACCGACAGGTAATCGGTGATATTGCCCGCCGAGGCGTTCAGCGTGGCCACGCCGTTGACGTAGCTTGCTGAACCGGTGCCGGTGTAACCGCCCGACTGCAACAGTTCGCTCAGATCCAGACGGTCTGAGTTCGCCGTGCCTTCCCATGTCCCGACCGTAAAGCCGTTGATGGTGTCAGAACCGTTACCGCCGGTGGCATCGGCACTGTTAATCAGCTTGTACAACAGCGTGTCGTGCCCGCCGTTGCCCAGGTTGAAAGTGTCGTTGCCGCCACGGCCTTCGAACACGTTATCGCCCGCGCTGCCGGTGATCGTATCGTCGTAGTTCGACCCGGCAATCCCTTCGATATTCCTGAAGGTTGACGTGTTGAACCCGGTGTTCTGGGCGTTACTGCTGCTCAGATCCACGGTGATCCCGCTGGTGGCATTGCGGAAATCGACGATGTCCTCACCGCCGGTGGCACTCCATGTCGCATGGTCTGACGAGGTGTTCCAGCCGCCGGAGCCGTCGTACACGTAGGTGCCGTTTTCCGCGATAAACGTATCGTTGTAGCCGGTACCGGTGATCGTGCCGCTGGTGCCGCCGGTCGCTGCATCCGCCGTTAACGAGTAGCTGGTGGTGCCGTCACCCGCGGTCAGGTCATTCCAGGTTTCATTGGACGACACGCCGTTGATGTTGCGCACCAGCACCGCCGAATACGTTTCATTCGGATCCAGCCCGTAGAAGTTCACCAGCGCCGAGGCATCGTTAATCCCGATACCCGACTGGGCGTTGATGATCTGCGACGCCACCAGTTGGCCGGCAGAGTTGTATAGCTGCACGGTATTGCCGTAGAACACGTTCATCCCTTCGCCGTCGAGAATGCGCAGGTGAATGGCCGTGCCGTCAGCAATGGTGTTGTTGTTGGCGATGTACACCACTTTGCCGTTGGCCTGCGAAACCAGCAGATCCTGCGTCCCGTTCCAGTCGTAGTCGAGCGTCGCAATCCCCGTCACGTTGACCAGTGCGGAGGCAAGCTGACTGCTGGTCCAGCCGTTGCCGGTGCCGTCGTTCATGTACAGCGTGGCTTTCTGGCTGGTGGAATAGGTGCTGAACTTGATGATGTCCATATCACCGTCACCGTCCCAGTCCACGGCCGCTGACAGATACCCGCCCGATGCCGAACTGGTCGTTGCCGTTTCTACCGCCGTTGGTGTGGTGCTTAACCCGCCCGCGCCATTGTTGTAGTAAATCATGCCGCCGTAGTTGTACGCGCCGGCGGAGGTTCTCCCCGTCGAGATGTACAAGTCCATCAGGCCATCGCCGTTGAAGTCCGCCCAGGTCATCGACACTGCGGTCGTGGAGTCTGCGGAGTTCGGGACAAACACGTTAGCGATGCTTTGCGTTTCCGTCAGCGTACCGGTGCCGTTGTTGTTCACCACCGTCAGTGCGTAGACGCCATTACGGTTGGTGTGCTGCACGATATCGACCGTACCGTCGTTGTTGATATCCACGCCGGAGATTTCACGGTACGTGACACCCGCCAGACCCGCCGCGCCGTTGGTGCCGTCAGCGGTCAGAACGCCCTTGTTGTTCACCAGATAACTGCGTGAGTCACCCCCGGCATCGCCGTACGCCAGATCCACCCAACCGTCGCCGGTTTTGTCATAGGCAATCACGCCGCCGTACCAGATGGTGGTGCCGATCGCCTGCTGGCCGTAGGTGTACGTGCCGTCTGCGTTCGCGGTCCATTTACCCTGAATGCTGCCGCCGTAGTTGGTTTCCGTCGCATAAATATCGGACGTGCCGTTACGGTCGGTATCCGCCAGCGTGTAACTCACCACGATGTTGCCGCGGGTGTTAGTTAACGTGGTGCCGGAATAGCTGTTCAGGCCGGAACTGGTGTAATCCGAGATCCCGGTGACAATGTTCCACAAACCGCTGCTGTTCAGGCTGAACGCCATGGCGTTGGTGGACGTCGAACCCGCGGTAGTCGCCCAGCTGGTGTCCACGGCGGTTTCGGCATAAACAATGATGGCGCTGGTGTCGATACCTGCATCGTTCCCGTTGCCCGCACTGCTGCGCACCTGCGCCGTGACGTTATAACTTGCCAGCCCCAGCGCACCCGGAACCTGCAGGTACCAGGTATTGTTCAGCGGATCGACCACCACTGCGCCGCCCGTTTCGGACGTGTACGTCACGCCATTTACCACTACTTGAACATACATGCCTTCGCCCAGCGCTTCGGACAACGTACCGCTGATGATCGGCGTCGTATCCTGCGTGGATTCGGCCGTCACGGTGGCAATCGTGGTCGGAATCGAGGTATCCACCGTCAGGGTGAAATCGCCCGATGGCGTGGTATTCCCCGCCAGATCCTGCGCTTTCGCGACGTACACGTAAGTGCCGTCCGCCAGCGCGGAATCCGCGAAGGTCCAGGCCAGACCGACCACCGTCGCGACGCCTACAAACACACCGTTACGGTAGATCTTCAGCACTTCGCCATCGGCCAGCGCCTTGCTCAGCGTGCCGCTCAGCGTCGGTGCGGTTTCATCGGTGTAAGTGCCGGAACCGAACGATCCTTTACGGTCACCTTCGTCATCGGAATACTGAACGATGCTCGCCACCGCTTCCGGATTCAGCGTATCAATCACTACGGTCTGGCTGCTGACCGTGCCGGTGTTACCGGCCTGATCGATAACCCGAACCTGCACGTTGTAATTGCCGTCAGCAAGAACGGTGCCGGTTGCGTCATAGCTCCACGACTGCCCGTTAACCACCACGTCAGTCCAGGTCAGACCGCCGTTGAGGCTGATTTGCGCCCTTTCGTCAGTTGCCAGCGTGGCGTTCAGTGTGCCCGACATCGTCAGCGTGTTATCACTGGTGATGAAGTCGCTGGCGGAATCACCGGTATCGTTGCTGATCGCACCGATGGTGATGATTTGCGTCGGCGCCGTGGTGTCAATGGTTACCACCTGCTGCGCGGTCTGACCGACGTTTCCGGCCTGATCCACCACGCGAACCTGATACAGCGTCTGGCCGTCGGTCAGCGTGCGACCGTCGGTGTATGTCCAGGTGCTGCCGGACAGCGAGACGGTGGTCCAGGTCGCGCCGTTATCGACGCTGATCTGCACCACTTCGCCTGCGCCCAGCGCCGCGCCGATAGATCCGGTGACCGTCAGCGAGGTATCACTGGTCACAAAATCGCTGGCAGAAATGCCGGTATCGGTGCTGACGCTGTCGATGGTCACGGTTTTGCTGCTGTCCGGCGCAACGGTATCTACGGTGACCACTTTCGAGGTCACATTGCCGACGTTTCCGGCGGTATCCACCACGCGGACGTTATAGGTGTAATCCCCGTCAGTCAGCGTGCGGCCATCGGCAAACGTCCAGCCGGTGCCGATCGTGGTCGCATTCGCCCACGTCAGACCGCCGTCAACGCTCACCTGCACCACTTCATCGGCGGCCAGCGTTTTGCCCAGCGTACCGGTGACGGTCAGCGAGGTGTCGCTGGTCACAAAGTCACTGCTGCTCAGGCCGGTATCGGTGCTGATCGCATCAATAGTGATGGTTTTGCTGCTGTCCGGTGCCGTGGTATCCACGGTAACTACCTTACTTGCCGTCGCCCCGACGTTTCCGGCCAGATCGATAACGCGCAGCTGGTAGTTGTAATCACCGTCGGTCAGCGTGCGGCCGTCGATGTACGTCCAGGTCAGGCCGCTGATGCTTACGTCAGCCCAGGTATTGCCACCGTCGAGACTGATTTGCGCATATTCATCCGCACCCAGCGCCGCGCCAAGCGTGCCGCGCAGGTTGAGCGTGGTGTCGCTGGTAATAAAGTCGGTGCTGCTCAGGCCGGTATCCTGCGAAATCGCATCGATACTGATGGACTGGCTGGCGTCCGGTGCCACGGTGTCAATCACCACCGTCTGCGACGCGGAAGACCCGACGTTACCGGCGGCGTCAATCACCCGCACGGTGTAGCTGTAGCTGCCGTCTGTCAGCGCGCTTCCCTGCGCATAGTTCCAGGTGGTGCCGGTCACGGTCAGTGTGACCCAGGTCAACCCGCCATCCAGGCTGATTTGCGCAGACTCATCGTTGCCCAGAGCCGCAGAAAGCGAGCCTTTGAGCGTAATCGTGGTGTCGCTGGTCACGAAATCACTGTTGCTGCGGCCGGTGTCATCGCTCACCGAATCAATGGTGATGGTCATTGACGGTGCCGAGGTATCGACTGCAATTTCGTGCGTCGCCGTGCCGGTATTGCCGATGCTGTTGGTCACCGACGCCGTGATGGCATAGTTATCGCCATCCACCAGCGCGCTCACCGCATTGGCGCTCAGGTTCAGCGTCCAGCTCTGATCATTCTGAACCTGCGCGGTATAGCTCTGACCGTTCAGGGTCACCGTCACCGTTGAACCGGCCGGAGCCGTCGAGGTTCCGGTCACGGCCAGCGACGTGCCGTGCTCTGCGGCGTTAACCACATCGTCCGCCGCGAAGGTGTTGATGGTGATTTCCGGCACTGCGCCGTTCAGCGTGACCGATGAACCGCCCGTTGCCGGGTTGCCCGCCACATCACTGACGCTGGCGCTGACGGTGTAACTGCCGTCTGCCGCGCCGTTAAAGTCAGCCGCAGGAACGTTCACGCTCCAGGTACCGGTGGACGTCACGGTCGCGTGGTATTCGCGATTGTTGAACGTCACGGTAACAATCTGGCCCGCTTCCGCCGACGTGGTGCCGCTGATGGTCTGACCCGCCAGTTGCTCGGTGGTGTTGATAACGTCATCACCGGCAATGGTGTTAATGGTCAGCGTTGGCGCCACGGTATCCACCAGAACAGAAGTGCTGGCTGACGCCGGATTCCCCGCCACGTCGCTGACGCTGGCGCTGACCGGCAGAGAACCGTCCGGCAGCGCAGCAACGTCCGCCGCAGGGATATTCAGCGACCAGGTGCCGTTGCCATTCACGGTGGTGGTATACGTTTCATTGTTGAACGTCACGGTGACCGTCTGACCGGCCTGCGCCGTGGACGTCCCGCTGAGTGTCAGCGGCTGACCTAGCTCGACCGCGTTTAACATTCCGCTGGCCGTAACCGGGTTAATCAGCAGCGCTGGCGGCGTGGTATCGACCACCACGTTATGCGTGGCATTGGCCGGATTCCCGGTCGCATCGCTGGCGCTGGCCGTGACGCTGTAATTGCCGTCGGTGATGGCCGCCATATCGGCTGCCGGAACGCTCAGCGTCCAGTGGCCGGTGGCATCCACACTCGCGGAGTAGCTTTTTCCGTTCAGCATCACGGTCACTTCGGTACCGGAAACCAGCATATCGCTGCCGCCGGAAATCGTCAGGCTGGTGCCTTTTTCCGCCGCATTGATGATGTCGTCCTGCGCAATCGTATCGATGCTCAGGCTGACCGCGTTGGTGTTCACGGTGATCACGTGATCGCGGCTGCCGGTATTGCCCGCGCTGTCGGTAATGCTGACCGCAAACGTGGTATCGCCGGACGCCAGACCCTGGATCACGCTGGCCGGAACGCCGATGCTCCAGTTGCCGCTGGCATCCACGACGGTGCTGTAGGTGTGGCCGTCTATTACCAGCGTCACTACGTTGCCCGGCACGGTGCCGGTGCTGCCGCCGGTAATCACCTGCGCCTGCCCGTGTTCTGCGGTGTTCAGCACATCGTCGCCCGCCACGGTGTTAACCGTAACGACCGGCGCGGTGACATCCACCAGCAGCGAACCGCTGGCGCTGGCGCTGTTACCGGCAATATCGCTGACAACCGCACTGATCGCGTAAGTGCCGTCCGCCAGAGCCGAAGCTACGGAAGCCGGAACGGAGGTGCTCCAGGTGCCGTCCGCCGCCACGGTCGCGGTGTAGTTCTGGCCGTTAAGCGTAATCGTCACAATCTGACCCGCTTCAGCAGTCGAGGTCCCGCTCAGCACAACGTTTGCAGCCGCTTCCGAGCTGTTAAGCACGTTGTCACCGGCGATCACGTTAATGGTCAGCGCTGGCGCTGTCGCATCGACTTCCGCCGTATTCGCCGCGCTCGCGCTGTTGCCCGCCACGTTAGTGACACTGGCGGTTGCCGTCACGTCACCGTCTTTCAGACCGGTCATGTCGCCCGCCGGAACTTTGACGCTCCAGCTGCCGTCAGCCTGCACCTGCGCGGTGTAGTTGTGGCCCGCGAAATTCACGGTCACGGTCTGGCCTGCTTCCACGTTCTGCGTGGTGCCGGTCAGGGTGAGGTCTGCCGCTTTCTCCGCTGCATTAATGATGTCGTCAGCTGCGATGGTATCGACCGAAATCGCCACGCTGCTCAGATCAACGGTCACGTTATTGGAGATCGTCACGCTGTTGCCGGACGTATCGGAGCCGGTCACGGTGATCGCTAACTGACCCGCTGGCCAGTTAGCCACGTCCGCCGCCGGTACGGCCGCAGACCATGCGCCGTTCGCGCCGACCGTTGCGTGATAATCGATGCCGTTAACGGTCACCGTCACGCTGCTGCCCGCCGCGATATCGGTGCTGGTGCCGCTGATGATCTGGTTTTGCTGGATCTCGATGCTGTTGACGATGTCGTCGCCTGCAACCGTATCCATGCGCAGACCCGGCAGACCGGCGTCGATGCTGATCTCACGATCGCTGCTGCTGGTGTTGCCGTGCTGATTGGTCACGCTGGCGCTGATTGTCAGGTCACCGTCGCCGAAGCCTTTCAGGTCAGCCGAAGGCACGCTGACGCTCCAGCTCAGATCGCCCTGAACCGTTGCCGTGTAAGACTTGCCGCCAAGTGTAATGGTGACGATATCGCCTGCCGCCGCGTTAGTCACGGTGCCGCTCACCAGCTGATCCGCATTGATTTCCGTCGCGTTAACGATGTTATCCGTGGCGAATGCGCCGATGTTCACGGTTGGCAGTGAACTGTCGACCAGCACCACGTGCGTGGTGTTACCGGTGTTACCCGCCGCGTCAGTGCTGCTGGCGGTCAGGGTGTAATCTGCTTCACCCAGTTTTGCCACATCTGACGCCGGAACGTTCAGCGTCCACGCGCCGTTCGTGACGGTTGCGGTGTAGTTCTGGCCATTGAAGTTCAGGGTAACAACTGTGCCGTCCGCACCATCGCTGGTGCCGCTGACGGTCAGCGCTTCGCCTTTTTCGGTGGCGTTAATGACGTCATCCGCGGCGACGGTGTTAATCGTCAGAACCGGAGAAACGGTATCGACGGTAACCGCATGCGTTGCAGAGCCGTCATTACCCGCCGCGTCTTTCACGGTTGCCGTGACAGTGTAACTACCGTCGGTCATTGCGCTGACCGCAGATGCCGGAATGCCGGTGCTCCAGTTGCCCTGAGCATCCACGGCCGCCGTGTAGGTTTTGCCGTTGATCTCAATCGTCACCACGCCACCCGCCGGAACGCCGGTGCTGCTGCCGGAGATCATCAGGTTCTGCTGAAGTTCCTGCGCGTTGATCACGTCATCGCCGGAAATGGTGTTGATGGCCAGCGTTGGCGGCGTGATATCCACCAGCAAATCATGCTCAACCGTGACGCGGTTGCCCGCCACGTCGCTGACGGATGCGGTGATGGTGAACGTGCCGTCAGTGAGAATGCCCGCGTCAGCCGCCGGGATCGTCACGCTCCAGGTGCCGTCCGCCGCCACAACCGAGGTATACCCGGCTACGGTGACAATCTGGCCCGGTTCCGCCGTGGTGGTACCGCTGATAATGACGTCGGCGCTCGCTTCCGCCAGATTCAGCACGTTGTCACCGGCAATGGTGTTCATCGTGATCGTCGGCGCGAGGGTATCGACTGTCACATCCTGCGCAGCGCTGGCGCTGTTACCCGCCGTGTTGGTCACGCTGACGCTCACGGACGTGTCGCCGTCTTTCAGATTTTTCATGTCCGCAGCCGGAACGGTCAGGCTCCAGGAGCCGTCAGTCTGAACCTGCGCGGTGTAGCTGTGACCGGCGAAAATCACCGTCACATTCTGCCCGGCTTCCACGTTTTGCGTGGTGCCGCTCAGGGTCAGGTCCGCCGCTTTCTCAGCCGCATTCAGCATGTTGTCCGCAGACACCGTGTCGATAGCAATGCTGACACTGCTCAGATCCACCGTGATGGTGTTGCTGATTGTCACGCTGTTTCCGGCCTGGCTGACGCCGGTGACGGAAACGGCCAGCTCACCGGCAGGCCAGTTTGCAACGTCCGCAGCCGGAACCGGCGCAGACCAGTTGCCGTTAACGCCGACGGTGGCCTGATAATCAATTCCGTTCACTGTCACGGTGACGCTGCTGCCCGCCGCCAGCCCGTTGCTGGTGCCGCTGATGATCTGGTTTTGCTGGATTTCGATGCTGTTGACGATATCGTCGCCCGCAATCGTGCCGATGCGCAGGCCCGGAAGCGCGGCATCAATAGCGATATTGCGATCGCCGGAACCTTCATTACCGCTGACGTTAGTGACGCTGGCGGAAATGTTCAGGCTGCCGTCGCCCATCGCGGCAAGATCGGCCGCAGGAACGGTAATGCTCCAGGTGAAATCGCTCTGCACTTGCGCCGTATAGGTTTTCCCGCCGACGGTCACGGTGACCGTCTGGCCTGCTTCTGCATGGGTCACGGAACCGCTGATCACCTGATCCTGCGTCACTTCGGTCGCATTAATCACGTCATCGCCCGCTACCGTATTGATAGTGACGGAAGGATTATCAGAAGCCGTTTGCAGCCCTTTGGAAACAGAACCGGTATTGCCATTCACGTCGGTGCCGCTGACGCTGACCTGATAAAGCGCCTGCCCCAGATTCGTCAGCGCGCTGGCCGGAATATCGGCACTCCACACGCCGCCGTTCACGGTTCCCGTATAGTTCAGGCCGTTCAGCGTCACAATCACCTGCGCGCCATCCGCAAGCCCGGTCACCGTACCTGTAACGGTCAGCGTGGTCAGGGCTTCGGTGGCATTCAGCACATTATCGCCGCCCGCCATGTCATTGATAACAAAGACGGGCGCAGTGGTATTGACCACGACATTCTGGCTCGCCGAACCGGTATTTCCGGCCAGGTCGGTAACAGAGGCGGCAACGGTGTAGCTGCCGTCCGCCAGCCCGCTGACCACGTCAGCCGGAACGCCGATGCTCCACTTGCCGCTGGCATCGCTGATAGCGGAATAATTCACGCCATTAATGGTCACGGTCACGACGGTGCCGATGTCCACGCCGGTCACGGTGCCGCTGATGACCTGCGCCTGCCCGTGCTCCGTGCTGTTAATGACGTTGTCGCCCGCCACCACGTTGACCGTGACGACCGGTGCGGTCTGATCAACCTGCGCGGTGCCAGTCGCCGTCGCCAGGTTACCTGCAATATCGGTAACGCTGGCGGTCATGGTGTAAGCACCGTCGTTCAGACCGGAGAACACGGTGTTCGCGACGCTGGTGGTCCAGGTACCGTCCGCCGCAACGGTCGCGGTGAAGATTTCGGTGCCCATCACGATGGTCACCGTCTGACCCGCCTGCGCCGTTGATGTACCGCTCAGCACAACATCCGTACCGGCATTAACCGCGCTCAGCACATCGCCCGCGCTGATGCTGTTGATCGTCACGACCGGCGCAGACGCATCGACTTCCGCCGTATTCGCCGCGCTCGCGCTGTTGCCTGCCACGTTAGTGACCGTCGCCGTTGCAGTGACGTCGCCGTCTTTCAGGGAAGTCATGTCGCCCGCCGGAACCGTCACGCTCCAGCTGCCGTCTGCCTGCACCTGCGCGGTGTAATTATGCCCCGCAAAGTTAACAGTCACGGTCTGGCCTGCTTCCACGTTCTGCGTGGTGCCGGTCAGCGTCAGATCTGCCGCTTTTTCAGCTGCATTAATGATGTCGTCGGCCGCGATGGTATCGACGGAGATCGCCACGCTGCTTAAATCGACAGTCACGTTATTGGAAATCGTCACGCTGTTGCCCGATGCATCAGAGCCGGTCACGCTGATCGCTAACTGACCCGCTGGCCAGTTCGCCACATCCGCCGCCGGAACGGCCGCAGACCATGCGCCGTTCGCGCCGACCGTTGCGTGATAGTCAATCCCGTTAACGGTGACGGTCACGCTGCTGCCTGCCGCAATATCCGAGC
>NZ_JAHTMS010000009.1:0-241093 GCF_019200965.1 Rahnella sp. PD12R | reverse complement strand
AGTTCCATCGCGTGTGCGCTAAGCTCTTTTCGTCCCTCATTGGGACCCCCTTTTGATTTCTTGTTGAACCTTTGCAGTTGCCAGACCGCAAACTGTTTTAACAAATCAAAAGGGGTTTTTATAACTGGCTCAAAGCTGAAAGCTTTACTGAACCCCCAGCCTAGCTGGGGGTTTTCTGTGCACAACAAAAACCGAAGCCAAGGCTTCGGTTTTTTTATATCTGCATTATTTAAGCTGACACTCAGAACGGGTAGTCGTGAAAACCAATCTGCTCAGAAATGTTGCGGGCGGCGGTATGCAGCATTTCGACGTAGTGCGCTTTGCTTTCTTCTGAGAAACGGATAGTCGGGAACGAAATACTCAGACCCGCAATCACTACACCAAAGCGGTCAAACACAGGAACCGCTATGCAACGAAGCCCCTGTTCCTGCTCTTCGTTATCTTCGCCGTAACCCTGCACGCGCACCTGATCAAGCGCAGTCTGTAAATCAGCCGCATTCATAATGGTGTTTTCAGTGCTGCGGGTAAATTCGATTTCCTGCAACAGCGCACTGACTTCTGCTTTATCGCCCCAGGCCAGAAGCACTTTACCGATAGCCGTGGTGTGCAGCGGATTACGGCGACCAATGCGTGAATGCATGCGCAGGTTATACATCGAATCGATTTTATGGATGTAGACAATACCGTCTTCATCCAGCGCGCCCAGGTGGATCGTTTCGCGGGTCAGACGGGACAGTTCACGCATCTGAATATCGGCACTGCGGATCAGATCCACATTTTGCAGCGCTTTCGCCCCTAACTCGAATAACTTCAGCGTGAGCGAATACTTTTCAGATTCCCCTTCCTGCGCCACGTACCCCAACGATTTCATCGTCTGTAAAAAACGATAGACGGTACTTTTGGACATCATAACGCGCTGAGAAAGTTCAGTAATACCAATCTCCCGCTCTTCGCCCAGGGCCTGCAAAATGCCAAAAACTTTCAGAACGGAAGAAACAGAATCGGGTTGCTTATCAAGATCTGCGATAGCCATAGGATGAATTACCTGCTCGCGTGAGTTTTGTTTCAAAAAAAATAGAACGTAGTTTTTATTATAGTGGTAAGCATCGGCGAGAAGCAATCAACCCGATGCGTGAGAATGTAAGAACTGTTAAGCCAGTTTCAGAACTGAGAGATCAGTAAAAAATTCATTTCATCGTGTGACAATTGTCACTTTAACTTCAGTAGCGTAGTAATATTCCCCTCTCTGATGACTACGCACTGACATAACTCATGACACCTACACCCAACGACGGGCTTCCCGTTCCACAACGCTACGGTGCGATCCTCGCAATCGCTCTGGGTATTACCGTTTCGGTGCTGGACGGCGCAATCGCGAATGTCGCGTTACCCACAATTGCCAATGATTTTCATGCCAGCCCGGCGGCCTCAATCTGGGTCGTGAATGCCTACCAGCTGGCAATCACCATTTCATTGCTCTCACTGGCGTCTCTCGGGGATATATTTGGCTATCGCCGCATCTATCAGACCGGCCTGCTGGTATTCAGCATTACGTCGCTCTTCTGTGCCCTTTCCGATTCACTGCTGACGTTGACCGTCGCGCGCGTGTTGCAGGGGTTCGGGGCAGCAGCGATCATGAGCGTAAATACCGCGCTGATACGCATTATTTATCCTCAACGTTTTCTGGGTCGGGGCGTGGGGATTAACGCGCTGATTGTTGCCGTTTCATCCGCCGCAGGGCCAACGATTGCAGCGGGGATTTTGTCCGTCGCATCCTGGCAGTGGTTATTTGCGGTGAATGTCCCGATTGGTATTGTCGCGCTGATTCTGGGGCTGAAGTTTCTTCCGGCCAACTCAACACGCAGTCAGGGGCAGCGTTTTGATATCACCAGCAGCGTGATGAACGCGCTGACCTTTGGCCTGCTCATCAGTGCAATCAGCGGTTTCGCTCAGGGCCTGAACCATCTGCTGATTTTGGGCGAAGTGATCGCGCTTCTGGTTATTGGCTGGTTCTTTGTCCGCCGTCAGTTGTCGAAACCTTTCCCGTTGCTGCCGGTGGATTTGCTGCGCATTCCGATTTTCAGCCTGTCGCTGGGCACGTCGTTGTGTTCTTTCAGTGCCCAAATGCTGGCGTTCGTTTCACTGCCCTTCTTCCTGCAAAATACGCTGGGGCTGAACTCTGTAGATACCGGTCTGCTGCTGACGCCGTGGCCGCTGGCAACGATGGTGATGGCACCGATCGCCGGGCGTCTGGTCGAGCGTTTTCATCCGGGGATGCTGGGCGGTATCGGGTTGATTGTCTTTTCATTCGGGCTGTTTTCGCTCTCACTGCTGCCGCCAGAACCTTCGCATCTGAACATTATCTGGCGCATGCTGCTGTGCGGCGCGGGCTTTGGTTTATTTCAGTCTCCGAACAATCACACCATCATCAGTTCCGCACCGCGTAACCGCAGCGGTGGCGCTAGCGGATTGCTGGGAACGGCACGACTTTTAGGCCAGACGACCGGTGCAGCAATGGTTGCCCTGATGTTTAACCTGTTCCCGTCACACGGGACACATGCTTCGTTAATTCTGGCGGGGGCACTCGCCGGTGCGGGTGCGCTGGTCAGTCTGATGAGAATGACGCAAAAAACCAGCAGCCAGCAAGCCGCTGAGAGTTCCAAACCATAAGTTCCGGAAAGTAAAATGCCTGGCATAAGCCAGGCATTTTTTTACACATAAACGAACGGACGTTTATTTGATGTACTGACCGCTGCGCAGCGCTTCGATACGTTTGTCCAGCGGCGGGTGAGACATAAACAGCTCACTGAAGGACTTCGATTTGCCGTTGATACAAAACGCCATCATGCTGCCCGCTTCCTGCGGTTCATGACTGGTTTTCAGACGCTGCAACGCAGCAATCATTTTCTCACGACCAACCAGTTTCGCTGAACCGGCATCCGCATAGAACTCGCGGTGACGCGAAAACCACATGGTGATAATGCTCGCCAGAATACCAAAGACCAGCTCAAGCACTGTTGCCACGGCAAAATAGATCATCGGATTGCCGTTACTTTCTTCGCCATCACGGTTTCCGGAAAGGAAACCAGAAGCTACCTGTGCAATCAGACGCGAAATGAAGATCACGAAGGTGTTCACGATCCCCTGAATCAGCGTCATGGTCACCATATCGCCGTTCGCAATGTGGCTGATTTCATGGGCGATAACCGCTTCGGCTTCGTCCTGATTCATGCTTTGCAACAAACCTGTGCTCACCGCTACCAGCGAGGCGTCACGGCGCGCACCGGTTGCGAAAGCATTAATATCTGGCGCGTGATAAATCGCGACCTGTGGCATGGCAATGCCTGCCTGCTGAGACTGGCGACGAACCGTTTCCATCAACCAGCGCTCAGTTTCATTTCGTGGTTGCTCAATAACTTCACCACCCACCGAACGCAACGCCATCCACTTCGACATCAGCAACGAGACAAAAGCACCACCGAAGCCAAACAGCCCGGCCATGATCATCAGCCCCGGCACGCTGCTGGACTGGATGCCCGTCAGGCTTAACACCAGCCCAAAGACCAGCATAACCGCCAGGTTAGTCAGCAGGAACAACGCTATACGCATCATAAAATTTTACTTCCTCATTGTTACTTCGTTGTTATTGATTGAGTCACACCACCGGCACATAGCCTGCCCGGCTGTACTGATCCTATGGGCTTCTTGCCCAGATTCAAGAGTCCCTGCCCGCTAAAGGCCTAAAATCACAATACTTTACATTTTGAAGCGTTTTATTTCACAACCGTCGCTGAAATCTATGGAGTTTCCGCGTCCCGGCGAGCTTTCCTGCCCGGTTTAGCACATAAAAAAAGCGCACCGGAGTGCGCTTTTCATCTGACCACCGGGTGAAGGACTACTTCGCCGCGGTCTGGTTGCCCTGAGCTTTTTCCAGATTGCCCAAGTCAACGGCAATATGGTCAGCTTCATCGAGATAAGGGTCCGGCGCCACGTAATCTTTCGGCAAATCGTCGAGAGATTTCAGCGGTTTCTTACCTTCACGTTTGAAGCGTTCGTTCAGACGGCTCAGACGTAATGCATCGTCCTCTTTGTCCTCTTTATCACGCTGTGCGTAATTAAGGGAGGCGGTATCACGTTTGTCCTTAAGCGCTTTATAACGGGCGATATCCTGCTGGATGTACTGGAACTCAGGATCCTTCGCAATACGTGCTTCATGATCTTTCAGCAAATCAGGCAGGAACGGTTTCATGTCGCCCAATTTGGTGTAAGTCGCCGCGTTAATGCTATCCCACGGAAGCGCGTTATCTTCGAACTTCTCACCCGTTTCAATCGATTCAATACCGGTTGGCATCAGAATATCCGGGGTAACCCCTTTACGCTGAGTACTGCCGCCGTTGATACGATAGAATTTCTGGATTGTGTACTGCACAGAGCCCAGCGCAGGCCATTCCGGACGCAGCATCTGATCATAGATGCGGTTCAGTGAACGGTACTGCTGCACGGTCCCTTTACCGAAGGTCGGCTCACCGACAATCAGCGCACGGCCATAATCCTGCATTGCGGCTGCAAAGATTTCTGAAGCTGACGCACTGAAGCGGTCAACCAGAACCACCAGCGGGCCTTTGTAGTACACGACGCCATCGGTATCGCTGTCCTGACGGATACGACCGTTGTTATCGCGAACCTGCACAACAGGGCCACTTGGGATAAACAGACCTGACAAAGAAACCGCTTCAGTCAGGGCACCGCCGCCGTTGGTACGGAGATCGATAACCAGACTGTTGACGTTTTGCTTCGCCATTTTCTGTAGCTGGACTTTAACATCGTCCGTCAGCCCCACGTAGAACCCCGGAATGTCCATCACGGCCACTTTCTGATCGCCGACATTTTTGATGGTCATTTTGACGGCGCGATCTTCCAGACGGATTTTTTCGCGTGTCAGGGTAATAACGTGGTTTTTAGCATTTTTGCCCGCAGGCAGGATCTGCAGGCGCACTTTGCTGCCTTTAGGTCCTTTGATGAGCGCGACGACATCATCAAGACGCCAGCCGATCACATCAACAATTGGGGTTTGCTTGCCGGCCTGAACCTGGCCCACACCGACAATACGGTCGCCAACCGCAATGGATTTGCTCTTGGCCGCCGGGCCTCCAGCTACCATTGAATTGATGACGGTATAATCATCGTCACCCTGCAAGACGGCGCCGATACCTTCCAGAGACAGGCTCATCTCGGTATTGAACTGCTCGGTGCTGCGGGGAGAGAGATAATTGGTGTGCGGGTCGATTTCATGCGCAAAGGCATTCATCACCAGCTGGAAAACATCTTCGCTGTTGCTCTGCGTCAGACGTTTCATCGCAAAATGATAACGTTTGGAGAGCACATCGCGGATTTCCTGATCGTTTTTGCCGGTCAGTTTGAGGTTCAGCTCGTCATATTTGACTTTCGCATCCCACAACTTATCCAGCTCAGCGCGGTCTTTCGGCCACGGTGCTTTACTGCGATCAAGCTCAATGGTGTCGTTGCCAGTAAAATCCATCGGACGCTCAAGCACTTTCAACGCGTAGTCATAGCGTTCAAAGCGACGTTTTTGCGCCAGATTGAATAAGGCATAAGGCGTGGTTAACTGACCGGATTTCAGTTCCTCACCCAAAGTGGCACGCTTATCAGTAAACTGCGCCACGTCGGAAGCCATGAGTACGTTATGGCCATAATCGAGCATGTTGAGGTAACGGTCGAAGATTTTCGCTGAGAAATCTGCATTAAGGTCGAACTGACGATAATGTGAACGGGTAAAGCGTGCGGTAACACGCTCGCTTACCGTTGCATCCTGCGGATCTTGTGTCAAATTAGGGAGTTGAGCGAGAGTCACCGGTGCACTCTCGTTCGCTGCAAAGCTGGTATTCACCAGCCCTGCCCCTGCCATTAACAGACCCGCGATAACGCTTAATCTGACAAATTTGTTCATGCCTGAGTTGGCCTCCGTATCAGAACTGCAAGTGTTCTGCGCGCACAATCATCGCCAGACCCGAAGAGAGCTGAACGCGAACACCGTCTTTGGCAATTTCCAAAACGGTTGCATCCATCGCACTCTTACCTGCTCTGACTTTGATTTCCTGGCCAATTTGCAGTTTTGAAATGTCTGTTACTGGCACCTGACGCGGTTCACGTTTTTCCTCACGCGGTGGGCGAGGTGTACGTGGTTTGCGATTTTCCTGACCAGCCACAGCTGCGGGCGCATTTTCACGACGCGGCGCAGGTTTTTTAGCGGCCGGACGTGGACGACGTGGCTCAGTGGTTTCACCGGCTTCACGACGTTTAGCCTGTTGTTCTGCACGTTGTGCCTGAACGCGGGCTTTTGCTTCTTCCAACTGTTTACGGGCATGTTCGACGTGCTGCTCTTCGAGAACGCCACATGAATTACCATCAAGGTCAACGCGTTCTGCGCCAACTTTAACGCCATACAGATAGCGCCAGCTTGAGGTATACAGACGCAGAGCAGAGCGTAACTGAGTTTTGCTCAGATTCTCTTCACCTTGCACGCGCTCGACCAAATCCGCAAAGATACCGATCTTTAATGGGCGTGCTTCGCCTTCGGCGGTAAAACAGAGCGGGAACCGCTCAGCCAAAAAGGCGATGACTTCTTTACTACTGTTCAACTTAGGTTGATTTTCCATGAAATTTCCTGATTACAACGGGTTTGCCAACCGGCGCAGGCATGAACAGGCGCCATTATAATGACGCCATTATTAAATGCCACGTTATCCGACGATCAACTTACGATCAGATTGACATATTTTTCAGCATCGCAGTTTTCGAGATGCTGGCAAAGCCCGCTGACCAACTCTGTCAGCCCCTGTTCATCGGCTTCATCGAAGCGCTGATAAACGGTGCTATCAATGTCTAATACGCCAATAACTGTGCCTTTCACCGTGATGGGAAGGACAATTTCGGCATTACTTGCAGCGTCACAGGCGATGTGGCCCGGGAAGGCATGAACATCACCAACACGCTGTACGGCATTTTCTGCAACAGCGGTACCGCAGACGCCTTTTCCTACCGGAATACGCACGCAGGCAATTTTACCCTGGAATGGCCCCAGCACCAGCGATGCGCCGTCCATCAGATAAAAACCTACCCAATTCACGCCGTCAAGACGCTCAAAAAGTAAGGCACTGGCGTTCGACAGAGTCGCAATAAAATTGTTTTCTCCGGCGATCAACGCGCTCAAATCACGTTTTAATTCCGTGTAGAATGCTTCTTTATTCATGTAGTAACCAATAATAACCTAAGGGCACTGAGCCGTTCTGGTGTGCTTAACCTCTATAAAATAAGCATTAAATGCCCATATGAACAAGGTTAATCCTGTGTGACATCAAAAAGACTCACCTACAATAACTGTTTGCCGACCGCATAATACGTTATTTTGTCAAAAAAACCTGGCTGATATTGGCTCAATGGCCTCGCCTGACCCCTTCGGGGGATGCGTAATTGTAACAACAGGTATTCTTTACTATTCCAGGTACTATGAAAATACACACAATTTCAGCCCAACTGCCGCATATTCGCTACCAGCGGTGCAGTGAATGTGACTACCTTTTTGCGCTTCCCGCTCTGTTGCGGACGCAAACGGCGCACTGTCCGCGCTGTAACGCCAAAGTCGAAAAGGGTCGGGTTTGTTCCCTGCCACGTCTGATCACCATTGCCATCAGCATTTTACTGCTGATGCCGTTTGCCTATACCGAGCCCCTTATCAGCATCCGCCTTCTGGGCACGCGTATTGACGCCAGTCTGCTGGAAGGAATCTGGCAAATGTCGCGTCAGGGCGATCCGGTCACCGCCAGCATGGTCGCGTTTTGCACCATCGGCGCGCCGCTGACGCTGGCGCTCTCTATTCTTTACCTGCATTTTGGCAGCAAACTGGGCATGAACCTGAAACCCGTGCTGCTGATGCTCGACCGCCTGAAAGACTGGGTGATGCTCGATATCTATCTGATTGGCATGGCCGTCGCCAGCATTAAGGTCAAAGAGTATGCCGACATCAATGTTGGCATTGCGCTGGCGGCGTACCTGATGATGACCGTCATGGTCACGCTGACGATGATTAACCTGAATATCGAACAATTGTGGGAAGAGTTTTATCCGCAGCGCCAGCCTAAAGGCGTGCCCTCTTCGCTGCGCTTGTGTCTGGCCTGTAAATTTACCGGACAACCGGATGAACGGGGCCGTTGTCCGCGTTGTCACGTACCGATGCGGCTGCGTTATAAACACAGTTTGCAAAAAACCTGGGCGGCGCTTATTGCGGCCATCATCTTCCTGATCCCTGCGAACCTGCTGCCGATTTCGATTATTTATGCCAACGGACAACAGCTGAAAGACACCATTTTCTCCGGCGTCGTGTCGCTCGCCACGTCAGGCAACGTGCCGATTGCCGCCATCGTGTTTATCGCCAGCGTTCTGGTGCCTTTCACAAAAGTTATCGTGATGCTGACGTTACTGATCAGCATCCATTTCAAAGCGATTCAGGGATTGAAAACGCGTATTCGCCTCTTACGGCTGGTGACCTGGATCGGACGCTGGTCGATGCTCGATTTGTTTGTTATTTCATTGATGATGTCGCTGGTAAATCGTGACCAGCTTTTGTCATTTACAATGGGACCGGCTGCCTTTTACTTTGGCTCTGCCGTGATCCTCACCATTCTTGCCGTTGAATGGCTTGATAGCCGCTTGATTTGGGATGCACATGCAACAGGAAACGCCGAATACACCGACTGAAGCACGGATAAAACACAGGCGCCGGATTTCACCCTTCTGGCTTCTGCCGTTTATTGCTTTACTGATTGCCGGATGGCTGATTTACAGCAACTACGAGGAGCGCGGGACGACTGTTACTATCGATTTCCAGTCAGCGGCGGGCATCGTTGCTGGCCGTACGCCTGTGCGTTATCAGGGCGTTGAAGTCGGATCGGTCGAATCCATCAGCCTGAGCAAAGATCTGCGCACCATTCAGGTAAAAGTCAGCATTAAAAGCGATCTGTCTGACGCGTTGCGCGAAGGCACTCAGTTCTGGCTGGTGACGCCGAAGGCATCGCTGGCGGGCGTGTCCGGCCTTGATGCGCTGGTGGGCGGTAACTACATCGGTATGATGCCAGGCCCCGGTAACGAGAAAGATCACTTTGTCGCCCTCGATACACAGCCGAAATTCCGCCTGAATACCGGCGAGCTGATGGTTCATCTGCACTCAAAAGACCTGGGCTCGCTGAGCACCGGTTCGCTGGTGTATTACCGTAAAATCCCGATCGGCAAAGTTTACGATTACGACATCGAAAGCGGCAACAACGGTGTGACGATTGATTTACTGATCGACAAGCGCTTTGCCAATCTGGTCAAAGACAACACCCGGTTCTGGAATGTTTCCGGCTTTAAAGGCGATTTCAGCCTGAGCGGTGCAAAAGTTCAGATGGAAAGCCTGGCTGCGCTGGTTAACGGCGCGATCTCGATGGATTCTCCGAATGACGGGCAACCCGCCAAAGCCGACCAGTCTTACGTTCTTTACCCCGATCTGGCGCAAAGCCAGCGCGGCGTGGAAATCGACCTGGATTTACCGAATGGCAATGGCCTGTCCGAAGGCCAGACACCGCTGATGTACCAGGGTTTGCAGGTCGGTACGCTGACAAAAATCACCTTGCAGCCGGATAACAAGGTCACCGGGAAACTGACCGTCGACCCTTCCGTGCTGGATATGATGCGCACTGGAACGCGCATCGAAATGAACAGCCCGAAACTCAGCCTGAATAATGCCAATATCAGCCAGTTGCTGACCGGCAACACGCTGGAACTGATTCCGGGCGATGGCGATGCGCAGAAGCATTTCACCGTCCTCGACAGCAACCAGCGTCTGCTTCAGGATCCGGCCACCAGCAGGATTCAGCTGATCGCGCCGCAAAGTTATGGCATTGATGCGGGCCAGCCAATCAAACTGTATGGCATTACCGTTGGCCAGATCATCGACCGCACCCTGACAGATGAAGGTATTTTGTTTAATGCCGCTATCAAGCCGGAATACAAAAACTTACTGCATAAAGACAGCAAGTTTGTTGTCAACAGCCGCGTTGATGTGAAGCTGGGTATCGACGGGATGGAAGTGCTGGGCGCCAGCGCGCAGGAATGGGTGGATGGCGGCATTCGCATTATTCCGGGCGGAAAAGGCGAACCCGCGCAGAAATATCCGCTGTACAGCAATGCGGAAAAAGCCGCTGAAGGCATTCAGGGCGATCAACCCGGCGCTACGCTGACGCTGACCGCGAAAAGCCTGCCAGACATTCAGGCCGGTTCCGTGGTGCTTTATCGTAAATTCCAGGTGGGCCAGATTGTGAACGTGCGCCCGAAAGCCAGTGAATTTGACGTGGATGTCTACATCCTGCCGCAATACCGCAACCTGCTGACCGAAAAGAGTATTTTCTGGGCAGAAGGCGGAGCCAAAGTTCAGCTTAACGGCAGCGGCCTGACCGTTCAGGCATCGCCGCTGGACCGCGCACTGAAAGGGGCGATCAGCTTCGATAACTTTGAAGGCGTGCTGACCAGCAAAGGCACCAAGCGCATTCTTTATGATTCCGAAACCTCCGCACGCGCCGTGGGCAGCCAGATCACGCTCAATACCTACGATGCCAGCAAACTTTCCGCGGGTATGCCAATCCGTTATCTGGGGATCACTATCGGCCAGGTGGAATCCCTGAAACTGGATCCTCAGCTTAATCAGGTTTCCGCCAAAGCCGTACTGTACCCGGAATACGTCGACAACTTCGCCCGCCGTGGCACACGTTTCTCGATTGTTTCACCGGAGATTTCGGCGGGTGGAGTCAGCAACCTTGATACCTTGCTTCAGCCGTACATCAACGTTGAAGCCGGTAAAGGCGTCCCTGCGCGTAACTTTGATTTGCAGGAATCCACGATTACCGATTCGCGTTACACCGACGGACTGGGCATTGTGGTTGATGCAGCAGAAGTTGGCTCACTGCAAATCGGCACGCCGGTGCTGTTCCGCGGCATTGAAGTGGGTACGGTTTCAGGCTTCTATCTGGGCGCGATGGCTGACCGTGTAAACGTGACATTGCGCGTCAGTAAAAAGTACCAGTATCTGGTACGCGAAAACTCCGTGTTCTGGCTGGCCTCCGGCTATGATCTACAGTTCGGTCTGACCGGTGGCGTATTCAAAAGCGGAACATTCCAGCAGTTCATCCGCGGCGGGATTGCCTTCGCAACGCCACCGACCACTCCGCTGGCACCGAAAGCCGCCAACGGCAACCACTTCCTGCTCAATCCGGAAGCGCCGAAAGACTGGCAAAAATGGGGAACGGCGATCCCAAGGAATTAACCGATCCCGCGCTTTCAGAGGCCACCTGCGGGTGGCCTTTTCATTGCATTCGGCCAACACCCGCGCCTTCATCTGCCGGCAAATATGCTAAACTCCGCGGCAGAAAACACCTTCAGTTCTGGAACCCAACTCTTGTCAAAGCTCACCACTGCCAGCGATTTCGCTGATAAATTACCTGCCGCCTTTCTGGATGCGACGCGCGCAATCATGCCAGCCAGCCTGACCATGGAAGATTTTATTGCGATATGCCAGCGCCCTCTGCGCCCCAGCCTGCGGGTCAATACCCTGAAAATCAGCGTGACGGATTTTCTCGAAATGGCGTCAGGATTTCAGTGGGATTTAGAGCCAGTGCCCTGGTGTGCCGAAGGTTTTTGGATCAACCGCCACGCCCTGGATGATTCACGATTAGGTAACGCGCTGGCTCATCTCGCCGGGCTTTTTTACATTCAGGAAGCCAGCTCCATGCTCCCCGTCACGGCCCTGTTTGCTCACGACACACAACCTGCGCTGGTGATGGACGTTGCCGCTGCTCCGGGCTCAAAAACGACGCAGATTGCCGCACAGATGGAAAACCGCGGGGGCATCGTTGCCAATGAGTATTCCGCCAGCCGCGTAAAAGTGCTGCATGCCAACATCAGCCGCTGCGGCGTGAGCAATACCGCGCTGACCCATTTCGACGGGCGCGTGTTCGGTGCCGCGTTACCCGAAACGTTTGATGCGATCCTGCTGGACGCGCCCTGCTCCGGCGAAGGCGTGATTCGAAAAGATCCTGATGCCATGAGCAACTGGTCAGAAGCCAGCGTGGCTGAAATTGCCACCACGCAACGCGAACTTATCGACAGCGCGTTTCACGCCTTAAAACCAGGCGGCGTTCTGGTGTATTCCACCTGCACGCTCAATGCGCAGGAAAATCAGCAGGTTTGCCAGTGGCTGCTGGAGACCTACGCCGGTGCGGTGGAAACAGAATCTCTGGAAGATCTGTTCGATGGTGCGCAAAAAGCGGTGACACAGGAAGGTTATCTCCACGTATTCCCGCAGATTTATGACAGCGAAGGTTTCTTCGTTGCCCGTTTTCGTAAAACAGACTCTGTACCGCGTTTGCCGGTTCCCGGATATAAAGTCGGCCGCTTCCCGTTCTCGCCACTTTCACGTCAGGACAGCGCGGAAATAATCAAAGCCGCCGCCAGCTCCGGGCTTTCATGGCCTGAAAAACAATACACATTGTGGCAGCGCGACAAAGAAATCTGGATCTTCCCGGCCGTGCTGGAACCCTTATTCGGCAAGGTCAGATTTTCGCGTATTGGCATCCGTCTGGCTGAACGCTTTCCAAAAGGTTTCCGCTGGCAGCATGAAGCCGTTGTTGCTTTCAGCGTCAATGATGCCAACAACCGGTTTGAAATTAATGATGAACTGGCACAGAACTGGTTGCGTGGCGTCGATATTTATCCTGAAAACACGCCGGCGACGGATGAATGTCTGGTGACGTGGGCAAATCAGCCGCTGGGGCTGGCAAAAAAAATCGGCAGCCGGATTAAAAATAGCCTGCCCCGCGAACTGGTCAGGGACGGAGCAACGCGGCACCAGACATTTTCGAACGATTAATTAATTTAACTCTTTCCGTAATTTTCTGTGCCACAGGATCCTCCTGCTGGCGCAGAAAATTCTAATAATCCTTTCTTAAATTCGATAAAAATAAGTCTGCTATGCTTTTAACCTGATTCTGCGCCGGTACATTTTTAGGTGAAATCAGGGTGACAAACTGCATGGAACAAATGACTGTGAAAAATTTTGTGCTACATATATTGGATATCCTTTTATTTTATCCATATAGGTTAATGGAATTATAAGTAGGAATAATCCTAGCCTGACATGTATTATTGCCCTCAAGATAACATTGCCGGTGATATATCATTTTTAGATATAAATCATAGTGCCTGATGTTGAGTAAAGACCTGCCAGTCGGAGAAGTATCATGTCGGATGAAATGAAACTCGAATCAGCAGATGGCCTGCTTTTACAGCAAATGGCCAGTCTGCGGGATATTATCGATAACAATTCTGACTGGATCTGGGAAGTCGATGCACAAGGACGTTACGTCTTTTCCTCAAATAAATGCATCGAGTTTCTTGGCATTCCGCCCGAACAAGTTTTAGGCAAAACGCCTTTTGACTTCATGCCGCCTGACGAAGCCAAACGCGTGGGTGAGCAGTTCGCTGCGATTGTTGAACGCCGCGCCCCTTTTGGCGGATTACTGAACCGAAATATCCGCCCGGATGGCAGCGAAGTTATTCTCGAAACCAGCGGTGTTCCGCTGTTTGATAACGACGGCAATTTCCGCGGCTATCGTGGCATCGACCGTAATCTGACCAGTCTGGATCAGGCTCCCGGACAGCGTCTTTTCCAGCTCGAAACCATTTATTCCAACGCCCCTGTTGGCCTGTGCTTTATCGATCTGCAAATGCGTTATGTCACCGTGAATGATTCGATGGCCAATATCATTGGTCTGCAACCGTATGAAGCGATTGGCCGCAAAATCGGGGTTTTCCTGCCCGGCCTTTCACCTTTGCTCAATAACGCACTGGAGATGGCGCAGCGTAACGAAACGACGCCTGACCGTGAATTTTCCGTTCCCGGTAAAAATCAGGTTTTCTTCGTGCGTATCAAAGCAGCTTACGACGCACAAAATCAGCTGAACGGGCTTTCTGTGGCGATGACAGATATCACCAGCCTCAAGCGTATGGAGCGGGCACTTCGCGAAAGCCAGGAGCATTACCGCAACATGGTGGAGCTGAACCCGCAAATCCCATGGACCGCCGATCCGCGCGGCATGCTCAATGACGTCAGCTCGCGTTTTCAACGCATCACCGGCATGACACGTCAGGATATTCTGGCGGATAAATGGATCCAAAGTATGCATGTTGAAGACCGCCGTGCCGCGGTTCAGACCTGGGAACAATGCCTTAAAACCGGCGCGCCTCTGGATATAGAAGTCCGGTTCTGCCACGTTGACCGCGGCTGGAACTGGATGCGCATCCGCGCTGCTGCCAGTTATGCGACGGACGGCTCAATTCAGCGCTGGTACGGCACCGCTGAAGACGTTCACGAACGCAAATTGCTGGAACTGAAACTGGTTAAAGCCAACCGTCGTCTGGAAATTCAGGCACGTACTGATTCACTGACCAAACTGCCCAACCGTCGCGAATTTAAAAAAGTGCTCAGCCACGAATATATGCGCGCCAAACGCAACCGTACGCCGCTGACCGTGGTGATGATCGACATCGATTATTTCAAACATTTCAATGACCACTATGGCCATCTTTCGGGCGATGCCTGTCTGCGTCTGGTGGCAAGAACGTTGCGGAAATCACTGAAACGCAGCACCGATGTGGTCACCCGTTTTGGCGGTGAGGAATTTGCCGCTATTTTGCCGGATACTGATTTGAAAGGGGCATGGATTGTCGCCCAGCACATTATGGAATCAATCGAAACGTTGGGCATCAAACACAGCTTCAGCGAGTTTAACCGCGTGACCATCAGTCAGGGCATTGCAACATACCGGCCAGATCAGGATCCGGATATCGAAGATCAGTCAGACATTGTCAGCGCGGCAGATGAAGCGTTGTATCTTTCCAAAAACAATGGCCGTAATCAGATCAACGCAATGCCGGTTTCAATCAGATTTAACCCGCTCTGAAAACAAATTAAAGGGGCCAGTTCGTTTATCAAACACTGGCTCCTTATTCCCTTCCTTCCGCACTTTGGTTTCCCCCTCTGAAAATTCGTTTCTTCACTGCTATGAAAAAAATCCAGTGGCACTTTTTGTGCTGTCGACTATTCTGAGATCAGGGCGCCCAACTGGTCGTACCTGATGTTACTGAAATCACTGACGTCATCCTGGCAAGGAGTACCTGATGGGAAAATCGAGTATCAGAATTGGCAGTTATGAAATTGACGATGCACATCTCTCAACGCCTGAAGCAAAAGGCGGCGATAAAGTGCATATTCCGTGCAAGTCAGACCCTGATTTGTGCATGCAACTTGATGCGTGGGATGATCACACCAGCGTCCCGGCGGTTGTCGATGGCCGTCATTCTGTGTTGTATAAAGAGAAGTACGATAAGCAGAAAGATGAGTGGATCATGCGACTGGAGTAACACAGCATGGCGAACGGAATTGTGTTCGCCATGCCGCTTGCGGTCAGTCAGTGTCAGACACCAGAGCTATTCCACGCCCGGCAAAAAAGCGGGCAAAAGTTTCAACCGGCAGGGTGACATCCTGCTGCGACGAAATATCGTGACCCGACGGGTTATGGAAGGTCACAGATCCGGCATCAGCCCGCGTGACCAAAACCAGATGTCCGCCCTTACCCGGCGGAACAGATTCAGGGATACGAATCGACGGATGCACCGAAGCAATGAAAAACCGGTGAATATCGAGCTGTGAAGCAATATCTTGCGCAGAAATATTCACTTTGACCTGTGCGGTCAGCCCTAACTCCTGCCGGACATACTCCACAAACGGCGCGTAAATAAGCCCTTTAATGTTATTCCCTTCACGGACATAAGCGCCGTACGCCTGGCCGCGCCGGGTCAGTTCGAGAACAGGCACGACGTTTCCGGATACTGCCGCAAGCACCATTTTCAGGCAACACATTCCGCAGACATGGTTGGCCCATTCGATAAATTCTTCCTGAGAAGCCGCGCCAGACTGGCGCCAGAGGCGGATATCGCTGAGCGCAATATCACCGGCGATAATCCCCGCAGCGCAGGACGGATCTTCCCACTGGCTGAAATACGGTACTCCGCAAAGGGGTGAAAACGTAGGAGGGTTTGCTGTATTGGCGGACATGACTCATTCCTGAACGACAGATCGACAACATCAGGTAGATCTTATGCCTTGGGGGTTTATTGGCCTGATTTTCCTTATCAGGCCACATGATGAAGTTAGAACTTTTCGATCATCCGGAACTTCATGAGCAACAGAGGCATGGTCGGTTCAAACATTTCATATTCTTCGAAGAAACGCTGGTGCTCTTTACGCCAGTAAGCCAGCGTGCGGTCACCTTCACCTTCTTCCCAGGCATGCTGCTCTGTTACCTGATCAAACGGAACTTGTTTCACTTCGGTCAGTTGTACGGCACAAACCGGATTGTTGCGGCCATCGACTACAACAAACACTTCGCCCGGCTCAGGTTCCGGATCATCATCGAGATTTGAGCAGGTCGCTGTTTTGGTACCGGCCATGACACGTTTGGCCAGTTCATCTGCTGACGATTCAGTATCACCAAAAGACCAGCGTTCTGCGTCCCTGTATTTAAGCGGGATCTGCGGGATCATAATTTATCCTTTCAATTGAGATAGTTCACTGCCATTACAGTTAAACATTAGCACAAAAAAACCCGCCGCAGCGGGTTTTGAACACCAGCATCAGACTCAGGGTTTGCAATTATCCGGCATTTTCTGTGGCCACTGGCGCGAGCTGCCCGCGCCGTATAAAACAGAAATGCCGCACTCTTTATCTAAGCGTGCGAGTGGCTTGCCAGTCTTGTCGATCATCATCGACATTGCCGGTGTCGATACAATCGCCACCCCACCGTCAAACGGTGAAACTGCGCTGTAAACAGGCGCGATCACGTAGTTACCCTGCGCATCCACAAAGCCGTAGGTAGTATCCGCTTTAGCGAACGCCAGACCGTCATGAGGCAAACCGAGATCGGCGTAAGAGACAGCGTCAGCGGCTTTCCCCTGCCCGTCAATCCAGGTTTTTGTGCCATCAGCACGTGTGAGAACAGCATGTCCGTCAACCATACGGCTGGCGAAACCTGCCACAGTCAGAACCAGTTTTCCGGTATTATCGACATAGCGTGTTGTGGCCTCACTGTTTTGCGGATCATAAGAAACAGACCACGTGCTGCCCAAAGGCAGGCTCCATTTCCCTTCAGGCATCGCGGCGACACGCGCACCTTTGTCGTCAATCAGCTCAGATCCGGCAGCTGTTGTACGCAATGCGCGCCCCTGTGCAAAGGCGGAGCCCCGGGTATCGATAGCAGGTTGGATCTGCCAGTCACCTTGCGCAGATAAATAACCTTCCTGCGGCTGTCGGGATAGTTTCACCCAGTCGCCCAGTGCGCTGATTCGGGTTTGCTGCTCATGAAGCTGGATATTGCCTTTGGCGTCCAGAAGCCAGGATTGCCCGGCGGCAGACGTTGCCAGAATGCGACCATCACTGAACTGATTTACCGCCAGACCGGCCGTCGGCGCAATCCGTGTTTTCGTATCATTGCCAATGATTTCTGCGATCACACCGGACTCTGGCTGATCGTCCGTTGCCGGTTGTGTCAGCAGCCACAAAGCAGAATTGATGCGCTTAACTTTGGCGTATTTAGCTTCCACCATGGTTTTACCCTGACCGTCAAGGATCCCCCAAAGGCCATTTGGCGTCTGAACAGCTACCTGATTGTTGGCATAATCACCCACATCCTGATAGGAAGGCTGAATGACCATTTTCTGGTTAATGGCATCGTAAATTCCCCACAATGCCCCTTCAGCTGCCGTTTCGTGGTAACGGAACCAGCCGTTACCGACCGACTCCAGATCGAACACATCCGGCAAATTATAATGCTTACCGGCATGGTCGAGCGCCGTCAGCTTGCCGTCCAGATAATCCAGCGCGTAGCCCTGTACAAACGGAGATATGTTGTCTTCTGTCAGAGGAATAAACACTTTCCCTTGCGCATCAATCACGCCGGTGCCATCGGCCGTTCTGACAATAAATTGCCCGATATCTTCGCTGCTGTCCGCTGATTCAATATCCTGCCATTTGTTATCAATTTGCAGAGAGCCGTCCGGTTTCAGGAAACCAGCTCCTGTTTTGCTGGTCCCTGCCTCAGGGCGGATCAGAGCCAATGGCGACTGCGGGGTAACGTGATCACCGCCACCGTTGAGCGGTTCAATCCGGCTATTTTCAAGCGCGCTGATCGTCTTCTGATTCAGCAACGCCTTTCCGGTCGCATCAACAACATTCACGACGTCGCCCTGATCATTGCGCAGCCACAGACGGTGATTGATCACTTCCGCACTGGAAATTTGCGCCAGCCAGCCGACATTCTGTGCACCACCAATCATTCCACCTGAAGGCGCAACAATCGCGTTCACTTTTTTCTGCTCACCGCGGGTGGTCACCAGAAACTCACCGGTAGTCTGCCCCCACGGCTCGCTGGCGGCAGGCAACGTCAGAGGTTGTTTACGGCCGGGAACAAATACGATGAGATTTTCTTTCGGTGTCGGGTTAAGGACATAGTCCCCCGAAACCCGCAGAGCGGCGGCATCAGAATCGCTAAACGTTGCTATCACAACGGCGGAGTTATCCAGTAACTTCACACCATCAACCGTTTTCGCCAGCCAGAAAGCGCCGGTTTCTTCACTCACTGATAAATACTTTTGCTCATCCTGAATGCCGTCTGCACGAATTAGCGTAATTCCGTCGGAATTTTTCGCGAGTGCCACTGCCGGATTACGCGGGTCGAGAGTAATTGCGGCGTACTGTGGTGCAACGCGCCAGCTCAGATTTTCATCCACGATGCCATAACCTTTGCTGGCATCGAAGGCGATGAATAATCCCTGAGTACCAAAAGGTTCAGCAACTTCCATTTTGTCTGTTGCTACATGGCGAACACCATCGGGGGAAAGCAGCACGCTGTTAAACGACAATTGTAAACGTGCCGGAAGTCCATTACTTAGAATGGCCTCGTCCACTAAATAATCCAGCGCTTTTCCAACCTGCGCGCCTTTACGATCGATAATCTGCGATTTCCCGGCTACCGTTACAACGGCTAAACCGGATTCAGTGAAAGGTTGTACCGCATCGAAACCCGGCTGAATCAGCCAGTTCCCGGTGGTATCAATAAACCCCCACTTTCCCTGTTGTTTAGCGGCTGCGACGCCGTAGTGATAATCACCGACATCTTCAAAGACAGGTTTTATAACCAGTTGCCCCTGATTATCCAGAAAGCCCCAGCGCTCACTGGCTGCGTCAGCAGCCGGTAAAAGCACAGCCGCGCGCCCTTCACGAACATCACGGATACACAGGTTTTGAACAACCGGCAACGCGTTACGCCGTTGTACATCGTTTTGCGAAGCAGGCAACGGAGCAAAACAACCGGAAGGTTCAGCCGCATTTGCAGAAGCTGTCAGCGTCAATAAGGCCAGTGCGCTGCTGGTATTCAATGCGCAAAGGAGTGCTATCCGTAGCCTTGAAGGTTTGCTGACAATCATTAATTACCCCCGGTACCGCATGAAGGCGCTTTTGCAGGCCAGAGATAAGCGCCTTTTGCGTCCACGATTACGCGCTGATTACAACGCACCTGAATTTTCGCCTGAACGGCACCTTCCGCGTTCAGCAAGCTGACGACACCTTTGCCGCCTGCCCATGCGTGTTTCTCGCTGAAATTATCGGCCCAGTCGAATTTAGGCAAGATAGCGAAACGGCCGGTCGTGCTGATATAACCAAAGAGATTGCCGTAAGTCGATTTCTTCATGGCTGTGGCAAAGTTATTATTCATAGCGCCAACCTGATCAAAATAAGAACCGATCAGTTTCTTACCTTGTTGATCAACGAAACCATAAAGCCCTTTGCTGTCGCGTAACGGGATAACACCGGCACTGGCTTTATCTGCCTGCAAGCTGTCGAGCCCGGCGAAACGCTGGATCTCATTACCGTCATTGTCATACAGCACCGTTTCGCCAGTCACGTCATCATTCATAGTCAGACGCACCAGCGAATTCAACGGTTGAGCCTGCTCGAAACCATCCAGCGGAACAGCACCGTGATCGTTAATCAGCGTGGTATGCCCGTCGCTGACGGCACGGCTCCAGTTCAGTGGCGAAATGAAATTGAATTCTGTCGTGTAAAAAGGCTGAATCTGCCAGTCACCCTGCGCGTTAATGGCACCAAAGTGAGGAGAGAAACTGAGCATTACCCAATCGCCCTGCACTGAGCTTGATGAAGCTGCAATGGCTTTGCTGACAGGATAACGACCCGCGCTGTCTAACAGCGCTACGCCCCCTTCGGAAGGCTGGACCAGCCAATGCCCCTGCCCAACGGATTGTGGTCTTGCCAGCAGATCCCCGGCGATTGCCTGACCGCTGTTTGCGCTGTACAGGCTGTAATGACTCGAAAGATCACTGCGTTCGCCTGGCTGATCGTTATCTGACAGGGTGAAAACGCCTTGTCCGATATATTGCAACTTCCCGCTGCGGCTTGAATCCGGCGCAATTGCCCATACGCCGTTGGTGCCGATAACACCCCATCCGGCATCGGCTTTCGCCAGAGCGAACCCCTCATTGAAGGATTCGATTTGAGTAAACTGAGGGGCTGCTTTAATACTCTTGCTCGCAATATCCCATAAGCCCCAGCGACGGGCATCATTAGCACCTTCGGTGTAATACAACAGACCGCCGGAAAGACGCTGGGCGTTTTGCAAGATATCTGCTGGCACATCCGTTGCGCTGCCATTGCGGTCAATTAGCCGTTTGGTATCGGTATTGTTACTGTTTTCGACAGCCCAGGTGTAGTCACCGGCAAACGCGCTGATCTGCTGGTAAACCGGCTGAATAACCCATTTACCCGCGCCGTCTACCGCCCCCACTTTTTGGGTTTGGGTATGGACTATCAGCGGAGCCTGAGACGCATCGCCATCGATAGCGGCCCACTGAGGATCCGAGAGAACGTTCCCCTGCGAGGTCAAAATTGCCGGTGGTTTTGTGGTATCGGCAGGCGTAAGAACCGCCCATGGCAGCGTGTGCGCTACATCCGCAGTGACTTCCGGCAATGTGGCGATATCATCGGTCAGCACCGAGGTACCCAGTGGCTTCACCTGATAATCTTTCAGCGCCGCGAGCGTGGCATCATTGAGTAATGCAACGCCATTGTTGTCATATACCTGTACAACCTGCGGAGTTTTACCTTCAGTCTGCATAACCCAGAGGCGGTTGCCCTGTTGCAGGAACTGAGGTTTATTCATTTTAAGGGAGACAACCTGGTTATCGGCCCCAACAATGACAATACCTTTGCTGCCTGTTCCCAGCGTTGCCTTGCCCCAGACGATAATATTTTCGGACTGATCGGCAGGAATATCCTGCACTTTTTCCAGTTTGCTGCTGAGCAACTGCCTGGAATTATCGTTGCCGGTAACCAGCCAGCTACCAGAGGAGAGAGGACGTACAGATTTATACTGTTCTTTATTTAATGAAACGCCCTGACGATCAACGAAACTCCATACGTTTTTGATTTTGACAGCAACCACGTCGCCGCTGAGCTGAGGCTCATCGCGCGCTTTCAGGATCATCGGATCAATTGCCCAGTCACCGTTTTCGTCCAGATATCCCCAGTAACCGTCATTTGCGGAATCACGCTTTTTAGCAGGGATGAGACCGGACTGCGGCAGATCGAGCGCCATAACATCGTCAGGCAGGGAAAGGGAACGATCGGTTGCAGCATTCCACAGCGTCGGGGATACCTGAGTTTGGACGCTTGCCAGCGCCTGTCCGTCCGCAAAACCATGGGTGTCGAGAGAAACAGCAAACGGCAGCGTTTTCACAACGGCACCTTTGCGGTCAATGATTGCCAGACGATTATCCGTGACGACCAGCGCCGTACCCCGTGCATTGAAATCGGTTGCGCGGGTAAAACGCGGTTCAATGACCCAGTGGCCTTTCTTATCGATGTAGCCGTATTGATCGCCTTTTTTAACAACGGCGAGATCATTAACAAATCCGCGCGCGTCGCTGAAATCAGGTTTGATTGCCATGTGCCCGGTGGTATCAAGATAGCCCCATAGTGGCTCACGTGATAACCCTACCTGAACAGCCGAAAGCCCCTGTTGAAAAGGTAACTGGCAGTCTTTGGCCGTTTTTGCATTGCCACATGCCCGTAACTGCGAGTCATCCGCGTGTACCGGCAGGCTAAAAGTCGCATTCAGAACCAGGGCTAATGCGCTGAAGTTTCTGAAATGTTTGAATTTTTCGGAGCAAATCATCCGATGCCCTTATAACTGGAGAAAATAAGAAAGTGTAGCGCACGTTTTTTTCATCACCCGCATTGTGCGCGTGTGAGACGGTAAAAAATCCGATAATAATCAATTTCAAGCGCACGCACATGCTATACGCCTATAGGGTGTCAGCTTGCGAAAGAAAAAGCAGCTAATTTATTACCCTGTAACGAATGAATACACTTCATCACTGCATAGAAAGATAATCTTCGGATGTTACCATTCAATTTAATTTCTCACCGGTCATTAACCGCGCAACTACATTCACGCTGCATTGGTAAAAGTATGGTCATTTTCATTTACAGCTGCATGACTGACGAATAATTAATCTTCAGAAGAGTCTTACAAGTTTTGATTAATGTCATTATTCCCCCTGCTTTACTCTGGTTTTATAGGTTAAAGAGCGTTATGTGACCAAAATCACTCCTGGTCTGGGTGACGTAAAACCTGGCAGTGTTCGGTTACAGCGTATTTCAGGTGCTTTATCTTCATTGGGGGAAAGTCATGCCTATCGTTCGAGCCAGATTGAGTCTGTTTGGTGGCGACACTGTCGTCATTCGTTGTTCAGAAAAATGCCACATCCATCTGATGTGTGAAAATGATATTGAGCGAAATGGACGCCACTCAGGTTTCGGCGATATTTTGACGGTTAACGATCAAAATACGGCCTACGTTGGCATCCCTTATAAAGGGATCTGGAATGTGCTTATCGATTCCCAATGCGATTCTCTGGAGCATTCCATTAGCTACATGCCCGCTTAATCCTCTTTATCTCCTCTCCGACACCTTCATTATCTTGAGACGTCATATCAGGCGGATGCATAGCATTTGCCTGATATTTATAAAAATCTGCCTGTGCCGGTACAAGCAATACAACGGTATAGACATGCTACCAGAGCGTCCAGAGTCAAAATCATTACTTGCGCAACATCGCGTAAAAAACTTTAGCTTGTTACATCAATTACATACCGTGATTGAATTGAACATTCCATAATTTCAAAAACCCGGTTTTCTTACTGATTAATTGATTGCCAGCCGGGTTTTCGCATTGCATTCTGTTCCCTGTAATGACGTGGCACCGGTCCTGAGGACGGATATCTTCCAGGCAAAAACAGATACTCATAATGAATAATAAATCATTTTGCACCATCGCTGACGTGGCCGACCTTGTTCCGGGGCTGCGTGAAGTTCGTCAACACCTGCATCAGAATCCTGAGCTTTCTAATGAAGAATCCGACACTGCCGCTTTAGTCGCTGAAAAGCTGCAGTCTCTGGGCTTTAAAGTCACGTCCGGCGTCGGTGGTCACGGGGTTATCGGTTCGATGACTCTGGGGACAGGTAAACGCAGTATCGGCATTCGCGCAGATATGGACGCCCTGCCCATCACTGAACTGACAGGTGTCAGTTATGCGAGTCAGTCACCGGGGAAAATGCACGCCTGCGGCCACGATGGCCATACCGCCATGCTGCTGGGAGCCGCCGAGCAACTTGCACGCAGCAAAAATTTCTCAGGCACAGTGAACCTGATTTTCCAACCCGCTGAAGAAATTGGTTTCAACAGTGGCGCAGAACGTATGCTGGCCGAACAATTGTTCGAGCGTTTTCCCTGTGACGCGGTATACGGCCTGCACAATCACCCCGGGTATCCGGTTGGAAAAATGATGTTCCGCTCAGGCCCGTTCATGGCGGCCTGCGATACGGTAAATATCACGATCCACGGCAAATGCGGTCATGCTGCGCGCCCCCATATGACCGTTGATCCGATTCTGGTCGCCAGCAGTCTGGTTGTGGCGCTGCAATCCATTATTTCCCGAAACATCGATCCCAATGAAACCGCCGTTGTCACCATCGGCTCTTTACATTCAGGACATGCGGCTAACGTGATCCCGGAAACTGCCCGCCTTGAAATGAGCGTTCGTTCATTTGATGCAGGTGTGCGCAAAATACTGGAGGAACGTATCCGTACGCTGGTATCTAACCATGCCGCAGGTTATGGCGCACGTGCTGAGATTGAATATGTACCGGGATATCCGGTGCTGGTTAATCATGATAAAGAGACGGCGTTCGCACTGGAGGTTGCAAAAGAGCTGGTCGGTGAAGAGAACGTTGTCGAAAATCTGGCCCCTATTTCCGGCAGTGAAGATTTTGCGTATTTCCTTCAACAAAAACCCGGCTGCTTCCTGCGCCTCGGAAACGGCGACAGCGCTGTTCTCCATAACCCTGCCTACAACTTTAATGATGAAAGTCTGAATTTCGGTGCGGCGTACTGGGCACGTCTCGCCGAGCGTTATTTAGCCGATGAATGACTAGCGGCAAAAACAAAACAAGCGCAGGCCAAAGTAAAGTTTGATTTTAACGTTCAATGTAAAGCGGTATCGGCGGGAGTTACATGTTGCAGAGTAAACTTACTCAGGTTTGACATAAATCGACATTAGGTTTGTTACCTTTATTCCCGAGGAAAACATTCCTTCTCCTGTGTCCACTATGAACTGTCCTTCATAGTGTGTAAGACCCTCGCAATACCCCTTTCAGCCCGCCCCGAGCGGGCTTTTTTTTATCTGCAGAATCACTGGCATCATCACGATGATATGCCATGAGTGACGCCGAAATATTTCCAGCAGCGCCACCCACATGATGGGAATTTTACTTATGCGTAAAATCGATCACCATTCTGCCTTTAATTTTGCCTTGTTCCATTTCGCGGAAAATAGCATTGATATCGCCCAATGGACGTTTAGTGACTTTTGGTACGACTTTACCTTCTGCGGCAAACTGGAATGCTTCCGCCAGATCTTCACGCGTACCAACCAGTGACCCTACAACCTGAATACCGTCCAGAACCAGACGCGGAATGTTCAGACTCATGGATTCAGGGGGCAGCCCCACTGCGACGATACGCCCACCGGCACGCATGGCGTCAACGGCAGAGTTAAATGCTGATTTCGCTGTTGCCGTGACAACGGCGGCGTGAGCACCACCCACTTTTTCCTGGATGATTTTTGCAGCATCGTCTTTCAGCATATTGATGGTCAGATCTGCGCCCATCTCGGCAGCAAACTCTAATTGCAGATCGTTCACATCGATTGCGATAACTTTTGCATTGAACACATTCTTGGCATACTGCAACGCCAGATTGCCCAGGCCACCTAATCCATAAATAGCAATCCATTTACCCGGCTGGATACCTGAAACTTTCACAGCTTTATACGTTGTGACACCTGCGCAAGTCACACTGCTGGCTGCAGCAGATTCCAGACCGTCCGGCACTTTCACTGCATAATCAGCTGAAACGATACATTCTTCAGCCATACCACCGTCAGCGGTATAACCCGCATTCACAACCTGACGGCAGAGTGTTTCATTGCCGGTGGTACAGTACTCGCAGTGTCCGCAGCCTTTGAAGAACCAGGCGACGCTCGCGCGATCACCCACTTTCAGCGCAGTAACACCCGGACCAATTTTCTTAACGATACCAATGCCTTCATGGCCAAGGATCACGCCAGTCTTGTCACCAAAATCCCCATTTTTTACATGTAAATCCGTATGACAAACACCACAGCACTCCATCTGTAAAAGTGCTTCACCATGCTCCAATGCACGCAGAGTTTTCTCAACGACATCAACAGAATGGTCTTTATTGACAACAGCAGCTTTCATTTTCCTTTCCTCTCATTGTGGCGGAATATCAAAGTTAAAACTGTCACTCTGTAACTGCAATACAAATAACAATTATTTCATGTAATACAATAAATTAGGACTGTATTACCAGGTTTACAAAGCGTGTAATCCTGTCAAAAAATCGGGTTGCAGTCTGAAAATGGAGTGAGAGAAGCTAATCCCTTTTAGTTAAAAACCCTCTGCTGATACACTTTCCGATTGATTCTTCTGAAGAATTTATTATTTATCGTCGAGGGCTACGTCTTGCTTTGGAATATCCTGACCTATTTTGGTGACAGTATGCTCATTTTACCCACCGGAATAACCCTCGCTTTATTTATGTTATGGAAGGCTGACAGCCCGGCAACGACATTAATCTGGCTGATTACTCTGGGTATTTCGGGTCTTGCAGTGAGCATCTCAAAACTACTGTTTCTCGCCTGGGGTATTGGCAGCAGTACATTTAATTTTACAGGCTTCAGCGGACATACCACGATGTCTGCCACTTTATGGCCGGTGATGCTCTGGCTGATAAGCCAACGTTTTCAGCCTGACAGACGCAGGCTGATGATTGCTGTTGGGTATTTCATTGCCATTATGGTAGGTATCAGCCGGCTCGCACTGCATGCTCATTCCGTCAGCGAAGTGATCTCAGGTTTAATCCTCGGCAGTCTTTGCAGCGGAATCTTTTTATATACACAGCGCAGCCGTGACATGCGCTATTTCACGTTCACTCCATTAGTTATTCTTCTTATTCTTCCTCTGTCCCTTATGAGCATTGGCAAGAAGGCACCCACGCAGCAGCTCATCGAACATCTCGCCACGCAAATCACAGGCAAACAACCCTGGACGCGGGCAAAACTGCTTAAATGACTGGCGAAATCCACTGGGAAAAGGCTACGGCTAAGAGCACTGATTTGCAGGTTCGGAAGAAGCATGAAGAGATGTAACTTACTGATTTAAACAACAGGTAAAAAAAAGACCGAATACTTTTAAACACCTTATAAATCAAGTTGTTATGCAATCAACTGGCGATGAAATGGCGTCGGTACCATCGTTTAACTAAAGAATACGCAGTCTGTACTCAACAATAAAAATCGTCATATTTATTTAATTACCTCTTTATTTTATTCATATGGTCAAAAAACATTCGAGGAGTCCACCCCTTGGTCACCTCACTGATGAGATATTCATCAAGCATATCAAGTGCAAAATCAATAGTGGGAGAAAGAATCATACCACCAACAGAACCAGCTATTGCTGCTACAGGGCCGCCCAGTGCCATTCCAGACAATCCACCGATACTCATCATAGTTACGCTCTTAGTTGTTTTTCCAAGAAATGTGTCAAGGAAGCCTTTTCTATTAACAATACTATCAATGTAATATTTAGAGACATCTTTCATATCACATGAAGTTTCCACCTCTGTCAGCCAATTCCTAAATTTCCTTGAAGTTCTTTTGTTTCTTATTTTCACAACATCCTGGAGAGGGTTTTTTATCATTGTGCTTACTTCTTTTAAATTTGGAAAATTCTCAACTTCCGATAACACAGAAAAAACATCTCTTCGCTTAAGCTTAGAAATTTTATCAAAGGAATCAGAAAATAATAAACCCAAGTTTTTTGATACGTTAAAGTTGATTCTTCTTTCAATTAGAAATTTATATTCCAACAAATCACCTGCACATTTTACTAATACATCCTTCTGGCTTTTACTTAGTTTTCTTATATCTACTTCTTGGTTACTCAATCCAAGCACTGCTAACTTCCCACTATCAAAGGCAGACATTGTCATAGATTTAACATTATTTTCAATACCTTTCGGGAGAACGATATAGTTATCGCGTAGCTTTCTAACAATATTCCTCGCATCTTTTCTTTTGAGTTTGTTTTTCATAAAGTTAAGTCCAGCAATTATAGACTCTTCCGGATCTGAATGAACCGGATTGTTGAATCGTCCAGTAACTAATGGGTCAACGCCATCAAGATTGTCCTGAAAAACACCAATCATTGATGTCCACAAGGTAAAATTTAAAGCCCCCTTTTCAATTAAATCCTCCACACCACTGAGTCCAATCTCATGAATTAGTATCGCCAACGCGATATTTTCACCGTGAACCTTATAGTTAACTGCATCGAATAATAAAAGATCTTCAAATATCGATTGCTTAATTTCATCATATTTTTTAGGGAAATTCACCTTATCTTCCATTGTGAGAGGTCTCTCACCAATAATAATGTACTTCCGGCAAAAGTCATTTAATTCATTTGAGTAAGTCATTTCAAAATTATTCGCCATGATAATTAACCTCATTATTAACAACAGCAATTACCCACTAGTGACTGTATTTATTTTTTAATTTTTCAGCGATAGCAATTCTAGACAAACCATTTAAACCATAGCCTGCACAAATGGCACCATATACAATAATAAATACACAAACTCCAACCTGAACGGCCGGATTATAATTAGTATATTTTATAAAAATACTATCTGGAACTGAAACTGGGTATGTTAATGGAAGCATTAAGAGAAATGCTCCTGAAAAATAAAAATTTAACATCATGAATTTTACAAAAAGGCGATAACTTTTATAATTATGCCTCTTGGCAACCCACATAAATCCAAATGGAAAGGGATTTATAGTAATTAGACTCCCACATTTTCGAAAACTCTCTAGATCACTCATAGGATCAACGCTACTTAACAGCGCCCTCCGTTGCTCTGTAGTTAAAAAACTTTCCCGAGTTAAAGCTGAATATCCATATTCCACGCTTAAATCCTTGAGATATTTCTCTCCAGAAATTTTATAAAGATCGTGAACAAACTTACTAATTTTCACTCTTTGATCAAAAAACCTATCAGAAGGGAATACCCATCCTTTATATAGCGTAACAATGGATATTATTGTTACTAAGATTGGAAGATAATATTTTATCAACACATCCAATATTGCATCCATATATTACCATTCCTTTATATTTTTAATTCTAGCTTAACGACTACCATTCCCTTTGCTGTAACTTGTTCAACCTTGCATTCAAAACCGTTATTCGCACCGGTAATATTCAATTTATTACCTGGTCGTCTAGAAACTTCATACACATCTAATATCCCATCGATATCTAACAGCCAAGATCCGTTTGATAGTTCGTTCACACCCATTTCAATCAACCAAGACGATTTTCCACTCCGTACAAAGTTTAAGTTTTTAAGATTCACACCGTCAGGGACAAATGACTGATCGATGTAACAAAAACCGTCATCATCAAGCTTTCCAGCCAGTAGTATTTTCCTATTGATCATCGGTATTTGTGGAGGCGCAGTCTTCTCCAGTGATGAGGAATTTATTTCACCAGTAGCCAACCATTCAAGTGAATAACCGGTATCTAATGCGCAAGTTATCACGACATCACCAGGAAAAAATCCTCTACGCACCCACGTACTTATGGTTCCTGTGGAGATTCCGAGATATTCACTAAGCTCTTTCTGAGTTTTGAAACCATAAGCTTCCAGGATGCGCTGTAGCGCAGGTTTTCCACCTGATTGCAGCATTTTCGTAATCAAAGACTGCCCATTGAGTAATGAATGTCTTGGCGCTACCTGGGATATGCTTTTATTTGCATTTGCAAATATACCAGTCACTAACCATTGAACATCCGCGCCGGTATCAAGCGCACACTGCACCAACACATTCCCTGGAACCTGCCCACGCTGAAGCCAACTTGCAACATTGCTCTTAGCAATGCCGAGCTTATCACTCAGTTCTTTTTGCATCGTAAACCCATATGCCGAAAGGATTCTTTCCAGCACATCAGCCGCTACAGCATTTTCTAGACGCATTTTTTTTACCAATAAATCGCTAAAAGAGATTTACAGTTCAAATAAAGCGTTCTAAAGTGACAACACACCACATGTTACACAGTAGAACTCAAACTGCTTAAAAGGAGATTTTGCTTTATGTCTCATCAGAATGCAATTCAAGTAGCCGTTGATAAGACTGCCGTTTCAAAGGAATTGTTAAACTCTGTAGTATCCCAGTTGCTACCGGCTTTAGAATCAGCTCTGTCTGCAACTATTGTGAACTCAATAAGTTTGCAACTGACCACACTAGCTAACTCCCCGACAATCTCTAAAAAAGATTTTGCTGCAATTAACGGCATCAGCTCCGCAGTCCTCGAAAAATGGATCGCGAATGGCGTAGTCCTGCTTGCACCCACGCCTTCTACCACAATCACACAGCAACGAAAAAACCGAAAAACAGGTCAAATGCAAACTGTCATTATGGAACGTCATGGCAATGCCCTGATCAATCTTGAGGCCTGGCGTGAGAAAAACCGTCAGCAAGCCATCAAGTGCCGCTACATAAATCGTTGAGTCAGATTATTCAAACTAGCAGGGACTAACAATGTTTGATTATCGCGTTTCCAAACACGCTCACTTTGACGATGCATGTAAGGCATTTGTGAATCGTCATAACCTTACCGAACTTGCCGCGCTAATGGGAACTAAACCCCAAATCCTGCGCAATAAGTTCAACCCTGAACAACCCCACAAACTCACTTGTGAGGAAGTTCTTTTAATCACTGACCTGACTGAGGACGCGACCCTTCTCGATGGCATGTTGGCACAAATAAATTGCCTGCCGTCAGTTCCGGTTAATGAGATTGCTACTTCTAATCTTTCTACCTACGCATTACAGGCAACCGCCGCCGTAGGTTCTATTGCAGCTGATGCAGTGAAAGGTGGTGCGGTTAGCTCTCAGCGTCGTATGTCCTTACTCGAAGGTGTTAATGCCGGTATTCGCCATCTATCGCTGATCGGTTTAGTTGTTCAAGGCCGAGTACAGGCATCGCCAGCCCTGGCATCCGCAGTTGGTGCTATTGCAAGCGTCACGACAAATGGGCTGATGTGAATATGGCTGTTTCTATTGCTCCATTTTTAAAACAGCAAAGTCCTTCTCGCCATTTCGGCCATGGTTGCATTGAATTGCCAGGTGGAAAGCGTTGGAACCCTTCAATGTCACAAGCCACTGCCCCGCTGGCCGTGAGAAATTCAAAACCGCTTTTAAAGCGTCTGTTTAGTTGAGGTGATCATGTCTTTAGTGAATGAAGAACATATTCAAATAGGCAAAAAACATCTTTCCAGAATTAAAGAGATGTTTGAATTCAGAAAGAACGTAGCGCAGGAAACATTTGATACTCAGCCGCTGCATATGCGTAGAACAATCTGTTTTCATGCTGGCTTATCTCGTCGCCATCTTGAGATGAAGTTTGCTGAATTAACGCCGACGGAAAGGCATCAAGTAGTTGCGGCGCTAAATTCTTTGCTTGGTTTAACTGAATCACTGCCGAAATTTATCAGTGATGATGATTGCAAGATAAATATTAAACACTAACCCGTATTCAAACTAATTGGCGTCAACTCGCCGGGCATTCGTTTGCCCAAAAACAGGAGTTCTGCATGACAAATATGATTGATAACACCCGTCAAAATATTGTTGGTTTGCCAGTTATGGGCATTGATTTAGCTTCACCAGAACACTATTACACATCAGTTCTTGATTTGTCGTTGATGCTCGACACTGCTCGTAATGAAGAACGTGCTAATAGAGCGGTGGTATTTGCTGGCCGCCTGGAAGCGATTGCCAGTTTTATCCTCAAACGTGAAATGACTGGGATTGAAGCTGCAGAAGCACTCCGCATTGAAGCTAACCGAATCCAAAGTGAATCGGAGGCGTAACAATGGCTGATGTGATCGACACCGCCCAGGAACGCGCTGACCTCATTCTTTCCGCCCAAATCCAAGCCGCCCGCGCAACTGTTGCGGGCATTTCCGCAATGTTCTGCTTCGACTGTGACCGCCCGATACCGGAGGAACGCCGTGCAGCTCTGCCAGGGGTTGAGCTTTGTGTCTGTTGCAAAGAACTCGCTGAGTTGAACGCCAGACATTACATAGGCAATAAGTGATCGTTTTCTCTGTGGCGTTACTCATCCTGGCCGGTATCAATGCGGGCTATTTGGTCATTGATATCAAAGACGGCATGTAATGCAGGCCAGTCGCTTCACTCCGCAAATTGAAACGCCCAAAGTCTGGGCGTTTCCCTGGAACAAACCACGCCAGGCCGTTTCTGGCCTGGAAAGACCGCTTACCCGTGATGAATACGATCAGGGGCAAGCTGTTTTAATCAGAGTAAAAAACCTCTCTACCGACCTGCGGGAAATATTCACAGGTCGCCATGCGTATCTGCTGAAAACACAGGGCATTCACGCCGCCAATAAATACCTGATTTATACCCTTGGTCGCAGCATTCTTCCCCGCGTCGAAGCGGTCAATACCGCTCACGCGATGAACGTTAAAGCCTCCATGAAATTCATGTCAGAGGCCGACACCTATCACAGCCTGCCAAGTATGGGCGATAAACCGTTGCGCCGGTTCGCTCAGGACATCGCCGGACATCTGAAAGGGATTTACGAAGAACGTTGCGATCAGTTGCTTGCACAGTACAACGGGGAAAATTCGATTCTTTTTGAGAGTGATACCCAGCGCGACCTGTACAGCGAAATTGCAGGTATGTCACAGGCTTTCAATATCACGCCGACGTATTGGACAAGGTATTGCAAAGGCAAGCTGGATGCAGTTTCCGCTATCGCTGCAATGTCGCGGCTGGTTAATCCGGACTGGTGGTTACGCCAGTTAAAAGGCCAGCGCACCCGCTGGCGTGAATCTTTGCTGATCGCCATCGGCAAAGTGAACCGTGATGCTTCCCCGTATGCAAGTAAGCAGGCTATCCGTGAAGTACGTGCGCGCCGTCTGTCGAATCTCGACTATCTGAAAAGCTGCGACCTAGAAAACATCGAAACCGGCGAGCGTTTCAGTCTGATCGACAAAGTGATGGCGAGTATTTCTAACCCTGAAATCCGCCGCATGGAGTTAATGAGCACAATCGCCGGCACCGAAAAATATGCCGCTACAAACGGTGACGTCGGGATGTTCCTGACCATCACCACTCCTTCCAAATATCACCCGACCCGCATGGTGGGTAAGGGCGTTAAAAAGCGCGTTCAGCGAAATCACGCCTGGGACAAAGAAGCCTATACCCCGAAAGATGCGCAGCGTTATCTGTGCGGGATCTGGAGCAAAATGCGCACCGCGTTCAAGGATAGCGGTCTGTCTGTTTACGGTATGCGGGTAGTTGAACCACACCACGATGCGACGCCGCACTGGCACATGATGTTATTCACTAAACCTGCCATGCGTCAGCAGGTGATCGACATCATGCGCAAATATGCCATGAAAGAAGACGGTGACGAACGCGGCGCAGCCAAAAACCGCTTTGACTGTAAGCACCTGAACCGTGGCGGCGCTGCTGGCTACATCGCCAAATACATTGCAAAGAATATCGACGGTTACTCACTGGAAGGCGAGCGCGACCACGAAACAGGCGAGTTGCTGACAGACTCCGCTGCCGCCGTTACTGCCTGGGCTGCTACCTGGCGTATTCCGCAGTTTCATCCAATCGGCCTGCCTACCATGGGTTCATACCGTGAGTGCCGCCGCATCCGTTCCATCAGCCTGACTGAAACCTTTGACGAAGAAGTGGAAGCCGTTCGCGCAGCTGCTGATGCCGGTGATTTTATGGCGTACATGACTGCCCAGGGCGGCGCTAATGTACCGCGTGAAGATCAGACGGTGCGCGTAGCACGTCGCGTTGCTAATGAACTGAATGCCTACGATGAAGAGGTGAAAAAGGTTGTGGGCATTTTTGCCCCTCACCTCGGCGACTCCCACGTTTATGAAACCCGCACAACACAATGGAGAATCGTTTCTTCCGCCGTTGACGTTGAGGTTTTGACCTCAAAAAGCGCCCACGGCGCGCCTCGGAGTCCTGTCAATAACTGTGGGTTAGGTGGAAAGAAACAGGCTACAAATTGGCGTGATAGCCAGGCTGGGAACGCGCCTACAGCGTCTAATTCTGACAGCCTGCGAGTTATTGACTGGACAGACACAGCCGCCGTGAGGGCGATTGTGGCGCGTATAAGGGAGGAAACACCGAGAGTCAGCAAGGCGCAGCGAAGTTTTGACCCAACAAAGGGGCGCGATGTTGCCCCATCAGCAAGATTGACGGCTGAAGAACGGGCGCGATTGCCTCAGATTGAACAGGAATTGCTGAAAAGCGATATCAAAGCTCAAAGATGGGAGCTGGAAGCATTAACCCGGGGAGCCAAAATCAGTTTTGGTGACGTTGTGATCCATCATCCCCCTCTTATGGACTGGCAGGAATTTTATGACGACTAAGACTGGCGAAACATTCATCTAAGCTATTGGTTAAACAATAACATTCAGTTTTTATTGGAATTTGTTAAGAAATGGTAATATTATACTGTATAAATAACCAGTGCACTGGAGTGAGTAATGGACCCCTCTCATGAGCTTAAGATGGCTTTGATAAAAATCCGGCTTATGGCTGACATCGCACAGTCAGCCCAGTGCAGAAATGACGAGTACGCACTGGTGATGGAAATGATTTCTGATATGGCCGATAGCGTTTTGGATGAAGCAGACACGCCGTCACTGCCGTTCTCTGTTTACGACGATGAAGAATAGCCAGGAACGCGGGCGATCTCTCTTTGTTAGCTCTGCATGCAGTGAGTGCATGATTTTGCATTGTGATCGCCCTGCTCTTTTCTCACCGTGACACCAGTGCTGGCGTGGATCACAGTGGATCACGCAAGTGCATCAAAAGCGACCTATAAAGCGGGCAGGCGTGGCGGGGATAGCATTGCGCGCCAACGATTTTGTCTTTAGTTCCCAATTCGTTGAATATTTCTTAAAAGTTATTTACCTGACATGAAAATGGGGTTAAAAATAAACCAAGAGTCATTGATGGATTGTCACTTTTCTCAGCCAATAGTTTACGTAAAAGGTACATTTGTTATCTTATGGATAATATCATTGATACAATATCGACATTTTCATCTTCCCCCCTTGAGGTTGAGCTTTTCTGCGAGATTTGGGCTGAGCCAAAATCTGCGGTAACTGTTCGTATTGATGAAACGAGTGGTTCATTAGGTACACATCCAGGCTTAAAAAGACTTCGTAATGAAGATAGAGTCTGTATGGCACACATTACAACTATCGGTCTGCAAGACATTTTTCTCGCGATTCTATGTGATGGTGTAGGCGGTACTGAGATGGGAGATGTCGCAGCCTCATTGACCATCAGTAATATCATTAGTGAAATAAGCAAAAACACCAATAAAGGTGGAAACCTCGAATTAATTTTAACAAATGCCATACGATTTGCAGACAAAAAAGTTTCGGATACTTTATTGGGAAAGGGGGCAACTACACTAAGTATATTCATTGCCAATGTCAGTAGTTTCTCAGCAGTTAACATCGGTGATAGCAGAATATTTAGTTGGGATATACCTGATAAAAATATTGTTCAAATAAGTGAAGATGACACCATAGAAAATGAATTAAAACGTGTCAATAAAGTCGATCTTTCGGCATTAAATGCACATGGTTTGAGAGGCCGTTTATCTCAGGCAATTGGTGAAACTGGAAGAGATTCTAGTGATTTGAATATTCATCATATACAACATTCTTCTTTTCATGGGAGTGCTGGTTTAATATTAGCCTCAGATGGTGCATGGAAAGATACGGGGAGCGTTTTTGAGGAAATATTAAAAAACTCGAGGAATTCCGTTGATGCAGTTAGAAGATCTTTAGCAACCGCAACATGGGCTGGCGGTAGTGACAATATATCTATACTATCTATTGAAAACATTGGTTTGGTGAAAGACTACCTGCAGAAGCAAATAAATATTATTAAAAACAACCATCCAAAAATAAAATTATGGCTTCCATCCAAGGAAATAAAATTTCATACCAGGCATTATTTCGACACATTGAATACTGAAAATAAGCCATTACCTACTCCTCAGAACGATGACTCCAATCTTCCTAGCGGAAAGAAAACAAGAAACCCTCGCACCGTTAAAAAAGGGCGAACAAAAAAAGAATCCCTTAAAAAAACAGAAGTAAAACCTGAAGATAAAGAAATACAAATCGACATTTCTATTGATGATGATTTTGAATAAAGTATTTTTTTTATAAAGGAGTAACTATGCTTCCGGATCGCTATGAAGTTATTGACGATGATGCTTTATCTGGTGGTTATGGCATTGTTGTTAAAGTTAGAGATAAATATTTAGATCGAGTAGTTCTTTTTAAATCCATGCAAAATCCCGAAAATAATGCTCAGCTAATAAATGAGATAAAGCAACTATCTAAGGCAAGATCTCGACATATAATTGAAATTTATGACGTAATTATAGATGCTGATGGAGTGTTACAAGGGATCATAATTGAATACTTAACAGGTCGTGATTATACCAATTACAATATAATTCAGCCTCAAAATATGACTGAATTCATTAAAATACTATTCCAAATTAGCAAAGCATTATTAGATTTGCACAGTGTTGGCATTATACATAGGGATATAAAACTAGAAAATTTCAAGGCTTCTGACTCTGGGCTAATTAAAGTATTTGACTTCGGTTTATCAGTCAATGATGACAATTATTTTACTAAACTTAATCGTGGGACTATTATTTATGCGGCACCAGAATTATATGTAGAAAATGCCACAATAAGCCCTGCAATGGATATTTACGCGCTAGGCATTTGTGCATGGGCGCTATTGAAAAACTTTAGGAATTTCCCACAAACTTTACTGCAAAGACCACCACTACAACAGAATAGAGCTCCAAGTATTAATACCGCTTCCCCGATGCCATTACATCCGGAACTAGCTAATTCTATTGATGATTGTCTTTCCTTAAATCCCCAAAGCCGACCTAGTGCAGCTCAGCTTGTGGATGTTTTTAGTAGACACTTGAACTTCGCTCGTCATAAAGGGTTATTTGTTCATGGTGAAAGATCTATTTATGAACTTTCAAACACATCAAAAAATGTAAATATTTCTCTAGCAAACCTTGGTTCTTTAAAAGTTTATTATGATGGATTAAACTTCATAATTTCCGAGGTTACGGGAGACGTATACATAAATAACAATCGCGCAGCAATAAATAATATACTTCACGAATCATGCCTAATTACTTTTGGTGCCCCGACGGTAGGTTCCGGTAGGCAATATATGACATTTTCTTCATCGAATCCTGAGGTTGTACTATGACTACACGTAGATTGCAGAACAATCAAACATTGGTTAATAGATATATTATTCTGAATTTCCATGCTGAAGGAGGGATGCAGGAAGTCTACAGAAGCTATGATTCGACTCTTGATCGAATTGTTGCCATTAAAACTCCAAAGAACGGAGTTGCTGACCGGAGATTTAAGCGTGGAGCTGAAATGGGAGCCCGAATTAATCACCCCAATGTCGCGGCAACTTTTGATTACTTCGAAGAAATGGAATCTACATTTTTAGTTGAAGAATTTATCGACGGCACTGACTTGGGTGACAGATTCAAAAATAATTTTCATTACCTAGATCCATCTTTAGCAGCTCATGTGTTACATCATTTATCAAAAGCGTTATCTGAAGCCCATAGAGTAGGCATTTGCCATAGGGATATTAAACCAGGAAATATCATGGTTTCTAACGATCCTAGTCTCACAACGGTTAAACTGACTGACTTTGGGATTGCAAAATTAGCCGAAAATGAAATTGCGGCAGAAATTGAGCTTTTTGACAAAGATGAATCAACTTTGACAAGCTCAAACACCCTTTTAGGTGCAGTGCCATATATGGCTCCTGAGTGTTGGGACAATTGGAAAGGCGCAGGTCAACCGATGGATGTTTGGGCTATTGGATGTGTTGCCTATCAATTATTATCAGGGATAACACCCTTTGGAACCGGCAGGCCTGCAATCATAAACGTTGTTAAATACCAGCAAGGTGCCTTCTCTGTTGATAAACCGAAAACTTTTGGAAAACATAAAAGTGTAGAAGTTTTAGAAGATGCATTATGGGAGATAATACAAGCATGTTTAATTGTTAATCCTTTATCAAGACTTACTTCCGATAAGTTACTAGCTATATTAGACAACCTCTGTTATGCAATTACTGAAAGATTAACAGGAACAGTACAAGTTTATGGGCAACCATACCCAAAAACAGGTTTTGTTGACCACAAAAATGGTAATTCTTATTTTTTCCATCGCTCTGAATATTTCGGAAATGTAAAACCCGAGATGGGACAAAATGTTAATTTTAGTTACTATGAGGGCGTCCCGAATGCAAGATGCGCTCCATTATTATTATTGAAATGATTTTTTCATACTATAAGCGTTTTATAATTTATAGTGATCAAATGCAATTATTTCATTTCCAATCCATTTACTTAGATCCTTCATCCTCTCCTGCAGCGGTGTCAGCTCGTTCCTTACGAACACCTGCGCCGCCTTCTCCACATCCCCAAACCCACCGGCATTATCAGGAATTATCCCCATCATCTGCGGCGGAACGCGGTGCGCGCTCAGCAGGTCATCACGGCTGGATTTCTTGATGTTGAAGAAATCATCCTTGGTGGCGACCTCACTCAGCGGCAGAATCTGAATGCCGTCTTTCTTGCCGTTCGGCGCATACATAAACAGGTTGCGGAAGTTGCCCAGGCCTTTTGTATCCCTCATAGCCTTGCGCATTGAATCAATATCACTGCTGCTCTGCGCCGCGTCGGTCATATACAGGATATAACCCGCGTGTGCGCCGTTCTGATAATACTTCCTGCGGAACAGCGTAGCTGCTTCGTTTAGCCAGGCGGAATTCAGCGCACTGAGGTATTCCGGCAAGCCATAAATCTCCTGGTTTATGTCCGGTTCGATCAGATGAAAGATGCTGCCCGCCGCGAATTGGTGCGGTTCCTTCCAGCCCTGCACAAACCAGTAAGTCCCCTCTTCCACTCCGCGACGCACATATTTAGCCGGCACAGCCTCAAATCGTAACGGTTCGCCGAGCTGGTTGCGGATCAGTTCCAGATACGCATTCCCGAACACCAGATAATCCAGCGCAAATTTGCTGAACTCCTGCTGACTAAGCAGCGGATGCGGGATAAACGTCGAGGCGAGGATATTCCGCTTCACGTAAATCGGTGAGCTGTGATGAACGGCGGCGCGAAGACTGCGGGCAAGTCCGTCGAAACTGACCGGTGGCTCATACCAGCGGCCGTTGCCGGTGCACTCGATGTAATCCAGAATCTCGCGGCGGTCTAAAACCGGCGTCGGATCACCGAAGCTGAATACCTCTGCGCCCTGCTGGCTTTCAGTGGTCGTGGTCTGCGTGGCTTTACGGTATTTGCGCTTGCTCATTTAGTAGAACTCCAAAATGTTTGGGCTTTGTCCGCCGTTGGCGGCGGTCAGTGGTTCGTTTAACAGGGCGTGCATGATTGCCCACGCGACGTCGGCGTGGCTGGCCTCTTCACTGCGGCTGGCTTCGTAGGTTGAACGGTTGCCGCTGGCGGTCATCGTTTTGCGGATCGCCATAAACGACGCAGTGATATCGGTATGGCCGGTGTCATATTCCAGACGGCCTGAGCTGATGGTGTCTTTTGCTTTCAGTACCAATGCGGTTTTCACCTCGGGGCTGTAGCGGATCTCACGCGCCGCAGGAAAGAACTGCTGAACAAGCTGGAATACGCCCTGCCCGATACCGGTGGCGTCGATGCCGATGTACTCAACGGCATAACGATTGGTGAGTTCCTCGATACTTCTGGCCTGCGCAGCAAAGTCCATGCCCTTCCACTGATGACGCTCAAGTACGCGAAACTTGCCTCCGGAAACTACTGGTGGAGCAATTACCGCGCAGCCTGCACTGTCGCCGGTGTGCGATGGGTCATAACCGATCCAGACGGGACGATAGGCAAATGGCCGTTTCAGGTACGGGTCGAAGTCTTCCCACTCGTCCAGGCTGTCCACCATGCATCCCTGCAACTCGGCGAACGGGAACACCGACGCCTGATCGTCCACGAACTCGCACATCAGCAGGTTTTCATATTCGGCGGGACTGTATTCCAGTTGCAACTGTTCCAGGTCGAACAGGTTACAACCGCCTGACAGCGCATCTTCCACCGTCACAATCTGCCGCCACTGGCCGTCGTCGCACAGCACGCCTTTCGACAGGTGGGCGTGCGTCAGATCCAGGTCAATCCTGTCGGCCTTGTTACGACGTCCTTTGTTGAACAGTTCACCCGACCAGAACGGATAGGCACTGTGTGCCAGGCTGGACGGCGTGGAGAAGTAGGTGCTTCGCCATTTTTTATGCAGCGACATACCGGAGGCGACTTTGCGCAACTCCTGAAACTTGGGGATCCAAAAGTATTCATCCAGGTACAGATTGCCGGTGTAACTCTGCGCGGTGCGGACGTTGGTGCCGAGGAAAATCAGCCGTGCGCCGTTCGGCAGCACAATCGGGTCGCCTTTTAAATCGACATCCACCTGTCTCGCAAAGTCGATGATGTAGTTCTTAAAGACGTGCGCCTGCGCCTTACTTGCCGACAGGAAAATCTGATTGCGTCCGGTAGTCAGCGCGTCAATCAAAGCTTCCCGGGCAAAGTAGAAGGTTGCGCCAATCTGGCGTGACTTGAGGATGTTGCGGATACGGTGCTGAAGTCCGGCCTGATGCCAGCCGCGCTGATATTCGAACGATGTCTCGATAAAGATATCGCCGAGTTTTTCGATGGCCTCTTCACTGAATACATTCTTATCGGGTGCCTTTCGTTCGCCCTTGTTGCGGTTAGCGACGTTCGGATTTAAATCAGCCTCGCTGCCGGTGTGGTTGTAACGGTTTACCCTTGCCAGGCGTTCAATCTGTCGGCCTAACAGGTCGATCTCTTTGTAGTCCTTCCCCTCCTTCACATCTTTCATGACGAGCTGGATCAGCCGCGCTTCCATGCTGGTTTCCACGCGAGAAATGGGCGCAATTGCCTCCCACTGATCGCGAGTTTTCCAGCTCTGCACGGTCGGCGTTTTTTGGCTCAGCATCTCCCCGATTTGCCGCACAGAAAAGCCCTGCCAGTAAAGCAGTGCCGCCTGTCGGCGCGGGTCGCTGATAATGGTGGAGTTTGAAATATTCATGCCGCCACGTTACCGGCCAGACAGCCGTTTTTCGCGCTGCCCACGTTGTGCCATCGGGCAACAACCCGCATCGGCTGGCGGCCTGCGGTGACTGTCTGGAAACTAACTCCCGTCCACAACACTCATTACCGGAGTCAGTCACATGGCAAAGAAAGTATCGAAATGGTTCCGCATCGGGGTCGAAGGCGACACCTGCGATGGCCGCGAAATTGATGCTAACGACATCAAACAAATGGCGGAGACGTACAGCGCGAAAGCCTATGGCGCCCGCGTCAATCTGGAACACATCAAAGGCATCTTACCGACCAGTGATTTCCGCCGTTATGGCGACGTGATCCAGCTTAAAGCCGAACAAATTGATGACGCGGCTGAACCGCTGCTGCATGACAAATGGGCGCTGTACGCGATGATCAGCCCGACCGCGGATTTAACGCAGATGGTCGGCGACGGGCAGAAGGTTTACACCTCGATGGAGATCAAACGCAACTTCGCCAATTCCAATAAATCCTACCTGGTCGGTCTGGCCGTCACCGATGACCCCGCAAGCCTCGGCACTGAAATGCTGGAGTTCAGCCGTACCGCAAAACAGAACCCGCTCGCCGGTCGTAAAACCGATCCGGACAGCCTCTTCACCGTCGCCACCGAGGCACTGATTGAGTTTGAAGATGCGCCGGAAACTGCCCCTTCTCTTTTCGCCCTGGTGAAACAAAAGCTTTCACGAAAGCAGGCGTCCGACGATGCCCGCCTGGCTGATGTTCACGAAGCCGTCAGCGAGGTCGCTCAATACGCTCAGACTGAACTGGATAAGCATGAAACCAGCCTGACCGACCTGCTGAGCCGCGTCGATATCCTGGAAAAATCCACCGCTGCCGAACATGAAGCCCTCAGTGAATTGAAAGGCAAGTTGGCGCAGACACCGGCGCAGAACTTTAACCAGCGCCCGCACGCCACCGGCGGCACAGGCGCTGACGAGACAGTGACCGACTGCTGATCCGACACATTTAATTCACCCTCAGGAAATAAGTCATGAAAAAAGAAACGCGCTTTAAATTTAATGCGTTCCTGTCTCAGCTCGCCAAACTCAACAACGTTGACGTCGGCACGCTGGACAAGAAATTTAACGTCGAGCCGTCCGTCACGCAGACGCTGATGACCCGATTACAGGAATCCTCAGAGTTTCTGACCCGTATCAACATCATTCCGGTGGACGAAATGATGGGCGCGAAAGTTGGCGTCGGCGTCACCGGCACGATTGCCAGTACCACCAACACTGACGCGGGTGACGAGCGTGAAACCGCTGATTTCACCAAGCTCGATCAGGAAGGCTATCACTGCACCAAAACCAACTACGACTTCCACTGGATGTACAGCAAGCTGGATTTGTGGGCGCGCTATAACGATTTTCAGACCCGTTTGCGTGACGCCATTATCAAGCGTCAGGCGCTGGATCGCATCCTGGTCGGCTTTAACGGTGTTTCCCGCGCACCGACTTCTAACCGCGTTCAGAATCCGCTGTTGCAGGATGTCGGTGTGGGCTGGCTGCAGAAATACCGCCTGAATGCCCCGTCCAAAGTGATGGGCATGATTGTCGCCGAAGACGGTACCGTGACCAATGAGGCGGTGAAAGTCGGTGGCGAAGGTGAATACAAAAACCTCGACGCGCTGGTCTTTGATGCGGTGAATGAACTGATCGACCCAATCTATCAGGACGACACCGAACTGGTGGTTATCTGTGGCCGCAAGCTGCTCGCGGATAAGTATTTCCCGCTGATCAACAAACAACAGCCGAACACTGAGGCGATGGCCGCCGACCTGATTGTCAGCCAGAAACGCATCGGCAATCTGCCCGCCGTGCGTGTGCCCGGCTTCCCTGCTAACGCCATGCTGATCACCCGCCTGGATAACCTGTCTATTTACTGGCAGGACGGCACGCACCGCCGCCACGTTGAGGAAGTACCAAAACGTGATCGCATCGAAAACTACGAATCCATTAACGAGGATTACGTGGTGGAAGATTACGGCTGCGGCTGTCTGATCGAGAACATCGAAGTAACCGCCGGAGAAGACGACACCGCTGAAAAGGCCGAACTCAGTAAATTCACCTCGGCGATCGTTGATGCCATCAAAACTGCATCCGGGACCACCGCACCGACAGCTCAGGAGTAAATCATGACCAGCCCTGCCCGACGTCATTTGTTGCGGCAGTCAGCGATCGAAGCCGCGCAGCAGGATACCAGCCTGCTGCGTCATGCCACCGGCTATGAACTGCTGCTGCAAAAGCTTAATGCTGACCAGAAAGCCCTGAAAAAAGCCTATTCCGCTGAGAAAAAGGCAGAACTCAAACGCAAGATGCTGCCCGAGTATGCGCCGTGGGTGGCGGGCGTTCTCGCCGAGGGGAAAGGCGCACAGGACGCCATTCTGATGACCATCATGATCTGGCGTATTGATGCCGGTGACTACGCCGGTGCACTGGAAATCGCCCGCTACGCGCTGCATTACAAGCTGGCGATGCCGTTCGGCAAACGCCCTGCCGGTTATGCGCTGGCGGAGGAAATCGCCGACATGAGCACCCGAGCTCATGCTGCCGGTGAGCCGGTCAGTCTCGATGTACTGATGACCACGATGGAACTGACGGAAAGCCAGGACATGCCGGATCAAGTGCGCGCCAAGTTGCACAAAATCACCGGCTACCTGTATCGGGACACGAAGAAACTGCCGCTCGCCCTGCAACACCTGAAACGCGCCTTCCAGCTGAACAGCAACTGCGGCGTCAAAAAGGATATTGAGCGGTTGGAATCAGCCATCAAAAAGGCTGCCAGCAGCTAAACAGAACGCGCCCCGCGCCGGACGGCACGCCAGCCGCGACAGGTCTGTGACCTCGTTCAACGCTGGCGTCCACCGTCCCCTATTCAGAGGTCACTATGTCTCTTGTTGTACCTGCACCAAAGCCGGACGCCGCGACGGAGCCCGCGATTAAAAACACGCACTTCTGGCCTGATATCAATCCGGTGGAGTTACGCGACACGCTGCGCCTGGAAGGAACGGTGACCGCCAAACGTCTGCGCGCCGTCATTAAGTACGCTCTGACCGAAGTGAATGCCGAGCTTTACAGCTACCGCGTCGCACAACTGGCTCAGGGATACAAAACTCTCGCTGATGTCCCGGCTGACCAGATTGATGACGAAAGTATCAAAGTCTGTGCCTACCTGCGGGCGGTTTCATCCATTACGGCAGCCATTCTTGCGGAACGATACCCGAACAGTGACACCACCGATGCTGGCAGTAAAAAGGCGGAGATTGTCGAAAATACGGTTGATGAACTGTGGCGTGATGGCCGCAATGCGATCAGCGATGTCGCCGGTGTGTCGCACTGTGTGATCGGGCTGCTCTGATGAAAGTCTATGCCGAACAGGGCGACACCGTGGATTCGCTCTGCTGGCGTTACTACGGGCGCACCGAGTCGGTGATGGAACAGGTTTACGCGGCTAACGTTGGCTTAGCCGCACAGGGGGCAATTCTGCCCCATGGCTACGCGGTGGAGCTGCCGGATATTACTCAGGCCGCAGTCAGCGAAACCGTCTCACTTTGGGACTGATGACCATGGAGCGCATCACCTCGTTTATCTGTTACTGCGTCGCGGCCTTTCTTGCCTGGCTCGGCGCAATGTCGCCGCAGGATATTGCCTTTTTAGTCGGTGCCGCCGTCGGCGTCGCGACCTTCCTGGTGAACTGGTACTACCGGCGCAAAACTTACCGACTGCTGAAAGCTATGGGCGTCAGAGGAGACATTAATGCAGCCATCAATCGTTAGACGCTGCGCCGTCGCCGCCGTCCTGGCGATTGCCGCAATGCTCCCACAAACGCCAACGTTGAAAACATCCGCCGCCGGTCTGGCACTTATCGCAGATTTTGAAGGCTGCCGCCTGTCCGCCTATCAGTGCAGCGCGGGCGTCTGGACAAACGGCATCGGGCACACCGCAGGCGTGAAACCGCAAACGCACATCAGCGAACGGCAGGCCGCCGTGAATCTGGTGGAAGACGTGATGCGGGTGGAGCAAGGCATTGCGCGATGTATGCCGATCGACATGCCGCAGCCGGTATATGACGCCGTGGCGTCCTTTGCGTTCAACGTCGGCGTGACGGCGGCGTGTAAATCCACCCTGACGTTTTTCATCAACAAGGGCGAATGGCGAAAAGCCTGCGAACAACTGCCGCGCTGGGTGTTTGTGAACGGCGTGCGCATCACCGGGCTGGAACGCCGCCGCGCGAATGAGCTTGCCTACTGCCTGCGGGGTGTCTGATGCGCATTTTAATTTTGTTAATGCTGGCCGCGTGCGCGCTGGCGGGGCTGCAAACCTGGCGTATCGGCGGCCTGCAAAACGAGGCAGACCAGGCACAGCGGATCATCGGCACGCTTTCCGCCGGTATCGAAAGCCGCGACAACGCCATTCACCGCCTGAACGATGAGGCCGTGACGCGGGAACGCCAGGAGCAAAGCCTGCGCGCGCAGCTTTCGCGGGCCGGTCAGCGGGCGCGCGTCCGTGAATACACAATTCAAAGGTTACTCAATGAAAATCAGGAAATGCGTGATTGGTATAGCGCTCGCCTGCCTGACGGCATTGGCCGGATGCACGCCCGTCCCGCCTTCGCCAGCGCCGCAGATTATTTACTTTGGCTGTCCGGCGGTGACGAGCTGCCCGATACCGGCAAGCTCACCCGCCACTAACGGCGATTTAAGCAGTGATGTCAGAAACCTGGAGGCCGCGCTGACAGCCTGCGGCCTCCAGGTGGAAGCGGTCAAACAATGCCAGGAGGAACACCGTGTTAAAACCCGCACAGCTACGAAAAGCCCTCACTGACGCCGTGCCGGTGCTGCAAACCAGTCCCGACCAGCTGAGGATGTTTGTGGATAACGGGCGCATCGTTTCCACGTTAGCCAGTTCGCTGTCGTTTGAATATCAGTATCAGGTCGAACTGTTGATCACCGACTTTACCCAGGACAGCGATCTGATCGTGGTGCCCATTCTGGCCTGGCTGCGTGAGCATCAGCCGGACATCATGGCGACGCCGGAAAAACAGCAGAATGGATACACGTTTAAGGCCGATATGCTCAATGATGGGAGCTATGACATCGCTATTCATTTGCAGCTCACCGAGCGTGTGATCGTCAAACAGATTGACGCCGGTCTGCACGTTGAGCATTTTCCTGAACCGCCGCTGCCGGAGCCGGTGGAAAGGCCGCGTAAACTGTACCTGCACGGCGAGTTAGTGAATCAGTGGAATGAGTGAGCTGACCGCATTTGATAACCGTATCGATGCACTGATTGCAGCGCTTTCACCCCAGCGCCGAAAAGCTTTGGCGACAGTGATTGCAAAGCGTCTGCGCAAACACCAACAGCAGCGCATCAAGCGGCAGGTTACGCCGGAAGGGAAACCCTTCATCCCACGACAGGATCAGATCCTCCGCAGCAAAAAAGGACGACTCAAGCGTGAGATGTTTAGCAAGCTGCGCACGGCCAAGTACATGAAGGCCAAAGGCTCAAATAATGATGCGGTGGTGGAGTTCACCAGCAGAGTTAAACAAATGGCTGAAGTGCATCAGTACGGCCTGCGAGACCGTCCGAACGTCTGGGCTAAAGAAGCGCCTTATCCTTCGCGCCCGCTGCTTGGACTGGATGCAGAAGATTTGAAGATTGTGGAGGATGAGTTGCTAATGCGTATTAGCTCAGGCTTGACCTGACATAACTACGGCACAGAGCCAAACCTAATCTGACGGGCAACTCTGTGCCAAAAGCAGTGTTCTGCTGTTTATTTTGGCATTAAGCTACGCGCTCTTTGGACGTTCAGGTTATTCTGTTCAGTGCGATCGCAAACATTAGTCAATTTTGGCAAAATTTATTTTTTAATATGGAGTTCGTTAAAATGTACGGAAAAGTAATAAGTTCTCTCAATGAAGTTAAACCATCTTCCAAGCACCTTACAGACATCACAAAGATAGTTAATCAAACTGAAGATGATGACCTTAAAAAACTGTTAACCCCTGTCATTATTGCGTTAACTGAGCACAGCACATTATCAACACCATTGGTGAGAAAACAGCCACGGAATTTTATCAGCGGCGCACCATTTGATGCGGTTTATCGTTATTGCCTGCCTAAAATTCAAGCCCGAATACCTGAATGGCAAGTAATCGCACGCCAGGAAGGATGGACACCGCCACCTGAACCTGAGTAGGCCACTTATGCGGCCTTATTTACGTCTTTCATTTAATTCCTCAGACAATTGTACACACAGCGCTCTCTGTCCATCCACTGATGTAAAATTTAGCTCCATTTAAAGAGGAACATACCAATGAACCAAGAATCAGCTCAATCGCTTGAAACCCAGCTTGCCGATGCCAAAGCTGCATTATCACAATGGGAAGAACGTGACCTTATCCGAGAGGATGGAGGTATGGTTCAAGATCGTCGCCATGAAGAAAGAGGTGAGCAGCTACGCCGCCAAGTTGTACGTTTATCTAGAATGTAAGAAATTAAACAAATAATTAACTCATTTCTATAGGCCGCGTCAGCGGCCTTTTTTACACATCCCATTTAATTCTTCGCCCACATTGTACGTTCTGGTGATTCTATCCAGTGCAGCAGGCAAGGACTAGTTTCGGGGTGCAGCAATAAATCCGGCCTGCAACCCGCTCTTTATTAAAAGTGTCGCATCGGCATCCGATAGTTCTTCATGCTGTTTATAAAAGACACCGATTTTCTCTAGGTTAACGCGCGAACCAATTAAATAGTCAGGTGTTCCTTTAAACGTTTTTTCAAAAAGCTTTCTAAAATCCGGGGATACTTCTGGAGAGTTAATTGTCCAAAAAACTGATGGATCGATTATTATCCCTTCTACTTCCACCCAAGCGTGCCCATCCCACTTCCCTGAAAAATCTTTTTCAGATTTCAATAAAGGTTGGATAGGTTTATGCGAGAAGACTAGTTTATTACTCACAGTCAAAGTTCCGACTACAAGCTTTGATTTTATCTTCAAATTATCATTTATTTGTGCAAACAATAATGCCCCCATATACAAACAAGTCCCTTCTTTCTTAGTAGAAGAGTCAAGAACATTGATCACTAATTCATTAATTATTTGAATATTCTCTTTCATACTTATTTTCGACACATCAATCACCCCGCTTATATACTTATGACAAATAATACAACAAAAATATTATCACTATATAATTAAAACCTAGCAGTCAGTTATGTAAATCAAGCCATTTAATTAGATCGTTATCACAAGGCCCGCCATTGCCATTAGACCTAATTAGATTTTCCTGCATCGATTTAAACATAAAGTTACATCTTATAAATATTTCTTCTGGTGAAGAAATACTAGGAAGAAGAAGAGCCATATAATACATGGCATTTATTGTACCACGCAGATAGTGCTCAAGGTTTGATGTAAGAAAGTTTATATTAGGATTTGATTCAGCATTATGAACAATGGAATTCCTCAATATATATAAACGATGTATATGCAAAGTTACCTTTTTAGTATGACTATCTATTTTACTCCCCATTGCAGCCGGATTCTTGCAAAGATTAATCATCTTATTCAAAACAAATAAAGCATATGGGTACTTAGACATACTCTGTGACAATGTATCCGAAATGCTATCATTTTTTAAAAGCCGATAAAGTTCACCTAAGCCGATGCTATTTAAATTATATTCCCTCACACCATCTGAAATATTTTCAATTTTCAAATAGCGGATAATACCTCTTAATGCAAACATTTGTTTTACAACATAATCAAGCCCAACACAAGGAACAACGGAAAGGATGATGTGCTCATCATGTTTTATGTCTTCCTGAGAAACGCCCAGAGTTAAAGATTCAAGAGCTGACCAATATGATGTAAATTTACTTTCCTTTGAGTTATTATCAATTCCATTTCGAAGAAAATGAAACGCAGAACTAATTTTCTTTTTTGCATCTACAGATGCATTTTTATATAAAGAATCCATAGCCTTAATAAAATGCGTAAATTCATCCTTTGTTAGTCTATCTGAATTTACATGTATCTCATCATCAAAATAATTTATTATATTAACTTCTTCAGAACCAGTTTTTACACTAAACTTGTTTTTTATTTCAATATTCCCTTTACCTATCATGTAAGCTATAACGTCTAGTGATTCAACCAATATCTGTTTTGCCTTAACTCTTGCTGATAACTGTGTCGTGGCCTCAGCATGTATTCTAACTTGAATAATTCGCCTTCCTTTTTCAGTTGCGTGGGCGGTAAATAAACAACCATTGAATTCAATGTCTTGTGCATTATTAGATATTAGGTCGTATAGATTTTCATTTTCGAGAACAAAAGCCACTCGATGTATTAATTTATTTTGGGTGAGTTTCTCCCGCCACGATTGATAACGTTCTTCGAAACTCCCTTTGTCATCCTTTAAAAGAATATTATTATACAACAAATAACATTCAGTTAACGGCATGCCTTTAGTTAACAGCACACTCATTAAGTTATTAATTTGATTATATAACTTCAAGAGCTCATCATCATTAGGTGGGTCTTGTAAGTCTAAAATGTTTTTTATCTTTTCGACCATCAAGTTAACATAATTATCCTCGACACTTATTCTTAACTGATTGCACAAACTCTTAAATAATTTTTTTTGTTGCTCTACAGGACTCTTATTTGGGTCCTTGATTAAACCTGACTTAGGAAAAAGACCGCAAATTTCCCCATGGACCCCTGAAAAAGCTTCATTGTTTAACAGCTCATCTTGATTTAATATTTCTAACAGTTCAGTAACAGCTCTCTCTCTCTTTTTATCTCCGCCGTATTTATTACCAAACTTATATAGAAAATCAATTTCCTGTAATGAGTTCAATACATTATTAAAACCCACCCGGTCAGTATCTATACTATTCTTATGGCTAAGGTTGGCCCAACACTCTATGAAAAACAATTGTCTAACTGTCAGACCCTCCCTTTCCAGACGGGTATCTATACGCATTTTTCTTGTATCCCAGGTAAAAATCTCTATAATGATCTGATACTAACCTATTTTAATCAGTGACTGAATCATCGAAGTCATTGATTCTGAAAAAAACGGCTCGGCCTTTTGTCTGTGGTTCTTCCCGGAAAGGTGCAGAGCCAAACTTTCAAAAAGCCGCACTTGTTGCGGCTTTTTTATGTTTAGCATTCCCCTAACCCGCAGCGCCGTTTCCCCACATTGGACATTATGGTAATTCTGTCCATTACCCATATCCATATCTCCCAATCTGCGGATAATCAATATCTAGTGCCTCTGGCATCTGACCGACACACAACATATGGTGTCCGTCGTGCCGCAAGGGTCCTTCCCACCCGCGACACCCCGAGCAAATCGTGCTGTTCTGTCTGGACGAAAGAGCACATTCGAAAATAATGTTCAGTGATGCCGTCAAGCAGATCGGAAATAATCATCTTTACTTTATTGCATAGCTTCAAACTGTGCGGTTGCTAAAAAATTATATGTCCGCTTCTCGCTCAAACCAAGCTGTCAGATTTGATGATGTTCTACCTACGAGCTGAGACAGCTCAAGTTTGAGCTAATACTCCTCAGTCAGTGATCCCCACGTTGTGCCACCCGCCATCAACCTGCCTCAAATTGTATGCCGCCTGACAGGGCGGCATTCTTTTATCCATGAATACATCCATTCCCAAACACGACATTCCGCGCCTGCTGCGCAATCTGATCCGCATTGGCACCGTTGCCGAGGTGGATTTAGTTGCGGGCACCTGTCGCGTGAGCACCGGCGGCAATATCACCGACAGGCTGCACTGGCTGACCTCCCGCGCAGGGCGCTCGCGTTCCTGGTGGGCACCATCCGCCGGTGAGCAGGTTTTATTGTTCTGCCTGGGCGGTGAACTCGACACCGCCTTTGTGATGCCCGGCGTTTTCTCTGATGAATTCCCTGCGCCATCGGCGTCAGCCGATGCCATGCACATCACTTTCCCGGACGGTGCGGTGATCGAGTACGAACCCAAAACCGGCGCGCTGCTGGCAACCGGTATCCAGTGTGCAACGGTGAACGCTGCCGATAAGGTGGCTGTCACCGCCCCGCTGATCACCTGCACGGCGAAAACCCGTATCACGCTCGACACACCGGAGGTGGTCTGCACGAAAAAACTCACCACCGGCACTATCGAAATTAAACAGGGGGGCACCATGACCGGCAACCTCACACACAGCGGCGGCAGCATCACATCAAACGGCGTGGTTGTGCATACCCATAAACACGGCGGTGTCCAGACGGGCGGCGGTCAAACACAGGTGCCGTCATGAGTAACGCAAAATACATCGGCATGGCGCGCGTGTCCGGGCGCGCAGTCGAAGACCTGGCGCACATCCAGCAGTCGGTCAGCGACATTTTGCGCACGCCCGTCGGTTCCCGCGTCATGCGCCGTGACTATGGTTCACTGCTGTCTGAACTGACTGACCGCCCGCAGAATGCCGCGCTGCGGCTGCAAATCATGGCGGCCTGTTACAGCGCGATCCTTAAGTGGGAGCCGCGCGTCAGCCTCACCGGCATCACCTTTGAAACGACGTTCGACGGGAAAGCGGTGGTTGAACTCACCGGCATCCGCAAAGACACGTCCGCCGCCATCTCCTTAACCCTTCCAGTGAGCTGAATTATGGCAACTATCGACCTGAGCCAGTTACCCGCCCCCGACGTGGTGGAGGTACTGGATTATGAAATTCTGCTGGCCGAGCGCAAAGCCACGCTGGCGTCGCTTTACCCCGAAGACCAGCAGGCCGCCATCGCCCGCACGCTGACGCTGGAGTCTGAGCCGATTGTTAAGTTGCTGGAGGAAAACGCCTACCGCGAAGTGATCCTGCGTCAGCGGGTTAACGAGGCGGCGCAGGCCGTGATGCTGGCCTACGCCACCGACGCAGACCTCGACAACATCGCGGCGACGTTCAGCGTACAACGCCTGACGATCACCCCTGCGGATACGGTCAGCGTGCCCGCCGTGGCGGCGGTGATGGAAAGCGATGCCGATTTGCGTATCCGCGCGCAGCAGGCGTTTGAAGGGCTGAGCGTGGCGGGTCCGGTCGGCGCGTATGAGTATCACGGGCGCTCTGCCGACGGGCGCGTGGCGGATATTTCGGTGATCAGTCCGTCGCCCGCCTGCGTGACGATTTCCGTACTGGCACAGACCGGCAACGGCACCGCGCCCGCCGACCTTCTGGCGAAAGTACAGGCCGCGCTCAACGATGAAAACGTGCGCCCCGTGGCCGACCGCGTGACCGTCCAGTCAGCCACCGTCGTGAATTACACCATTGATGCCGTGCTGTATCTGTTCCCTGGTCCCGAAGCCGAACCCATTCGCGAAGCCGCCGAGGCGAAGCTTATCGCATACACCACCGCGCAGCACCGGCTAGGCCGCGACATCCGGCTGTCGGCCATTTACGCCGCGCTGCACGTTGAGGGCGTCCAGCGGGTGGAGCTGAAAAGCCCGAAGGCCGACATCGAGCTGGATAAAACCCAGGCGTCATTCTGCACCGCCTACACCTTAAAAGTGGGTGGCTACGATGAGTGATCGCCTGCTGCCCGTCGGTTCATCCGCGCTGGAGGTGGCCGCCGCCGACGCCTGCGCCGCGCTTGAAAACGTGCCGGTGCCGCTGCGGCAGCTCTGGGATCCGCTGGCCTGTCCGGTGAAGTTCTTGCCCTATCTGGCCTGGGCGCTGTCGGTTGACCGCTGGGATGAACACTGGCCGGTTGCCACTAAGCGGCGCGTGATTCAGTCGGCCTGGTTCATTCACTGCCACAAGGGAACCATTGGTGCTATTCGCCGCGTGGTGGAGCCGCTCGGCTACCTGATTAACGTGACCGAGTGGTGGGAAACCAACGACGAACCAGGAACGTTTCGCCTGGACATCGGCGTGCTGGAAACCGGCATCACCGAAGAAATGTATTTAGAGATGGAGCGGCTGATTGCCGACGCCAAACCCGCAAGCCGCCACCTGATCGGGCTGACCATCACCCAGGATATTAAAGGCGACGTTTACATTGGCGCAGCGCAGTACGTCGGCGAGCTGCTGACCGTTTACCCCGCATAAGAGGACGATATGAGCACATTTAAATCCGTTGTCACCACGCTCGGCCAGGCGCGCATCGCGGCGGCCATTGCGGCGGGGACTGACATCAACATCACTAAGCTGGCCGTCGGCGACGGCAACGGCAAGGCAACAACGCCTGTTGCCTCACAGACCAAACTGGTGAAAGAGGTCTACCGCACGCCGCTCAACTCATTGAAGCTTGACCCGTCGCACGGAAACTGGGTCATTGCCGAAGCGGTGCTGTCTGCCAGCGTCGGCGGCTTCTGGATGCGCGAAATGGGGTTGTTCAGCAGCGACGGCGCGCTGATTGCCGTCTGCAACATGGCGGACACCTATAAACCGACGCTTGCGGAGGGGTCAGGCCGCACGCAGACGTTGCGCATGGTGATTGCGGTCAGCAACACCGAGGCAATCAGCTTGCTGATCGACGACTCGGTGATTATGGCTACTGAGCAGTATGTGAATGACCTGCTGGCCGCGCATGAGAAATCGCGCAATCATCCTGACGGCACAACGGCGGCAAAGGGATTTGTTCAGCTGAGCAGCTCGGTCAGCAGTACCAGCGAAGCGCTGGCCGCCACGCCAAAAGCGGTGAAGGCTGCCAACGACAACGCCAATACCCGCGTACCTTCCACGCGCAAAATTAACGGTAAGGCGTTAAGCGCAGACCAAACTCTGACGGCGGTGGACGTGGGAGGGATGCCACTATCGTCTACCAATCTCGGCAACACCAATATCAACACGTTTGGGCGTGACAAGTTCGGCATTTATTCGCAGACATCCCCTACGCAGGCAACGGTAGCCAACGGCTACCCTGCAATGCTGGCCGGTATTTTGGAAGTGTTTCCGGGTACCTACACTAACGGCGTGATCCAGCGTTACACCGAACACCTTTCCGGTAAATGTTGGCAGCGCGCATCGAGCAACGTCTGGAACGGGACAGATGGTCCATGGAGTGACTGGGTGCAATCCAGCACCGTCGGTTCTGTTGCCGCAAACTCTGCCCTCGGCTCAACTGACCTGAACACCGTGGGATTTAGTCTGACGGCTGTTCAGGCGGCGATCTATCACCAGTCCGCCAACGCATCCGCGACGGCAGACAGAAATTACCCCGAGGCCAAAGCGGGCACGCTGTTTGTTACCGGCAGCGCTTACGGCTGCCAGCAGATGTTTATTACTTTTGATACGTGCAACATCTGGGTGCGCGGGCTTTCTTCCAACTGGAACGGGAAGGATGGACCATGGCGCCCATGGGTTGCTCTGTATGGCACCAACAATAAACCGACGGCCGCAGACGTAGGCGCATGGACGGCAACGCAGAGCGCCGCCAGTGAAAAGGCGCTGTCTGATGAAATTGCCACGGCCTTTAAAATCCGCACCAACTTAACCGCAACGGATACCCCGAACACCTTGCGCGGCAGCAGTATGTTTGGGCATTACGGCGTGCCAGGTGCTGCTGCGGCGACCACGGAAAAAGGCTATCCGATAAATAATTTTGTCGGCGTGATTTTCGTTACCTGGGGTCCGAATGCGACGCAGCAAATTGCTTTCAATAACAACGGGCGGCAATTCACCCGCTCTATGACCGGGGCGTGGAACGGTGTCGATGGTCCATGGTCTGCCTGGAATGAAATTTACTGTCAGGCCAACAAACCGACACCGGCTGACGTCGGCGCGTTACCGGCGGGCGGGACGGCCGTGGCAGCGTCCAAACTCGCCACCGCCAGGAAGATTGCCGGTGTAGCCTTTGACGGCACCAAAGACATCAACCTCACCAACTCGAATGTCGGGCTGGGGAATGTCGGGAACTTTGCCGCCGTTCAGCAAGGCGGCGGTGCCGGTATGCAGAGCAATAAAGTCTATATCGGCTGGACGGGTTCTAAGGTCAAAATTCAGGTAGATGCTTCTGATATGGGAGAGGTATACACCACCAATTTCCCGCCGCCGCAGCAAGATTTGTCAGGGTATGCTCGCCGTGATTGGATCACCTATGTTGGCCTCGAGGCTGATAACCCAAATGCCCCTTACATGAGGCGTGCATCAAATAATGCGCTGGTTTATTTAGCAACCAGCGCCTGGTCGGACTCTCGCTTTATTTATGACGTGCAGCGCGGCAGCCAGGCGCTGGAGAATGCGGGATGGACGGCGCAACAGAACTGGGAAGCGCCTACCGGTTGTTTCATGACGGGGTTAAATATCCGCTCGGATATGGGCGACTGCCGAATGATGGGGAAATACTACCGCGCATTAATGATTAGAACGGCCAGTGGAAGCTGGCGTCAGGTGGGTAACTAAGATGATCACATTTAAAAATATCAAAATTTCTAAGCAGGTGTTAGAGGAAGGCATTCCCCTGCCCGTGATGTATTTCGAAGATGAAACGGGTCAGGACTGGTACAAACTGCGAGATGAAAAATGGCAGGGCGAAAACTGTTTCATTGCCGTTGGTGCTGACGGATTTATTTCTACCTGGTCGGATAACCCAAACTTTCTCACCCTATCTGAAGGCGTGAGCATTTACGAAATCAGCCGCGAAGCGCTGCCGGAAGATGTCAGTGAACACCCTTACAGCTATGCAAACGGCGAGTTCGTGAAATTTGTACAGCCTGCGATTGAAGTCGCCGCGCAGCAAAAAAATACGTTGCTCAGCCAGGCCGCCGACGCCATTGCTCCGCTACAGGATGCGGTTGATGTTGACGACGCCACCGACGAGGAACTGGCGAGCCTGAAAGCCTGGAAGAAATTCCGAGTTGCGCTGAATCGCCTGGATTTATCCGCTGCGCCGGATATCGACTGGCCTGCTGTACCTGAGTAAATTGATCGCTGAAAACGATCAATTACGGATAATTGATCAGTAGTAACTATTTGAACATATCCCGCATATGTCTAAGGATATCCCCAGACTTTTTAGGAGGATGAAATGGAATTAAACCAGGAAGAAGCGGAGATGGTTGCGGGATTTATCGCGGCAAACTGGGCGGCATTTTCACAAGCCGCTGAGGGTGTGATATCCGTTTGCGCTTTGCACCGGCTGGCTGAAAAATTAGGGTTGGAGAATTAACTCCCCCGCTTTTCAATTCTATTGACCACTGCCCCCACGAGGGGCTTTTTTGTATCTGGCCTTCACCACGTTGTGCCATTCCCCACACACCCCGCCCGCCGTGCCTGCGCGTACACAACACGCGATGATTGACCTCACCCCAATCACAGGAAAAAACACCATGGCTGATTATCATCACGGTGTGCGCGTTGTTGAAATCAATGACGGCACCCGCGTTATCTCCACCGTTTCCACCGCCATCATCGGGATGGTCTGCACCAGCGATGATGCGGACGCCGACGCGTTCCCGCTCGATACGCCGGTGCTTATCACCAACGTACTGACCGCCGCCGGCAAGGCCGGTAAAACCGGCACACTCCGCGCCTCACTGATGGCAATTGCCAACCAGGCGAAACCCGTTGTCGTTGTTGTGCGCGTGGCGGAAGGTGACACCGAGGCGGAAACCACCTCGAACATCATCGGCGGCACCGACGCCACCGGCATGTATACCGGCATGAAAGCCCTGCTGTCTGCTCAGACTGAACTCGGTGTGAAGCCGCGCATTCTCGGCGTGCCGGGGCTGGATAATCTGGAGGTCGCGACGGCGCTGGGTGCCGTTTGTCAGCAGCTGCGCGCCTTCGGCTATGTCAGCGCCTACGGCTGCAAGACCGTGTCCGATGCCATCAAGTACCGCGAGAATTTCAGCCAGCGTGAGCTGATGGTCATCTGGCCGGATTTCGTCGCCTGGAACACCACCACGAACGCCAGCGACATCGCGCCCGCCACCGCCTATGCCCTCGGCCTGCGTGCCAAAATCGACACCGAAACCGGCTGGCATAAAACTCTGTCCAACGTCGGCATCAACGGCGTGACTGGCCTGTCTGCCAGCGTCTACTGGGATTTGCAAACCACCGGCACCGACGCCGACCTACTGAATCAGGCGTGCGTTACCACGCTTATCCGCAAAGGCGGCTTTAAGTTCTGGGGGCAGCGCACCTGCTCTGACGATCCGCTTTTCCTGTTTGAGAACTACACCCGCACCGCGCAGGTGCTGGCGGACACCATGGCCGAAGCGCACCTGTGGGCAATGGACAGGCCAATGACCCCGACGCTTATCAAAGACATGATTGCGGGCATCAACGCCAAACTGCGCGAAATGAAAACCGCCGGTCTGATCATCGACGGCACCTGCTGGTACGACGCGGAGGCTAACACCGTCGAAACCCTGAAAGCGGGCAAGCTGTTCATTGATTACGACTATACGCCGGTGCCGCCGCTGGAAGATTTAACCCTGCGTCAGCGCATCACCGATCAGTACCTGGCGACGTTCGCCACGGCCATCAACAGCTAAGAGGCGCTAAACCATGGCACTGCCTAAGAAACTGAAATACCTGAACCTGTTTAACGACGGGAACAGCTACCTCGGCATGGTCAGCGCGCTGACGCTGCCAAAGCTGACTCGCAAGCTGGAGAACTATCGCGGCGGCGGCATGACCGGTTCCGCCGCCATTGATTTCGGCCTGGACGACGATGCGCTGAGCTTTGAGTGGACGGTGGGCGGGCTGGATGAACTGGTGTTGCAGCAGTGGGGCGCGGTCGATGCCGTACCGCTGCGCTTTGCCGGTTCCTTCCAGCGCGACGACACCGGCGAAACCTCCGCCGTGGAAGTCACGATGCGCGGACGCCACAAGGAAATGGATTTCGGCGAGTACAAACAGGGCGAAGACACCGAAACCAAAATCACCACGCAATGCACCTATTTCAAGCTGGTGATTGACGGCAAAGACATGATTGAAGTCGATACCGTGAACATGGTGGAAATCGTCGGCGGCGTTGACCGCGTGGCGGAACACCGCAAAAACATCGGCCTGTAACCCGTACCCCGCGCCGGACTCCGGCGCGAAAACTTCCCTTTGAATAAGAGACACCGCTATGTCAGAACACAATGAAAACATCGTCATCCTGGAAGAACCGATCAAACGCGGCGACACGCTGATTAACCAGGTTGAAGTCATTAAACCCAATGCTGGACACCTGCGCGGCATTGGCCTGGCGGCGCTGGCGAATGCCGACGTTGACGCGCTGACCGTMATYCTGCCGCGCATTACCGCCCCGAACCTGACCGCCCAGGASTGCAAAAGCCTGAACCTGCCCGACCTGATTGCCCTGGCGGGTAAGGTGATTGGTTTTTTATCGCCGAAATCGGAACAGTAAAACTTCCCCCGACCCTGACGGTCGATGACCTGATGGCGGAYATCGCGGTGATYTTTCACTGGCCGCCGTCAGAAMTGAACCYGATGACGCTGACCGAGCTTTGCGCGTGGCGTCATAAGGCCATGCAGCGCAGCGGAGCCGACAGTGAGTAATTTAAAAGTAGAGGTGCTGTTAAAGGCGGTTGACCAGGCGACCCGCCCGTTTAAATCGGTGGAGAACGCCAGYAAGGCGCTGTCCGGMGAYATYMRMAAYTCMCARAMCRCSCTCAAAGACCTGAACGCCCAGGCCGGAAAGATTGACGGTTTCAGSAAATCCAGCGCACAGCTGGGTGTAACCAGCCAGAAACTCAAAGAYGCCAAAGCGGAAGCGGCGGCGCTGGCTATCCAGTTGAAAAACACCGCCAACCCGACCCGTGCCCAGGCGCAGGCSATGGAGTCCGCGAAGCGYACCGCCGCGCAGTTGCAGACCCAGTTCAACGGGCTGCGGCAGTCGGTGCAGCGTCAGCGCACSGAACTYACCCAGGCGGGCATCAGCACCCGCACSYTKTCYGARTCWGAACGCCGCCTGAAAACCTCYATCAGTGAAACCACCGCGCAGCTCAACCGSCAGCGYGAATCCCTGGCACGSGTSAGCGCGCAGCAGGCCAAACTCAACGCGGTCAAAGGSCGKTAYCAGWCCGGTAAACARYTSGCCGGTAGCGTGACCGGMGCRGGKGCKGCSGGTGTYGSSATWGCGACGGCGGGCACGGTAGCCGGTGCCGGGATGCTCAAGCCCGGCTATGACTTTGCGCTGAAAAACTCAGARCTCCAGGCGACGCTTGGCCTGGAAAAAGACTCCGCCGACATGACCGCGCTGCRCACCCAGGCGCGGCAGCTCGGCGACAACACCGCCGCCTCTGCTGACGATGCTGCCGCCGCGCAAATCATCGTYGCCAAATCCGGTGCGGACAAAGACGGCATTCTGGCGGCGACGCCGACCATCCTGAATCTGTCCCTGGCGAATAAGCGCACCATGGAGGAGAACGCCACCCTGCTGATGGGCGTGAAATCCGCGTTTGGCATGACGAATGACACSGTGTCACACATCGGTGAYGTGCTTTCMACGGCCATGAATAAGTCTGCCGCCACCTTTGAMGGYCTGTCAGACACCATGACCTAYGCCGCRCCGGTGGCAAARCAGGCCGGTATCAGCGTCGAAGAAACSGCMGCGATGGCCGCCGCSCTGGCSGATGCCAAAATCACCGGCTCRATGGCGGGCACMGGYRSSCGYGCKGTCATTACCCGCTTRCAGGCACCGACGGGCACCGCCGCCGCCGCRCTCGGTGAGCTGAAGGTGAAGACGGCGGACAGCAAAGGCAACATGCGCCCGYTGTTTACCATCCTGAAGGAAATGCAAAAGAGCTTTGMGAAAAACAARCTCGGKGATRCRCAGCRRGCGCAGTACATGAAGGCCRTCTTTGGCGAGGAGGCCAGCTCGGCGGCGWYGGTGCTGATGGAMGRYGCRWCRTCSGGCAARCTMGACAAACTYASYCAGGCAYTSAAAACMTCRGACGGYAAAACCGAGGCGCTGGTGGCGRTSATGCAGGACAACCTGGGCGGCGACTTTAAGGAATTTCAGTCWGCYTATGAGGCMGTCGGSACTGACCTGTTCGATCAGCAGGAYTCWTCMCTGCGCAAYCTGGTGCAGACCGCCACCGGCTACGTGCTGAAACTGGATAAGTGGATTGTGAACAATAAAGCCCTGGCGGCGACSCTCGGCAAGGTGGCRGGCGGTGCGCTGCTGATTATCGGCGCGCTCGGCGTGTTTGGCCTGGTRGCCGGTCCGGTKATYAGCGGCATYAATCTGATYGTCGCCGCTGCCGGTGTGCTCTGGACAATCCTCGGCACSGTRGGCGGTGCGATTGCGACGRTGATCGGCGGGCTTACGCTGCCRATWGTSGCGATTGGCGTGGCGATTGTCGCCGGTGCCCTGCTTATCCGTAARTACTGGGAGCCGATCAGCGCCTTCTTTGCGGGCGTCATTGAAGGCYTRGGGATTGCGTTCGAACCGGTAAAAGAGATGTTTGCGCCGCTCMAGCCGGTGTTTGACTGGCTTGGGGACAAGCTCAAAGTCTTGTGGCAGTGGTTCAAAGACCTGATYSARCCGGTKAAATCCACSCAGGAAACGCTGAACAGTTGTAAAGATGCGGGSGTGTCGTTYGGTCAYCTGGTCGCTAACGCMCTGACCGCMCCGTTRCAGGTGGCGAATAAGCTGCGTRRCAGCGTGGTCTGGCTGCTGGAGAAGCTCGGCATCATCAAGGATGAATCCGCAGACATTGATAARGCAGCMGACAAAGCTGACCGGCGCACGAAACAAAAYRGCGATGCRGATCCGCAAGCGCATCCGCTGGAYAAYCCCGCGCCGGTCACGCCACCGCCTGGCGGCCTGCTGGGYGGCGGTTATRCRCCGGTGTCCGTCGGCGGCGGGCGCAGCTAYATCGACCGCAGCACRCACAATTACACYATTGCCGCCGGTGCCGGTTTGGGTGYCCAGGATACCAGYCGCCAGATCCGCGCCGAGCTGGAAGCCCGTGACCGCGCCCGCGYYGCRCAGCARCGTTCCCGCATGGATAACGATTAAGGAGARYSCCGCATGATGTTAACGCTCGGGYTGTTTGTGTTTCAGTTGCARACCGTCCCTTACCAAAGTTTGCAGCGCGATGTCGWTTACCGCTGGCCGGTAAACAACCGCGTCGGCCTGCGYCCGCTGCCGCAGTTCCTCGGGGTGAATGAGGAGAAAATTACCCTGTCCGGCGTACTGATGCCGGAAATCACCGGCGGGAAGTTGTCACTGCTCGCACTGAACCTGATGGCTGACGAAGGCAAGGCGTGGCCGTTGCTGGAAGGCAGYGGCACCATTTACGGGATGTTCGTGGTGAACAGCGTSAGCGAAACCCACACGGARCATTTTTCCAACGGTGCCGCCCGCCGGATTGAATTCACGCTGACGCTGACCCGCGTSGATGAATCCCTGGCGGCGATGTTCGGCGACATGAAAGCCCAGGCCGACGGGTTGCTGGATCAGGCTRGTGGTTTAACCGGTCAGTTAGGAGGYYTGCTGTGATTACGGATATGACCATCGGTGCCGGTGCGCAGTTTGCACCGGATTTCACGGTGACCGTCGGCGGCAAAGACATCACCCAGGACGTCAGCAACCGGCTGATTTCGCTGACGCTCACGGATAACCGCGGCTTTGAGGCTGACCAGCTCGATATCGCGCTGAGCGACACCGACGGCCTGCTGGATATGCCGCCACGCGGTGCGGTGATTAATATCGCGCTGGGCTGGAAAGGCCAGGCACTGACGAACAAGGGCGACTTTACCGTGGATGAGGTGGAGCATCGCGGAACGCCGGACACGCTGACTATCCGCGCCCGCAGTGCAGACTATCGCGGCAGCCTGAATTCCCGCCGCGACAACTCGTATCACGATACGACGCTGGAGGCGGTGGTGTCTGCCGTGGCGGCGCGCAACAACCTAAAGCCCGCAATTGCTGAACCTTTCAGGGGCGTGCCGGTGTCTCATATCGACCAGACGCAGGAAACCGACGCGAAGTTTATTACCCGCCTGGCGGAGCTGAACGGCGCGGTTGTCGCCATCAAGGCCGGCAATCTGCTGTTTATCAAACCAGGGGCGGCAAAGACGGCCAGCGGGAAGCCTATCCCGCAGATGACGATTGTCCGCAGCGACGGCGACGGGCACACGTTTAATATTGCTGACCGTGGGGCGTATACCGGCGTGTCGGCAAGCTGGCTGCATACCAAAGACCCGAAACCGAAAAAGGTGAAGGTGCAGCGGAAACCGAAAGTGCAGTACCTGCGCGCCCTGCAACATCCGAAGGCCAGGAAGGTCAGCGCGAAGGTGAAGAAAACACCGGAGGCAAAGGAAGGCGATTACCTGGCGGGCAGCGAAGACAATGTGTTTACCCTCACTACCATCTACGCTACGCAAAAGGCCGCCATGCGGGCAGCCCAGGCAAAGTGGGACAAACTCCAGCGCGGTGTCGCGGAGTTCTCGATCTCCCTAGCTCGCGGGCGCGCTGATTTATTCCCTGAGACGCCGGTGGCCGTGTCCGGATTTAAATCTGTGATCGACGCGCAGCCCTGGATAATCAGTAAGGTGACGCACAGCCTGGGCGGCAGCGGGTTTGTGACGACGTTAAATCTGGAGGTGTTGTTGTCGGATGTGAGTTATGAGGCGACGGAAAGCTGATCATTCGACCCGTTTGACGTCAGGATGGAGTTCACTAGCAGCTTCATGAAATATATCGCCGAGCCAGCCAGGAATTTCAGCCTCGGTCATATCATCGGGAATGATGATGTCATAGAGCCTAGAAAACTTTCTTTCGGCCATGTCAGCACGGAACACCTGCCAGCCATCCGGTGTTTTTTTAACGCCAAGAAACCGGCCAAAGACGTCATAAATCAGCATAAATAATCCTTAATCATAATCCAGACATACGCAGAGTAAGACGCTGAAAAAGATATGTAAATCACTGTAATATCAGATGTATGTTTCCAGCCATAACATACAATGACCGCAACTGATTAAAATGATTACATGGTGATTGTTATGATGCACTGCCCGAAATGCCAGCACGCCGCACACGCCCGTTCCAGCCGTTATCTGAGCATCAATACTAAAGAACGTTACCACCAGTGTCAGAATATCAATTGCAGCTGTACGTTCAAAACGCATGAATCGATCGCCGACATCATTGTTGAACCAGGCACCGTCCACGCGGTTCAGTTGCATCCGGATAAGCATCAGCAACAATCTTTGCAGATGCATTAAAACAAGAAACCCGCCAATGGCGGGTTTCTTGTTTTAATGATTACCAGCTAAGTTGTTCACCGCTGGCTTTCAGATTTTGTTTGTACATCATATCCAGAGTCGCATAAGTGCACATATCAAACGCACCTTCACAATAATCCCCGATTACCTTATTCAGTATTTCTTTATTTTTGACTTTGGTCAGATTCTTAAAAGCGGTCAGATTTTGCTTTTCCATCATTCGAAGCGTTGTTGGTTGGCACATATCAACGGCACCATCACAGTAATCCGCCTTTACCTTCGCCTTGATGTATTCAATAACTTCTTGTTTCTGCGCTTCGGAACCGTCGAATTCCATCGGGTTAACAAATGCAGCACTCGCGGCAAACGGAAGCACCAAAACAGCAAATCCCAGAACAAACTTCATCATTAAGTCCTTATAGTGAAAGCAAACTGTTAAGACCAATCTTAACAATCTGGAATCAAAATTTCACGATTTCCGCCGCAACCTTTCCAAAAGATACTGCTTAGACAAATAGACCGGTTGCTGCCATTGCATGTATACGACTGACTAAATCAAACATTTACACTGGTTTTATATACAGTAAAATTCACATTCTCAAAAAGGAGAATGTGATGAGTGTAAGAAAGCTGTCTACAGGCAAATGGCTGTGTGAGTGCTACCCGAACGGACGTGAAGGTAAGCGATGCCGCAGGCAGTTCGATTCAAAGGGAGAAGCCGTTTCATTTGAGACTTACACCATGGAACAGGCGAAGAACAAACCCTGGCTGGGTGAGAAAGAAGACCGGCGGAAGCTGAGCGAACTGGTCGATCTCTGGTACAGCCTGCACGGCTGCTCTCTGAATGATAAAAAGGGGCGACTGGGCAAACTGAAGATTATCAGCGCGGGACTGGGTGACCCAATAGCCAGCATGATTACCCCGAAGGACTGGGCACACTATCGTGATCAGCGGCTGCGAGGTGAGATTGATAACGGCTACAGTACCAGCCTGGCAACCCGTAAAGTTTCCACCGGCACGGTGAACTGCGAACACGCTTTTTTACGGGCGGTGTTCAATGAGCTGAAACGCCTGGGAGAATGGTCATTACCTAACCCGCTGGAAAATATCCGCGAATTCGACCAGCCGGAACGTGAAATGGCATGGCTGACTCAGGAACAAATTCTGCTGCTCATGGCGGCATGTGAACAGCATGGAAATGACGAATTAACGCTAATCGTCAAAGTCTGCCTATCGACCGGCGCACGCTGGAACGAGGCGGCAAAAATCAAAAGCTCGCAGATTTCCCCCTTTAAACTCACTTTCATCAATACCAAAGGTAAAAAGAACCGTACCGTTCCCCTCGCCCGCCCCCTCTATGACGAACTGATCGCCCGTAAAGGCGCGTCCTTCTCGCCCTGCTATAAGCAGTTTTATCGGGTGATCAGGCTGGCCGGCATCGAGCTGCCGGAAGGTCAGATGACGCATGTTCTCCGGCATACGTTCGCCAGTCATTTCATGATGGCTGGTGGCAACATCATCGTGTTGCAACGCATCCTCGGGCACTCAGATATCCGGGTCACTATGCGATACGCGCACTTTGCTCCGGATCACCTTGAAGACGCTATCCACCTGAATCCGCTGGCTCAAATCAGTGGCGATAAAATGGCGATGGAGAATCCAAATGAGTAAGATTGAGGGTAAGTGAAAACAGCCTAAGTGATTGTTTTTACTATAAGTGATTGTTATGAAAAACAGGCAAAAAAAAGACCGAATACGATTCCTATATTCGGTCTAGGGAAATGGCTCTTGGGAGAGAGCCGTGCGCTAAAAGTTGGCATTAATGCAGGCGGTTAAGCCGTACAACTTAAAGAGTAGCCGAGGCCTGACTATTTTCCACCCAGTTTGAAACATAGTGATAATAACAATGATGTATTATTCTCATTGTGTGACAACATACGCAAAAAATGGGATTAACATCAGGCGGTTACCGGCTGCACGGCGATTCAGCAAAGTGTCTCGGCTTTGGCGATAAACGGCGCGAGGCTCATTTTTTGCCCCGGATTAGCCGGGTCGTCTAGCCAGATTTTCTCCAATGGCACGGCCTGAACCTGGCGGTTTTTAACCTGCTCTTTAGCGACGTCGTTCAGAGGATATTGCGCCAGTGTGCTGTCGTTAATGACATACAGCGCGTTACCGGGACGGCATTGCAGCATGACTTCTTCACGCGTGAATGCCCAGGCCTTGCCATATTGCAGGCGGCTGATCGTTTCGACCTGCGGCGCCGCAAAACTGCTGGCAGATAAGGTTAGCAACACACAGGCGAACAGTGTTTTCCTCATGATTCTTCCTCAGTAAATAGTAAATTCTTCATGCTTTTCAGCCCGGCGCAAGGGTTGCAAACCAGCTCACCGCCAGTAAAACCAATAACGCCAGCCCCCATTCGAGCCACGTCATCATGATGAAACGGCGCTGGGCCAGCTCCGGCTGTTTACCCATTAACGGCACAAGCCGGTAACGGTTGAAAATGGCGACGCCGCACATGATCCCGACCAGCGCCACTTTGATGACGAGAAGACGCTGATAAAGCGAGGTCATATCGACCGGCCAGCGCTGCAAAATAATCGCGGTATTCAGAATGCCGGTCAGGATAACCAGCGCGACGGCGGCGTGGCCCCAGACCGAAAACCGGATAAGCGTGGCAATCGCATAAGGGCGCGTCGCAGGTTGTCGCGTATATAACATGCAGGTCAGCAGCGGGTATAAGCATCCGAACCAGTAAGCCGCGCTGAGCAGATGCACGACATGATTAGTTCGGTGTAACAGCCCCAGCGCGCCGTCATGCATCGCCGCATGGCCGATCAGCGCCTGACTCATCAGTAAACCGAGGGCGCACAAAAAGATGATCACGTTGCGTCCCGGCAACCAGTCCATCAGCATGACCAGCAATAATGCTGCCGTCAGTAACAGATGCCACCGCCAGACGTCACCAAAGGACGTAGTGAGCACCAGCAGCCAGACGTTCAGGTTCAGCCCGTCACCCCAGCCATTCCCCATCAGCGCGGCCTGAATTGCGAGCATTCCCACCGACGTCACCGCCGCCAGAATGCCAGACCACATCATCACAGACTGATTTTTACGCAGCAATACGGCAGAAAAGCCCTGCGGTGCCAGTAAGGAGCAAAAGACGCTCAACCCAAAAATTTGCATCAGTGAAGCAAAGTGGACAAACCGGCACAGGACAAACATGGCAGTCAGGCTCATCGTTTATTTAACGGTGAAACTGTACTGACCGTGTGTTTTATGACCATCAACGGAGACAACGCTCCACGTTACCAGGTATTTACCCGGCTTCAGCGTTTCCGGAAGCGGGAGAACCGCCTGAGTTTTGTCATTCGCGGCGAGCGTCATAGCGCCGGCTTTAACGGTATTCTTATCTGCATCGGTCAGCGTAATTTTGCTGAAATTAGGTTCGATACCTTCGCTAAAACCCAGTGACAATTCGGACGGGCTGACGGTGACAACGGTGTCGGCGGCGGGCGTTTCTGTTTTCAGGTGTGCGTGGGCAGAAGCCTGCTGTGAGATAAATCCGCCCAGCAAAACAGCTGAGACTGCCAGTGCACGGCAAAGAGAAGTGGTTTTTTTGAACACGATAATTCCTTGGCTTGCTTAACGATGAATTTATAACGCCGTCACTTTATCGCAAACCGCTCCAAAACGTTTGTCAAAAAAACATAAAAAAACGCAGAGGCCTGAGCACTCTGCGTTTTTTTGAACCACAACGACAGGAAAATTAGCCTGCCGGAGCCTGTGCCACCATGTTCTTCAGGTCTTTATCCACGAAGAACAGGCCGTTACCAGTGTTGCTGACCAGAGCCAGTTTATCGAGAACGGATTTGAACAACGTTTCTTCTTCATGCTGTTCAGCAACGTACCATTGCAGGAAGTTGAAAGAAGAATAGTCTTTCAGCGTCATGGACAAATCGGCCAGTTCGTTGATTTTCTGGGTGATCAGTTGCTCATGCTCATAGGTTTGTTTGAACAAATCGGTCAGAGATTCAAACGCCACCGGAGGAGCAGCAATCGCACCCAGCAAAGGTAATGCGCCGGTATCGCTGACGTATTTGAACAGGCGATGCATGTGATCCATTTCTTCCATGGAGTGCTGTTTCAGGAACGCCGCTGCGCCTTCGTAGCCTTTATCGCTGCACCATGCACTCATCTGCAAATATAAATTGGCAGAGTAAAACTCGAGGTTCAGCTGTTCGTTCAGCTGGTCGATCATTTCTTTTTTAAGCATGATGCGGCTCCATAAAATAAATTAAGGCAGATGAATGGGGTTATTTACACGCATTATGCCCGCATCAATACAAAATAAAAACACCCGATTCACATTATTAATCATGCAGGCAACAATATAAATTAACACGTTGAATTAAATGAAGTTTATTTTCATAAAAATATACATTAATGATAATCATTAACATAAAGAATGTTATTAAAAAGAATCATTCTTATTTAAATATCCTGCTTTAATCTTTCAGTTGAATATAATTATCACTTAGATTTCGGGAATAATTCTTATTTACTCATTAACACCAGGGAATCGCGCCAACAACACGGGGGATAATAAAATTCTAAAGACAACATTCACCCTGCGCAGAGTGTCGGGTACAATGCGGCGAAATGGTTTAGCAGGAAACAACAATGAGCATCAATCTGGCCGAAATCAGCAAAGACGAGATGGACCGCATTAACGTCGATCTCGCCGCGTCAGCCGTCGCTTTTAAGGAACGTTACAATATGCCCGTTGTAGCTGAGATGGCGGAACGCGAGCAGCCGGCGCATTTGCGCACTTACTTCCGTGAACGGGTCATGTTTTATCGCGGGGAATCACATAAATTCTCCCGTTTACCTTACGAACCGAAGCAAAAATAAGCGACGGCTTTGCGGGTAAACGGGAGCACAGAAGCCGTTAACGCCGGGCGGCGAAACGCTGGTTAGTACGGATCAATTGATCGAGGATCCCAGGCTCGTCAAACGAATGCCCTGCCCCTTCGATGATGTGCAGTTCCGCTTCCGGCCAGATCTGTGCCAGATCCCAGGCGTTTTGCACCTGACAGGCCATATCGTAGCGCCCATGGACAATAACGGCGGGAATGTGGCGGATGCGTTCCACATTGCGCAAAAGCTGATCGTCGCTGTCCAGAAAACCAAGATGCGTAAAGTAATGGTTTTCGATGCGGGCAAACGCCAGCGCAAAGTTATCCTCGCCGAAAGATGACGAACCTTCCGCAGGCAGAAGCGTCACAGTCTCCCCTTCCCACAGGCTCCAGATTTTCGCGGCTTCCAGCTGAACGGCGCGATCTGCCGAGGTAAGACGTGCACGATAAGCGGCTATGACATCCTTGCGTTCTTCATCATCTAAAATCGACAAAATACGCTGCCATTTTTCAGGGAAGAAACGGGATGCGCCATCCTGGTAATACCAGGTGAGTTCCTGTTTACGCAGCGTAAAAATACCGCGCAGAACCAGTTCACTGACATGTTCCGGATGCGTTTCGGCATAAGCCAGTGCGAGCGTTGATCCCCACGAACCGCCAAACACCAGCCATTTTTCGACACCCGCTAATTTACGCAGGCGTTCAATGTCTTCGACCAGATGCCAGGTCGTGTTGTTGTCGAGACTGGCGTGAGGTTTTGAACGCCCGCAACCACGCTGGTCAAACAGCATGACGTCATAATCATTGGGATCAAAAAGTTGCCGGTGAACCGATGAGCAGCCCCCGCCCGGCCCGCCGTGTAGAAATACCGCTGGTTTACCTTCCGGGTTTCCGCTGCGTTCCCAGTAAATCTGGTGTCCATCGCCCGTATCAAGCATGCCGCTGGCATACGCTTCCAGAGGCGGATACAACCCTTTTAATTTTGGCATGACATTTCCTGTTCTATTCGGCCAGTGTATTGATTGATGTGCTCGCCTGTTAATAACAGCGCATCGGTTCCGCCACGACAAGTTGTAATGACCAAAAATCGTTATTTCATATGCTGTTCGCATACTTAACACGCAATTTCGCCTGCAGGCTGACTGCCCGCGAAACGAAAACTGCGAAGATGACAGAAGAAAAACGTGCAAAGCTGCTTGCAACTGACACGAAATAGGCAGTAAATAGCAGAGCAACCCAATCCACCAGCTTTAAAGAGAGGCGATTATGAGTAAAGGAATGGATAGCAAAAAAAATGCGAAGAAAAAGCCACTGAAGACCCCTGCTGAGAAGAAGGCTGAGAAAAAAGCCAAGAAAGCAGCTGCCTGATAAAATTACTTCGTAGAATAAACCCGCTGAATGCGGGTTTTTTTATGGCAGAAACTCATTAGCGAAAGCGATATCAGTTCTTCGCTGCCAGCGACAGAACAAAGGCATATTCCAGCGCGATATCTTCGTAAGCCTTGAAGCGGCCAGATTTACCACCGTGGCCGGAATCCATATCCGTGTGCATCAGCAGCTGATTGTCGTCAGTTTTGACATCACGCAGTTTCGCCACCCACTTCGCCGGTTCCCAGTACTGCACCTGTGAATCATGCAAACCGGTAGTCACCAGCATGTGCGGATAAGCCTGCGCACGCACCTGATCATAAGGGCTGTATTGCAACATATAGTCGTAATACGCTTTGTCGTTAGGATTACCCCACTCGTCATACTCGCCGGTCGTCAGCGGAATAGACTCATCGAGCATGGTGGTGACAACGTCGACAAAAGGAACCTGCGCAACGATGCCGTGGAACAAATCGGGAGCCTGATTAATCACCGCGCCCATCAGCAAACCACCGGCGCTGCCGCCCATCGCGTAAACCTGCCCTGCGTCGCCGTAACCTTCAGCCACCAGTTCTTTTGTCACATCGATGAAATCGTGGAACGTGTTGAGTTTGTTAAACAGTTTGCCGTCGTCATACCATTGCTGGCCCAGTTCTGCGCCGCCACGGATATGGGCCAGTGCGAAAACAAATCCTCTGTCGAGAAGGCTCAGGCGACTGCCGCTGAACGCCGGATCCATGCTGCTGCCGTAAGAGCCGTAGCCGTAAACCAGTAACGGATTGGTGTTTGGCTTGAACAATTCACGGCGGTAAACCAGTGAAACCGGGACTTTTACGCCGTCGCGCGCTGTGACCCAGACGCGTTCGCTGCGGTAATTCGTCGCATCAAAATCTTTCACTTCCTGCTGTTTGAGCAACGTACGATCATGCGTGTCGAGATCCAGCTCAAAGAGCGAACTTGGCATGGTCATCGACGAGTAGCCGTAACGCAGCAACGACGTATCCGGTTCCGGGTTGTACGCCAGCCAGGTGGTGTACGTCGGGTCATCAAATGCCAGTGATTTTTCCTCACCGCTGGTCCAGTGGATCTGGCGCAGCTGCGTCAGTCCCTGATGGCGTTCTTCCACCACCAGCCAGTCGCGGAATAAACTAAAACCTTCGAGCATTACTTCAATGCGTGGTGCAATCAGCGTCTGCCACTGCGCTTCGGTGCCGTTTTCGCTTTTATACAGACCGAAGTTTTTACCGTCTTTGTTCGAACGGATATAGAAATTGCCCAGATAATGATCGAGCGCGTACTCATGATCTTTACGGCGCGACAGGAACACTTCCGGCGTCGCCTGCGGATCATCGGCATCCAGCAGCAGGATCTCGGACGTCGTGGTGCTGTCCAGGTGGATGAGGATGTATTTTTCTGACGTGGTTTTATCCAGCCCGACGTAAAACGTGTCGTCTTTTTCTTCGTAAACCAGTTTGTCCGTCTTCGGATCCGTGCCAACAACGTGGCGATAAACCTGATACGGCAGTAACGTTTTCTTGTGCTTACGGACGTAATACAGCGTCTGAGAATCGTTTGCCCACTCGCTGCTGCCGGACGTGTTTTTCAGCAGGTCGTCAGTCCAGGTTTCATCATCCAGCTTTTTAATGCGAATGTCGTACTGGCGGCGGGACAGGAAATCTTCGGCCACGGCCATCAGTTTATTGTCCGGGCTGATGTCTAAACCGCCCAGCGTATAAAACTCGCCGTCGCTGGCGCGTTCATTTCCGTCGATCAGCGTTTGCCATTTTTCATGTTCGGTGACGGGCTGACGCAGATAAATCGCGTATTCGTTGCCCGGCTCGTAGCGGGTCTGATAACGGTAGCCGTGTTTGACATAAGGAACGGAGTGATCCTGCTGCGCAATACGCGCGACCATTTCCCCGTAAAGCGTTTCACGCAGCGCCTGATGGGGCTGCATAACCTGATCGGTGTATTCGTTTTCTGCCGTCAGATACGCCAGAACCTGAGGATCGGCGCGGTCATCGTCACGCAGCCAGTAGTAATTATCGACACGGTCATCGCCGTGTACGCTCAGAGTTTGCGGGCGTTTTTCAGCCTTTGGAGGTGTCATCATCTCGGATCTCTTTGTCCTCTTTATGGTGTGACAAGAGTGACAGGTTTACACGGGGAAACCAAGAGACGGAATGTGCGGGAATTAGCGGGAATGTGCGCCCGTCAGGGGTTGCGGGCGCAGGGGAAAAACTCAGACCGGCGTGCTGTAACTGATTTCACCGAGCTGGCAGTTGAGCGTAACGTCGTAGGTTTTGTCGGCATGATCACCGCGGACTTTCAGCGGGATATCCCATTTCTTGTTATCACCGCTGATGCTGCCGGCATCAACCCACGCAACCGGCGTTGAGGTGCCGAGTGCTTTTTTATCCGCATCCCAGCGCGGAATACGGTTTTGCAGAAAATCGCGTTTCACCAGCGCCGCGAGTTCATCTTTCGTCGCATTCGCACAAGGTGTGACCGTCGCCGTTCTTACTTCAGGCTCATCGGCCTGAGCAGTCTGGATCAGACCGCTCATTCCTGCGACTGCCATTACCGCGCTCAAGATTATCTTTTTCATCGTTCGTCTTCCCAGTCTTTGTCTTTTATTACGCTGACCTTGCCGGAACAATAACCATACATACCGAAAGGTCATCACTTGTGTCAGACAATATAATCATCAACAAGCCAATAACACAACATTAACAATCAGACGAACAATGTAAAACGCGACATCACTCTTTTAGCGCAAAATAATCGCTTTGCAGTTTTTGCCTTTGATTTTCCCTTCCTGCAGGCGTTGCAGGGCTTTCTTCGCACTCTTCTGACGGATAGCAACGTAAGCGTGGATCGGGAACATATCAATTTTACCGACTTCTGCCGCGGTCAGCCCGGCATCGCCGGTCAGCGCGCCGAGTATATCGCCGGGACGGATTTTGGCTTTACGGCCACCGTCGATGCACAGCGTGGCCATTTCAGCATCCAGCGCCACTGGCGTTGCCGCCAGTGCCTGCGCGGCAGGTTGCCAGGTGAACCGCTGACGGGTGTAATCTTCGAGCGCCGTCACACGTGGCATTTCCTGCGGAGTCACCAGACTGACCGCAAGACCGCTGGTTCCCGCGCGCCCTGTACGGCCTACACGGTGAACGTGAACTTCCGGGTCGAAAGACAGTTCATAGTTAATGACCAGACCTAACTGTTTGATGTCCAGACCGCGCGCCGCAACGTCTGTTGCGACCAGCACACGACAGCTGCCGTTGGAGAAACGCACCAGTACTCGGTCACGGTCACGCTGCTCGAGGTCGCCGTTCAGCGCCAGCGCGCTGATCCCTTTGCCAGCCAGTGCGTCACACACTTCCTGGCAGTCGCGCTTGGTATTACAGAACACTACGCACGATGTCGGCTGATGCTGGTACAACACCGCCGCCAGCAGGGATAAACGCTGATGTTTATCCGCTTCGATAAACACCTGCTTGATGTCTGCCACATCATCTTCGCCTTCAATTTCCACTTTCAGCGGCTCGCGCTGGAATTTGGAGCTGATGCGTTCAATGCCGTCCGGATACGTCGCGGAGAACAGCAGCGTCTGGCGGGTTTGCGGCGTATAGCTGACCACATCTTCAATATCTTCACTAAAACCCATGTCCAGCATGCGGTCGGCTTCATCGAGCACCAGCACTTTGAGATCATCCAGCTTCAGCGTGCCTTTGCGCAGGTGTTCCTGAATACGGCCCGGCGTGCCGACCACGATGTGCGGCTGACGAACCAGCGATTCGTTCTGAGGGCCGATTGACTGGCCGCCGCAAAGGGTCAGGATTTTGATGTTCTGGGTAAAACGCGCCAGACGACGTAATTCTTTACTGACCTGATCGGCCAGTTCGCGCGTCGGGCAAAGCACCAGCGCCTGCGCCACAAACTGTGAAACAGTGATGCTGTTCAGCAAACCAATGCCGAAAGCGGCTGTTTTACCACTGCCGGTTTTGGCTTTGGCGCGGACGTCCTGACCTTGCAGGATAGCGGGCAAAGAGGCTTCCTGAATCGGGGTCATTTCGGTGTAACCCAGTTCATTCAGGTTGGAAAGTTGCTCAGCGGGCAATGTCAGGACAGAAAAGGAATGCGTGCTCAAGGCGATAACTCTTTATGTGAGGCAAAAATCGGGGCAGCGGCAGGAGATCTGGCGCCATGGTTTGCTAAATGATAACAGAGACGCCCGCAGACTGCCTTAAACAGCAGAAAACCGGCTTAAAAAATCCTGTAAATCCCCTTCTTACGTAGACAGGGAATTTTTCAAACACGCCGCGCAATCGTTTTCGTCCCTGATAATTTCAGATATACTGCGCCGCGAAATTCTTACTTTCCTTCATCAAAGATCTGGGTACGAAGCTATGTTAACCATTGGTACTGCACTGCGCACCGGCGCCACCCGCGTCATGTTGTTAGGCTCTGGCGAGCTGGGTAAAGAAGTGGCGATCGAATGTCAGCGCCTGGGTCTGGAGGTGATCGCCGTCGATCGCTATGCGGATGCACCCGCGATGCAGGTCGCTCACCGCAGCCATGTCATTAACATGCTCGATGGCGATGCGCTGAAAGCCGTTATTGAAAGCGAACGCCCTGATTTTATCGTGCCGGAAATTGAAGCTATCGCCACCAGCATGCTGGTTGAGCTGGAAAAACAGGGCCATAACGTGGTGCCGTGCGCCGAAGCGACGCGTCTGACCATGAACCGTGAAGGCATCCGCCGTCTGGCCGCGGAAACCCTCAAACTCCCGACATCGACGTATCAGTTTGCTGACGACGAAGCGTCTTTCCGTCAGGCCGTCGACGCAATCGGTTATCCGTGCATCATCAAGCCGGTGATGAGTTCATCCGGTAAAGGCCAGAGCCTGATCCGCAGCGCTGAGCAGTTACAGACAGCCTGGGATTATGCCCAGCAAGGTGGCCGTGCCGGTGGAGGACGCGTCATTGTTGAAGGTCTGGTGAAGTTTGATTTTGAAATTACGCTGCTGACTATCAGCGCCATTGACGGCATTCATTTCTGCGCGCCAATCGGGCATCGTCAGGAAGATGGCGATTACCGCGAATCCTGGCAGCCGCAGCAAATGACCGAACTGGCATTGCAGCGCGCGAAAGATATCGCGGAGAAAGTGGTGAAGGCGCTGGGCGGCAAAGGGCTGTTTGGCGTTGAGCTGTTTGTCTGTGGCGATGAAGTGATTTTCAGCGAAGTTTCACCGCGTCCACACGACACCGGAATGGTCACGCTGATTTCTCAGGATATGTCCGAGTTCGCCCTGCACGTTCGCGCATTCTTAGGTCTGCCGGTTGGGAAAATCCGCCAGTTCGGCCCGTCGGCTTCCGCGGTTATCCTGCCGGAACTGACCAGCAGCAACGTTTCTTTCAGCGGGCTGGAAAACGCGCTGACCGGTTTCAACCAGATCCGTCTGTTCGGTAAACCGGAAATCAGTGGCAAACGCCGTCTGGGTGTGACGCTGGCGATTGCCGATAACGTTGAAGACGCGGTTGAGCAGGCAAAACAAGCCGCAGCGGCGGTTACCGTTAAAGGCTGATGCCTGAATAAAGATGAAAAAAAACCGGACTCCGCAAAGGGTCCGGTTTTTTTTATGCCCGATATGGACTTATCAGGGCAGAAATTTACTCGTCTTCGTCATCAAAGATAACGGTCACGCGATCGCCTTTGTGCGTTTCACGGATTTCTTCCGCAACGGTTGCAATGGCTTCGCCGCTGCTCATTCCGGTTTCCATTAACTGGCGGATACGATCGGCGGCCTGTTCTTGTTCGGAATGTGATAATGAAGGCATACCTGTCAGCATGGGAGATTCCTGTTGTACGTTAAACCGGCCCGCAGGCTGCGGGGTTGCACAGTATACGCCTTATTGCTGCAAATCGCCTGTGCTGCTTTCAGGCAGCCGAATCTATGTTAGGATCGACGCTATAATACGTTTTAATTGCGCCCGGAAGCTCTTACCTGCCATGCAATCCACCCGTTCCGTAAATTTTCATACTTTGCCTTATCATACCGATGCGCTGTCCGAGCAATTTTCTGCGCTCTCAGCTTTACCGTGGGCCATGCTTTTGCATTCCGGCTCTGCGCTGCATCAGCATAATCGCTTTGATATTCTGGTGGCGGATCCGCTGGTCACGCTGACGACGCGCGGTGATATCACGCAAGTTGAGCAAAACGGTGAAATAACGTCACGGACAGACGATCCGTTTGCCCTGCTGGAAGAATACCTTTCGGCATCCGGTTTGCAGGCGGAAAGCTCGCCTGATTTTCCGTTTCTGGGCGGCGCGCTCGGGCTGTTTGGCTATGATTTAGGGCGGCGTATTGAGGCGCTGCCCGACACGGCAGAACAGGACATCGCTCTGCCGGATATGGCGGTGGGTATTTATGACTGGGCGTTGATCGCCGATCACCATCTGCAACGTGTGACGCTGATTTGCCACCAGGATGTTGCCGGCCGCCTGCACTGGCTGGCGCAACAGAAGGCCACCGCCGCGCAGCCTTTCCGGCTCAAAGCGCCGTGGCAGTCCAACATGACCCGCGAGGCATACGGTGAAAAATTCCGCCAGATTCAGGAATACATTCACAACGGCGATTGCTATCAGATTAACCTCGCGCAGCGATTTTCAACGCACTATTCCGGTGAGGAGTGGCAGGCATTTTTGCAGCTGAACAATGCGAATCGTACCCCCTTCTCGGCGTTTCTACGTTTGCCTGAAAACACGGTGATCAGTCTGTCGCCTGAACGGTTCATCTGGCTGAAAGACCAACAGATCCAGACGCGCCCGATTAAAGGGACGTTGCCACGCAGCGAGGATCCCGCAGAAGATGCACATCAGGCTGAGCGGCTGGCGGCATCGGAAAAAGATCGTGCGGAAAATCTGATGATCGTCGATTTATTGCGAAATGACATTGGCCGCGTTGCCACGCCGGGCAGCGTGCGCGTTCCCGAATTATTCAAAGTCGAGCCTTTCCCTGCGGTCCATCATCTGGTCAGCACCATCACAGCAAAACTGCCGGAAGCGTGCCACGCCAGTGCGTTGCTGCGCGCCTGTTTTCCCGGCGGCTCGATTACCGGCGCACCGAAAGTCCGCGCGATGGAAATCATCGAAGAACTTGAGCCACAGCGACGCAACGGTTACTGCGGCAGCATTGCATACATCAGTTGTTGCGGCACGATGGACAGTAATATCACCATCCGCACGCTGCTGACGGCGAAAGGGAAAATTTACTGTTGGGCAGGCGGCGGGATTGTGGCTGACAGCCAGGAACAGGCAGAATATCAGGAAACGTTCGATAAAATTGCCCGCATACTGCCTCAGTTAGGAGACGTTCAGCCGTGACTTTGCTGGAACAACACGCACCCGTGCAGACTTTTTCCCCCGCGGTGGAAGATTTCATCCTGCGCTTTCAGTTGCAGCAACCGCGTATGCCTGCCCCCGCATTGCGCGGAACCCGTCACGCCGCCGTCTTAATTCCGATTATCTGCCGGAAAGAGCCGACAATCTTACTGACGCGCCGTTCCGATCAGCTGCGCAAACACCCCGGTCAGGTCGCCTTTCCCGGCGGCGCAGCCGATGCAACGGATGCCTCAATTATTGCCACCGCGTTGCGGGAAGCTCAGGAAGAAGTCGCTATTGAGCCGGAACAGGTTCACGTTTTAGGCACGCTTTCACCGCAGGACAGCAGCAGCGGTTTTCAGGTGACGCCGGTTGTCGGGCTGTTGCCGGTCGATGTGACGTTCCATCCGGCTGAGGATGAAGTCGCCGAGCTGTTTGAAATGCCCTTGCAGGAAGCCTTTGACCTTGCCCGCTACCACACTCTGGATATTCATCGCAGAGGCATCCATCACCGGGTGTATTTATCCTGGTATCAGCAGCAATTTGTCTGGGGACTCACGGCGGCGATCATCCGCCAGCTCGCCCGGCAGGTTGAAGTCTGAGCCCGCTGATTACATTCCGATCACACTTTTGCATCAAATAAGTTTATTTCATGCGAAAAATGAAACTTTTGCCCCTCAGGCCTTTTAAACTATAGATTGAGCCACAAGTTCAGTTGTGGCTGTCAGGGATCCCGTTCCCTGCCGTAATTCATTACAGGAGTATTCGACGTGATTAGCGTTTTCGACATGTTCAAGGTCGGGATTGGCCCTTCCAGTTCCCATACTTTGGGCCCGATGAAAGCCGGGAAACAGTTCGCTGATGACCTGCTCGAAAAGGGCATGATGCCTGCCGTTACGCGTGTCGCCGTGGACGTTTTTGGTTCCCTGTCTCTCACAGGCAAGGGCCACCACACAGATATCGCCATTATTTTAGGTCTGGCGGGTAACCAGCCAGATACCGTCGACATCGACGGCATTCCCCACTTTATTCGCGACGTTGAGCAGCGTCAGCGCCTGCCGCTGGGTGAAACTCAGCACGAAGTCGATTTCCCCCGTGACACCGGCATGGTGTTTCGCGGTGAGAATTTACCGCGCCATGAAAATGCGATGCAAATTCATGCCTTTACGGGCGATAAAATGATTTACAGCAAAACCTACTACTCCGTCGGTGGGGGTTTTATTGTCGATGACGAGCATTTCGGTCAGCCGGTGCTTGATGAAGTGACAGTGCCTTACAGCTTTAATTCCGCCAGCGAAATGCTGGCCAAGTGCAAGGAAACCGGCCTTTCGTTGTCAGGTTTGATGATGAAAAATGAGCTGGCCCAGCACAGCAAACAGGACATCGAACAGTATTTCGAGAAAATCTGGCACACCATGCAGGCCTGCATCGACCGTGGTCTGAATACGGAAGGCGTTCTGCCTGGCCCGCTTCGCGTTCCGCGTCGCGCCTCTGCCTTGCGCAGAATGCTGGTGTCCAACGATAAACTGTCTAATGACCCGATGAACGTGATCGACTGGGTGAACATGTTTGCCCTGGCCGTGAACGAAGAAAATGCGGCCGGCGGGCGCGTGGTGACGGCGCCGACGAACGGCGCCTGCGGGATTGTTCCGGCGGTGCTGGCGTATTACGACCAGTTTATTCAGTCCGTCAGCCCGGATATTTACCTGCGTTATTTCCTGACCTCCGGCGCGATTGGCATTCTCTACAAGATGAATGCGTCGATTTCGGGTGCGGAAGTCGGCTGTCAGGGCGAAGTCGGCGTGGCCTGTTCTATGGCCGCGGCGGGCCTGACAGAACTGCTGGGCGGCAGCCCGGAACAGGTGTGCGTGGCAGCGGAAATTGGCATGGAACACAATCTGGGCTTAACCTGCGACCCGGTTGCCGGGCAGGTTCAGGTTCCGTGCATCGAGCGTAACGCGATTGCTTCTGTAAAAGCCATCAACGCCGCACGCATGGCCTTGCGCCGGACCAGTGAGCCACGCGTTTCGCTGGATAAAGTGATCGAGACAATGTACGAAACGGGCAAAGATATGAACTCGAAGTACCGCGAAACGTCCCGCGGTGGTTTAGCCATTAAGGTTCAGTGCGACTAATCATTTGCAGGATTTTTCGTCTCCAGGCGGCTGGCGGGTTGGACCATTTTTGGCCCGTTTGCCGCAGGAAATACCACTCCGGTGGGAGCCGGTAGCAATAAAACCTTCGCTAACAACAACCTGTTGTATTATCAATACATAATGGTAGTGACACTTGCATTATACCCTGCAGGTACGGCATGCTGATTTCCGCCTGATTTTCCCGTTCAGAGAACCTCTCTATACACTGAAAATACATGCCGAAAATATGCAGAAAAAACACACGTGACAACGTCACTGATACGGATTTCGTTTGATTTTTGCCGGGAAAAATAGGGAGTTTTCCACAACTCAGGCAGAGCGTCCGGCGATTTACAGCTACTATCAATAAGAACAAAACGGCTGTGACGCATCGGTAAACCTTTAAAAATAATAATTTTGAGCCTGCATTTAACACGGGATAAAAGGATTAGAACGATGCCGTTCTCCCAGACCGGACTTGCGAAGTATCGTTACTATCGCATTGCGCTTGCCTGCGCAATGGGGATATTTACGCTGCTTCTGACTCTTGGCATTCGCATTTACGAACAAGCTCAGGTCATCGCAGAAGATCAACAACGTGTGGCTATCCATACCGTTGAAAAATTGGAGAAATTACTCGAACCTGCGTCGCCCGCAGGAAGAGCGATTCCTATCGACCAGACGCTAAGCTGCAACGCGCTGCAACCGGTTATGCAACAAACTGTCGCCCGTATGCAAACGCTGCGATCCATCAGTCTGGTCAGTAACGGCACCATCATCTGTTCGAGCCTGATCGGGGCTTTAGATCTGAATTTCAACAAAACACTGCCCACTCTGGCTCAGGGCAAAACTCAGCTTGATCTGCGCGCGTCAAAATGGAGCAAGGTAGATGCGCCGACGCTGGTTCTCTGGCAACCCACGACGCCGGATAATCTTAACGGCGAACTGTTTGTTTATAACATCGGTGTCCTTTCGAACTTCCTTCTTGAGCCCCAGCCACCTTACGCCAGCCACATCGTATTAAATGTCGGAAGACAAAATCTCGAATACGGCAGTGACGAGATTGTTGAAAGCAGTCACCTCCCGCAGCCCGCACTGCTGAGCGTCAGCTCTGATAAATACGATTTTTCCGTGTCGCTCTATGGCGAACAAGCCAGCGATTTAGCCTGGAGTGAGCTGTTATCTCACCTGCCTCTTTCGGTATTAATCAGCCTGCTGACCGCCACCGCGGTTTATCTGCTTTCCGGCAGCCGGATCAGTCTGGCTTATCCGATCAGCCACGGGATTTCGCACCGCGAATTTAAAGTCTACTGTCAGCCCATTATTAACAGTACCGATGGACGCTGTATCGGCGTAGAAACCCTGATGCGCTGGAAAAATCGCCGTCAGGAATGGGTGTCGCCCGATGTTTTTATTCCGCTTGCCGAACAGCACGGGCTGATCATTTCGCTCACGCGGTACCTGATTCAGACGGTTGCGGATAATCTGGAAGTGTTCCCTGCCACACCGGGTTTTTACGTCAGTATTAATGTCGCAGCGCAGCATTTTAATAACATGGAAATTGTGGATGACATCCGCAAAATCTGGCTTCCGGCGCAACCTTCGGTTTCCCTGATGCTGGAACTGACCGAACGAACACGTTTGCAGGAATTACGCGCGGCAGAAATTTCACAGCTGAAAGAAATGGGGATCCTGCTGGCCATTGATGATTTCGGCACCGGCCACAGTTCGCTGAGTTATCTCAAAACGCTGAACCCTGACGTACTCAAAATTGATCAGGCCTTCACCGCGTCGATTGGTACGGACGCGATTAACGCGACGGTCACCGACACCATCATTACGCTGGCGCAGCGCCTGAATCTGAAGCTGATTGCTGAAGGGGTGGAAACGCGTGAACAGGTGGAATATCTGCGGCAGCGAAAAGTTGATTCATTGCAGGGTTACTATTTTGCCCGGCCAATGCCGATTGAAGTGTTCCCTATCTGGCTTGAGCGCTATAAAAAATCGACTCAAATCATCACGCCGCCGCAAGACTCCAAACCGGCCTGATAGCCTGCCGCTGAATTCAAACCATAAAAAACGGCGACCGGAGTCGCCGTTTTCACGCAAGCAGAACCGGTTACTGTTCCTGCTCCCAGTCATTCTCTGACTTAATACGTGTAATGCGAACGCGCTCGATGCGGTATTCCGACACGTCTAGAATTTCAAAGCGCAGCGAAGCCATTTCTATCACCTCACCCGCCACCGGCATCTGCCCGGACTTCGACAGCAGTAACCCCGCCAGCGAAGCGAAATCATCATCAGGGCTGACGAGCGTGTTCACGTCGAGGATTTGCTGTAGCAAATGCAAATCCGTCCCGCCTTTGGCAATCCATGATTCACCGTCAGCAATAACGTCCGGCGTTTCATCTTCGTCCGGGAACTCGCCCGCAATGGCTTCGAGCACGTCAAGCGGCGTCACCAGTCCCTGAATCACGCCAAATTCATTACTCACCACGACCAGACGCCCTTTCGCTTTACGCAGAACCGCAAGCAGATTGATGACGTCCATGGTTTCAGGCACCACAATCGGCGGCGTTTTTTCTGCAAACGCCACGATGTTTTCACCGTTTTCCAGCGCAACCAGCAGGTCCTTCGCACGAACGACCCCGATGACATCATCCAGAGAATGGCGGCAGATAGGGAATAAGCTGTGCGGCGTGTCGAGCAGCTGGCTGCGAATTTCGGCGGGTGACTTTTCACAATCGACCCAGGAAATTTCAGTTCGCGGCGTCATTACACTGCGCAGCGTACGCGAGGCCAGCGTCAGTACGCCGGTGATCATATGCCGTTCTTCTTCAGCAAACGTCTCACCCGCCGGTAACACATCGCCCGCCGGTTCATCTTCATTCTGACTCTGACGTTTCCCGCCCATCAGACGCTGAATCGCCTCGGCGGTACGTTCACGCATAGGACGGTTCGACTGACTTTTCAGGAAGTTGCGGCGCGCAATCTGGTTGAACAACTCAATCAGAATCGAGAAACCAATCGCAGCGTACAGATAGCCTTTCGGAATATGGAAGCCAAATCCTTCTGCAATCAGGCTCAGGCCGATCATCAGCAGGAAGCTCAGACACAGCACGACAACCGTCGGATGGTTATTCACGAAGCGCGTCAGCGATTTAGACGCCAGCAACATCACACCCATGGCGATCACCACCGCCGTCATCATGACAGCCAGGTTGTTCACCATGCCGACTGCCGTAATCACCGCATCGAGCGAGAATACCGCATCAAGTACAACGATCTGCGCCACTACTGACCAGAAACTGGCATAGCCGCGGTTTGGCGTTCCCTGTTCGTCGTGCCCTTCCAGCCTTTCATGCAGCTCGGTTGTGGCTTTAAACAGCAGGAACAGGCCACCGACCAGCAGGATCAGGTCACGCCCCGAGAAGCTGAACTGCGCAATGCTGAACAGCGGCGTGGTCAGTTTGACCATCCACGAGATCAGGGACAGCAGGCCTAAACGCATAATCAGCGCCAGCGAAAGGCCGATGATTCGGGCTTTATCTCGCTGTTTAGGCGGCAGTTTATCGGCAAGGATGGCGATAAAAACAAGGTTGTCGATACCCAGAACAATTTCCAGGACAACAAGCGTCAATAAACCGACCCATATTGAAGGGTCCATCAGAAATTCCATGTCAGACTCCGCAATGAGTTAAAGAAAAAAGACGCAAAGAAACGCAATTCGCTGAGCTTTCAGAGGCCCGGCAAACTTTTTTTACTGCAAAATTAACAGATGAAAGCGGTTTCAGTGCGGCAAAAATCAGGCCCATTGGGGCGGATTTGCCGGTGTTCATGAGGTGAAAAAGCGAAGAATAGTGACGTCGGTGACAGTCCATAGGGAGGGCTGAGGCCCGGTACTCCTGTTCAATTATTGGGAAAATTACTCTATCAGGAATGATTATATGAAGAAAGTATGATTTTTTACCTTCAGCATCATCCTGTAACAACTATGCTGTTTTATTGCCCACGTGAAAGCGTATTCACATTACGTCGTTGAATAACGGACAGTCGTCACAAAAATTATTTTTTCACACACTAAAATAAATCACGTCGCACAACCTGTTGAGGTTCTGCAGTTTTACTGTTTAGCAGTCTTATCAGAAATTAAGGAAAGATTAGTTACGCAGGGAGTGCCCTGTTCGCCTCAGGAATAAAAACGGGCGGACATCATCAGCACCATTACTTATGTGCATAACTCTTTCCCAGAGTTAACAGAGGAGGTAGCGAGTGAGTATTGCTATTATCATCGGCACGCACGGGTCAGCAGCTGAGCAGTTGCTGAAAACAGCGGAAATGATTTTAGGTGAACAGGATAATGTCGCCTTCATTGATTTCGTTCCCGGCGAAAACGCCGAAACCCTGATCGAAAAGTACACGGCAAAGTTGGGGGGTTTAGACACCAGCAGCGGCGTTCTTTTCCTGGTCGATACATGGGGTGGCAGCCCGTTCAACGCCGCCAGCCGCATTGTTGTCGATAAAGAAAATTACGAAGTTGTCACCGGTGTTAACATCCCGATGCTGGCAGAGACTTTCATGGCACGTGATGATAACCCCTCTTTCGCAGAGTTGGTTGCCATCGCAGTAGAAACTGGCCGAATCGGTGTGAAAGCACTGAAAGCGCCGGAAGCTGCGCCTCAAGCCCCTGCTGCCGCCCCTGCGCCAAAAGCAGCTGCCCCGGCGAAACCTGCCGGTCCGAACGACCATATGAAAATCGGCCTTGCCCGTATCGATGACCGTTTGATTCATGGCCAGGTAGCGACCCGCTGGACCAAAGAAACCAACGTAACCCGCATTATTGTTGTCAGCGACGAAGTGGCTGCCGATACCGTGCGTAAAACGCTGCTGACTCAGGTTGCTCCTCCAGGTGTTACCGCACACGTTGTCGACGTCGCGAAAGCCATTCGCGTCTGGGACAACCCGAAATATGCCAACGACCGCGTCATGCTGTTGTTCACCAACCCAACTGACGTGCTGCGTCTGGTTGAGGCTGGCGTGAAAATCACAACCGTAAACATCGGTGGTATGGCTTTCCGCCAGGGCAAAACACAGGTGAATAACGCCGTGTCCGTCGACAAAAAAGATATCGAAGCGTTCAAGAAATTGAATGAAAAAGGTATCGAGCTTGAAGTGCGTAAAGTCTCTACCGACTCGCGCCTCAAGATGATGGATCTCATTAATAAGATGAATTAATAAGCACATCGAGTTTGTGCAGATTCCCTCAACGTTATCTGCCTGATGCGCCTGTTTATACTCAGCGTCCTTTGGTCATAGGAGAAGTGCAATGGAGATCACCACACTACAAATTGTGCTGATATTTATTGTTGCATGTATTGCCGGGATGGGTTCGATCCTGGATGAATTCCAGTTTCACCGTCCGTTAGTTGCTTGTACCTTAATCGGTTTTGTTCTGGGTGATGTTAAAACCGGGATCATTATCGGGGGTACTCTGGAAATGATCGCTCTGGGTTGGATGAACATCGGTGCTGCTGTTGCACCCGATGCCGCTCTGGCTTCCATTATTTCCACCATTCTGGTTATCGCAGGCGGACAGTCTGTTGGTGCAGGTATCGCACTGGCAATCCCGCTGGCTGCGGCCGGCCAGGTATTAACTATCATCGTTCGTACCATCACAGTTGCCTTCCAGCACGCTGCCGATAAGGCCGCTGAAAAAGGTAACCTGAACGCGATCAGCTGGATCCACGTTTCAGCGCTGGTTCTGCAGGCAATGCGTATCGCAATCCCTGCCGTCATCGTTGCGGTTTCTGTGGGCACTGCCATCGTTCATGATTTGCTGGCGTCCATCCCTGAAGTGGTCACCAACGGTCTGAACATCGCCGGCGGTATGATCGTCGTTGTCGGTTACGCCATGGTCATCAACATGATGCGCGCTGGCTACCTGATGCCGTTCTTCTACCTTGGTTTCGTTACTGCTGCATTCACTAACTTCAACCTGGTTGCACTGGGTGTGATTGGTGTGGTGATGGCGGTTCTTTACATCCAGTTGAGCCCGAAATACAACAAGTCTGCGCAAGCAGCGGCTGCACCGGGTGTTAACGACCTCGACAACGAATTGGATTAAGGGTGAAGGACATGGTTGATCAAACTGAAGTTAAAAAACTCACGGCCAGCGATATTCGCGGTGTGTTTATGCGCTCCAACCTTTTCCAGGGGTCATGGAACTTCGAACGTATGCAGGCGCTGGGCTTCTGCTTCTGTATGGTGCCTGCAATTCGTCGTCTCTATCCTGAAAATAACGACGATCGCAAAGCGGCCATCAAACGCCATCTGGAATTCTTCAACACCCATCCTTACGTTGCAGCGCCTGTTCTGGGTGTAACGCTGGCGATGGAAGAACAGCGTGCTAACGGCGCACCTATCGACGACGCAGCCATCAACGGCCTGAAAGTCGGTCTGATGGGGCCGCTGGCCGGTGTGGGTGACCCAATCTTCTGGGGTACTGTTCGTCCTGTATTTGCGGCGCTGGGCGCAGGTATCGCGATGACCGGCAGCCTGCTGGGGCCATTGCTGTTCTTCGTTCTGTTTAACCTTGTACGTCTGCTGACCCGCTACTATGGCGTGTCCTATGGCTACAAAAAAGGTGTCGATATCGTTAACGATATGGGCGGCGGCTTCCTGCAAAAACTGACTGAGGGGGCGTCTATTCTCGGCCTCTTTGTCATGGGGGCCCTGGTTAACAAGTGGACGCACGTAAACATTCCGCTGGTGGTCTCGAAAATCACCGACCAGACGGGCCATACCACGGTTACTACGGTACAGACGATTCTGGACCAACTGATGCCAGGTCTGGTGCCATTACTGCTGACCTTCGGCTGTATGTGGCTGCTGCGTAAGAAAGTGAATGCCTTGTGGATTATCGTTGGCTTCTTCGCCATCGGTATCTTCGGTTACTGGATTGGTCTGTTAGGCCTCTGATAACCTTGAAAACCGGGGGAGCAATCCCCCGGTTTTTTTATCGCTGTATTTTGCCAGTTTCTGTGTTTCTATCTTGTTTTGCCTGATGGCTGTTTGCTGGAGTTTTTCATGTCTGTCACCGATATTGTCCTCGCACTGTTTACCCTTCTGTTGCTTGCCTACGCCATCTACGACGAATTCATCATGGGTACCCGGAATGGCAAAACGCAGCTGCGGGTGAACCTGCGGCGCCGCAACAGACTGGATTCCATCATTTTCATTGGCCTGCTGGCGATCCTTCTGTACAACAATATCCATTCAAATGGCACGGTGATAACGAATTATCTGTTAATTGGTTTAGGTCTGATTGCCTTCTATTTGTCGTTTATTCGCTGGCCAAAAATGCTGTTCAAACCGCAGGGTTTTTATTTCGCCAATACATTCATCACCTACGACAGGATACGGAGCATGAATCTCTCCGAAGATGGTGTACTGGTATTTGAATTAGAGCAGAAAAAATTACTCATTCGCGTCAACGAACTGGACGATCTTGAAAGAATTTATAACTTAATGGTTAATAATCAGTAATTTGAATTTAAACATCCGTATATCAGTTATAGCCTGATGCATATTAACGACAATGTTATTTAACCTTATGAATCACAATGCCGTTTAATACCACATCAACGCCGTTGTTATTTCAGCCAGTTTGAGGGTTATTTATTCTTTGTGGAAATAATTCCCAGCTCCATGGGAAACCCTTATTTTATTTGTTGTTGTCCCGAATAAAAACATTATGGTAAGGTTGCGCCGTCATTTGGGGAGTAGCCGGTTTTTGAATCAGTTTTAATAATGCGTATTCAAAAACGCCCGTATCAACATACTCGTTTTAGATCCTGAAACGTGGTGCGGGCATCCGTAAGGTTGGCGAGACCATAGACACGTAGCGCTGCCGGGAGGTTGGGGGTGGGTTACGTGTATATGGAATACCCGGCCGGGACTCTTCTCGTGAACTTATCCGCCACACTGATTCTTGCTTTTGGCATGTCTATGGACGCTTTTGCCGCATCCATCGGTAAAGGGGCAACCCTTCATCGCCCGCGCTTTCGCGAAGCATTACGTACCGGTCTCATTTTCGGTGTCATTGAAGCCATCACCCCGCTTATTGGCTGGTGTCTGGGCTTATTTGCCACCCGATACATCATGGAATGGGATCACTGGGTCGCCTTTATTCTGCTGTTCATTCTCGGCTCACGAATGATTTTTCAGGGCCTGAAAGAAAAACCTGAAGAAGAGACCATTCTGGCCAGCCGCCACAGTTTCTTGATCCTCGCAGCCACCGCCGTTGGAACCAGCCTGGATGCTTTAGCCATCGGCGTCGGCCTTGCGTTTCTGGAAGTGAACATCATCCATACCGCGCTGTTTATCGGCATGGCGACGATGATCATGTCTACGCTGGGAATGATGTTGGGACGGTTTATCGGCCCGTTACTGGGAAAATGGGCCGAAGTGCTGGGAGGCATGGTGTTAATCGGTATTGGCCTGAGTATCCTGCTCGAACATCTCGGTTACTTAGGGTGATGTAGAAAAAACGGCTTTATTGGTCAGATTTTCGCTGGTGCAGTCTGATCACAAAATCAGTCTCACATTCGAACGCAGACTGAGATTTTAAATTCGCCATCACCTCTTCCGTCGCCCGCCATGCAAACGGCGTCATTTGCAGCAGATCAAACGCTTCTGTGCCTGAAAGGCGCATATCGTAAGCCAGCGTTTCGGTACTGACGCGCTCAAAACCTTCCAGCTGTTCATCCTGTTCAGCATGGAGCTGAACATCCTGATAAATCATGCCCTTCAGCTGATATAAATGACGAGGACCAGGTGCGACGGTCAGCACCACACCACCGGGCTTAATAGCACGGTAAAGCTCCTGCGCTTTACATGGCGCATAGATGCGTACCACCGCGTCCAGAGAGTTTTCGGCGAACGGCAAACGATGGCTGGAAGCGACGCAAAACGACGCATTGTGATAGCGTTTAGCCGCGTAGCGAATCGCCACTTTCGCCACGTCCAGCCCGAAGACATTCATCTTGCGATGCTGCGACAGGCGTTCCGCCAGCGCGGTGGTGTAGTACCCTTCCCCGCAACCAATATCCAGCAGCGTTTCCGCAGTTTCCGGCAGCACGTTATCCAGAATATCCGCCAGCCGGTCACGTAATGGCTGGTAATGTCTGGCGTCGAGAAACGCACGGCGCGAAACCATCATTTCAGTGCTGTCCCCGGGCTGTTTCGAGCGTTTATGCTGCACCGGCATCAGATTAACGTAGCCTTCTTTGGCGTTATCAAACTGATGATTAGCGGCACATCGCCATTGCTGGCCTGTCAGCTCAAGCGGCTGGAAACAAAGTGGACATTGATAAGTCATGCGGGAAACCTACAAGGAAAGTCTGAAAGGGCGAAAATTCGCAACAGGGCTAAGTCTAAAGAAGGCGTACTGTTGTTGCAACTACTGGAAAATCCGGTTCAAAGACGGCTACACTGAGTCGATAACATTTTTCTAACCGAGACACGAGATGAGTGACAACTCAGCTTTACTCAGCCCTATCCCCGGTATCCTGCATGGATTCGGCGACAAAGAAAATCTGCTCCCCGCACATCTGCAAGCTTATGAATCCACCCGCCCTGAAAAGAAACAGGTTCACGGCACACGTATTGCAGATGTCGTCCAGCCCGGGCAAGACTGCGGCGAGGCCGATGGTTTTATCACGTCAACGCCCGGAATACTGCTGGCGGTTTTCACGGCTGACTGTCTGCCGGTTATTTTTTGCCGTAAGGATGGTAAGGAAGTCGCGGCAATACATGCCGGCTGGCGCGGGCTTATCGACGGCATTCTTGAAAAAATGGCTGAGCGTATTAATGAGAACGGCGATACCTCAGACTGGTTTGCAGCGATTGGTCCGGCGGCTGGAAACTGCTGTTATGAAGTCAGCCAGGAATTGGTTGATGATTTTATGCAACGCCTCGATTTGCCTCCTTCACTGATTTCGCCCCGGCACCGGCATCTCGATCTGGCGGCAATCGCCAGTGCCAAGCTGCATTCCCTCGGCTTTGCGGGCATTGATCATGCCGGCAGCTGTACAATCTGTACCGAAGCGCCTGCAGGAAACGGGTTCAAATACACCAGTTTTCGCCGCAACAGTCATCAGCGTGCAAAAGACCCGACGCATCCGGGGATCAGTGGCCGCAACCAGCAATCGGGCATTATGATCTTATAATCCTGATAAACACCGGATATTCAGGCACAAAAAAACCCGCGCATGGCGGGTTTTTTTACAGCTAAGCGCTGCTTAGATTGCAGTTACGTTAACTGCTGACGGGCCTTTCTGGCCGTCTTGGATTTCGAACTCTACGTTCTGGCCTTCAGCCAGAGTTTTGAAGCCGTTACCCTGGATTGCAGAGAAGTGTACGAACACGTCTTTGCTGCCGTCAGCAGGAGTAATGAAACCGAAACCTTTAGACTCGTTGAACCACTTAACTTGACCTTTGATCTTTGCCATCTTGAGTATTTCCTTTGGATTGTTTAAACCGCCCGAGGGCGTTACATAGACAAACTAGAGTCGTTACTGCTTGAGGCACTAAGATTAGAATCGGCAGAGAAGCGGTATTCAACGTGAACGTCTTTACTCAGAACTTCTATACTGAAAATGCCACACATATACAGAACTGTACCTCGTTTTACCCAGATGCGTTATCACATACTCTGAATTCGATGGCAAGCCATTTTTAATCAGTGATGGACATGTCGCACATATTTGAGCCGGTTAAAGGCACTTCGTGTTCAGTTATGCTGAAATATGTTGATAGACATGCTTTTTTCTGCTTTGCAGTTTTACCTGCATATCAAACAAAACAATAACGACCTGTTTTGATTATTGATCATTTAATGCAGAACCGTAAGCGTAAAACTCATCTTTATTTGAATTTTTATTGCGGCGCGCATTCCAGACTTCTCCAGGAAGCAGGGATTCTGCGTGATAGTCCTGCACCTCCCGGCGGGCAACACTCGGGTGACAGCCTGTCTGGCGGGCGAGTTGCACACTTGTCAGACAGAACGGGCACCCTGACAGGAACATATCCGGACGGTATGACTGGTTATGCAATAATCAATTACGCCATAGACGGATAAAATGGTGCAAAACAAAGGGGGTAAAGGAATAAATGCACCTAAACTGTGCGCCTTTATCTCCTCAGGATAATACAATGAAAGACAGCCGTCTGAGAGAATTCAATTCCACACCGGTACATATATAAAGCCACTTTTTCGACATTCCGGATTTTGACATTATAATGAATTAAAGTTTGCGAGTTGGTTAAATCGAGATAACAGTTAATAAACATCCTCCCCCAGACTTATTCAATTATTAAATATCGATATAAAAAATAAATATTAAATACCGTGATCAAAATCCCATCTTAGATTTATCACTTAAAGATATGAGTCACACAACTCTTTCAATGTTTCATCAGAAAAATGACAACCAAGGTTGACTGGTTACTGCACGCAGGTCCCCGGTGTAGTGCCCTATAATCCACTGTATAACCTGAAAAAATTTCAGTTAACGCTCAAAACAGCGCATTTGGAATGTTCTGGCGAGCCATTATTCTGAACAAATGCGCGCTGCTGACAGGAGAATTAAGTGTCAGCGGGATTGTAATTAACAACTTTATAACCCCTCTTCTTTGTGCGTGTTAAGAGAGATTGATCACTTCAACTGATAATACTTCTCATTTAATGGCGCGCCATTTACTTTTCGCGTCTGTTCGCGCCCTTAAAAATGAAATTCAACCTTTAGATATGCTTGCGCCTATTTTTAATGGTTTGAATTCCATTTCAGGCAAGTCACTTTGACTCACTGCCTGAGATAATTCGCGTAAAGGCTCATCGAGTGATTCATCCGCTAATTCAAAAACGCCCCAGTGAATGGGCACCGCTTTGTGACAACGCAATTCTTTAAACACTTCGACAGCCTGCTGTGGGTCCATGTGCTGCGCGCTCATGAACCATCTTGGTGCATACGCGCCAACCGGAATCGCTGCCAAATCGAATGGCCCCAGACGCTGCCCGATTTTTTTAAACTGATCGCTGTAACCACTGTCCCCGGAAAAGTAGAATTTCAATAAAGGATGAGCCACCACCCAGCCGCACCACAGCGACCGGTTGCGATCCCATAGCGTGCGCATACTCCAGTGACGCGCCGGGACAGCAGAAATCGTGATTTCGCCAAACGTTCGCTCTTCCCACCAGTCGAGTTCCTCAACATGCTTTGCGCCACGCCGCGTTAGCCAGGATTTCATTCCCAGCGGCACCATAAATTGCACGTCGGGGAAGCGGCGCAGGAGACGACGAACCGTCATACGATCCAGATGGTCGTAGTGGTTGTGCGAAAACAGTACGACGTCGATTTTTGGCAGCTTATCGACGGAAACCGCGACTGGCGTTTTCCTTTTCGGGCCGTAAAAACTCAGCGGCGAAGCGCGGTCAGAAAGCGCCGGATCGGTCAGAATGTAACGACCCGAGACCCGAAGCAACAGGCAGGCGTGGCCTAAAAACCATAACCGGTCATCAGTTCCGCTGAAATCAGCCGCCTGCCACCACTGGCTGACAAAATGTTCATAGCCTTTATCAGGAGGAACCGGCAAACCCTGCTCTTTGCGTTCTTTCCTCCAGCGTTTCAGGTCGCCTTCCTGCCGGTTTTGCGGTTCGTCATTCGTGAAACCTTCAGGCGTATGATGGGCTTTTGAAGGATCGTAATAGGGATTTTTACCAGGCATAAGGCTCCTGTGAGATGACGGTTTCGGAGAGCAGTTCAGGTCTGCAATATTGAATAATTATCATACTTGCGGGGCACACCACAGACAGAAAGTGCAAAATAATGTGGCAAATGAACGTTTAGCGGCCATTAAGAAAATCTTAATAACTCTGTGTTGTACTAAAGATGTTCTGAAAGGAGACGCTTTATGACAATGAACACAACGAAAAACCGCAAGTCGTTCACCGCGCGACTGACGCACATTATGCAGATCCAGACACAATATGGACGTCTGTGGCTGCGCTCTCGCTTTCGCCGGTTCACGCTGCCGCCGGCGCTGAAGCTTGTCATCCTGGCGTTCGCCGGGCTCATGATCCTGGCCATCACGGGCACATTGCTGCTGATGATGGATCTCATCTCCCTGATGCTCAGGCTGATAAAACGCCCCTTCCCTCGCGGCAGCTTGCATCAGGCTCACCTGTCAGCGAAGACGTTATAAAGAAAAACCGTGTCGGGAAATCCGGCACGGTTTTAAGTTTGAGACTCATCGCTCTGCTTATCAGGCAGGCATACCACAAAGTTTGGTCAGATTTCTGGCGCCGATCATGAGAGTTGCCACATAGGATTGTCTGCGGGTCACGACTTCGACCGCAACACGCGCATCTTTGTATTTAATGAGGTAGGTAGAAGGCCAGCCCTGACGGCGTTTGCCGTAGGCTTTTTCATGACTGTCGATAGCTGCATGAGCAACCACCAGATGGGAAAGATTTTTATCACCTTTAATGATGCGCTTCATAATGGACTCCGCCTTAGACACAACTGTCAAAATGAGGAAACATTAATCACTTGATACGCATCGCTTTATGCGATGCTTATTCGAATCACTTCTCTGCAAAACCTTGTCACAATCTGAGTATCTCTGCGCTTTTAATTATGCGCAAGTCTTACTAAGCAGGAAACATACCATTGCTGCACGAAGAGGCCGTTTGCTCTGCGCCTGCCACTGACCGTTCGGGCTGCTGATTTCTGCCAGCCAGAGGGGATCGCTTTGCAACTCTTTAAAATTTATGCTGATTTTGTTGGCGCAAATAATCGGCCACGCATCGGAGGGGTTGTTGCAATAATCTTTGCCTTTCATGCCGCCATAGGGATACCACTTCTCAGGCTCCTCTCCGGTCAATAAGGCAATGTTGTGGTTTACTTCACTGTCGTTTTCTTCAGACCATTTGATCATCTGTTCTTCCATCCTGCAGGGCACATGCGTGGAGACTACCGGAAGATTAAGACACTTTTGTGAATGAAAAGCATAAATGAAAAACCCGCCAATTGGCGGGTTAACAAAACGGAATTATCGTTCAGGAATAAATCCGCGCAGGCTGAGAGCAGAATCATCCTCTGTCTCAACGGTGGGCGTATTGCCCTTTACCTGTGCAGCCAGAACCTTGAGCAACTCGGTTTGCTGGCGTTGCTGCTCAGCTATCTCGTGCAACAAAGCAATTTGCTCATTTGCCCTGACGCTGGCGCGGCTGACAAAAAACCACACCAGAAGGAATAACAGCGCTGAGAGTGCACACAGCACCAATGAAGCCAGGCTGTTTTGGCCCATTGCGAAATCAAACATTGACTACCCTACCACTGAATGTTCAGAGCAAGCATCTTACCATCCCCGGCAGGCCAGGGAAGTCATTCACAAAAAAACAGGGGTTTCTTATTGGTTTGCGGATCCCAAAGCTCGCAGGTTCGTCTGGCAGACATTACTCAGAAAGGAATAAAGGAGGTGATAGAGCAAACACCAAGGTCAAAGTTGCCGCCCTGATCGCAATAGCTGTTGAGGGCAAGCAGGTACAGACCGATACAGATGAGCAGGAAAAGGACGAACATCACGATCCTCCTGACACTGAAAACAGGCTTTTTCAATTTGATGGCAGGTCTCTTTTGGTTTAAAAAGCGTCTATCAGGGCTCAAAGGGATAGTCCAAACATAGCAGAACAGAAACCCATAGTACGACGTAAATCCTAAACAGCGATATAACGAAGTATCGCCTTTTACTCTCAGCGTGACCCGCAATTATCACATACAGAAATCATACACGTTAATGTATAACCCTTATCAATTAATACCGAATAACTCCCGTTGATCTGCATCAATTAAATAAACATTTACTGTATACCTGTTACCCCTGTTGTTCATCAAAACCGTTTCCGATAAATAAAGATTTTTAAGCAAAACATTGCGCAATGTAAGAAATTAAACAACCCGATAATACAGTCACCCTAAAAATCCACCTTAGCAATTTTCACTCAAATAAATATGACCCGCATCCTGAAAAACCCTGTTCCACGGGGACCCCAGCGGATTATCACGCATAACATCCCGTTAAAGAACCTGCCAGGCGAGGGCCTGCACAGCAGCATAAATTCTAATATACCGTTATTATTCAGAAAACATAAAGAAAAACATTATTTAAAACACTCTAAATAAATTAAATTCAGAACTTTGAACAACAATAATAATTCAGTTTTCTTTCAAGTTTGTGTGAACTTCTTTGTTGAATAACACCATGCATTAAAATATCATCCCGCCGTCGAACAGTTCTTCTGTCTCTTCTGTAATATAAATCAAAGCATAGTAACTGAAATTATTTCAGTTGATTCATGCTGACTATTTTTTGTTGAGGGATTAATAAATGCATGCATGGAATAAAAAGTTCTTCGTTTCTAAAATAGCGCTGGCCTGCGCTGTTGCAGTAACAGCACCTGCGGCGATGTCAGCAGACATCTCCGGCACCGTATACGATACTTTCTACAGTGACTCGATTCAGTCTGGTTATATTGGCTATCACGGCTATGTTGATAATGATGGCGCCAATAACAGTTATACTGGCGGAGACATCTACTCTTCTATCAATAATGCAGTCGTAAACGGCGTTATCTCTACGCATTACCTGGGCTTTGATAGCAATACCAGCAATGTCCTGAATATCACCAATACAACCGTGAATGGCATGATCACTTCCCGTTGCGTTGGTTCTACGGATTCTACTTGTGGCTCCACAGCCCGCAATGAATACGACCAGTCGCCGTTGCAGCTGACCATTGATAATTCCACCATCAATGATACTTACGAAAACTTCGGTTATGACGTCGTTCGCGCAGACAATAAAATTACGCATCAACAATACCCAACTTCTGCTTTGGGTGTTGCCGTAACGCTTGAGCAAGAAAGCAATATCGTTATCCAGAACAATTCCCATGTTGCTGGCATTGCGCTGACACAGGGTTATGGTTGGGCTGATACCACTGTTAATAATGGTAATACCTACGATACGAATATCACCGTTAATGATTCTGTTCTGACTTCAGGTTCATACAGCGAACTGGGCAATAATAGTTTTTATGGTCAGTCAGATAAACCTAGCGATTACGGTTCAAGAACCGACGGCGCAACAAATCCTGGCGATGATGTTGCGTTATCTGTAACGGCAACCGCACAAGATAACTCAATGAAGACTAACGCCGTCTTTAATAATTCCACCATCAAAGGCGATGTGACTTTCGCAAGCTCGTTTGACAATAATTATTATAAGGGTGGCCATGACAGCAATGGCGACGGCAACCTTGATACTAATGGTTGGGATGACACCGACGAACTGAATCTGACTCTGGATAATGGCAGTAAATGGGTTGGCGCAGCGACTTCTAACGTCGACAAAGATTATACTTTGTATGATCGCTCGGCTAACAGCATCTGGCCGGATTCACTTTACAGCAATACTACCAACCTTTTAATCGGCGACAGCGTTTATCAGAGCGGTCTGTTCAATGTTGCTCTGAACAATGGTTCTGAGTGGGATACCACAAAGGCATCCAACATTGATAACCTGACCCTGAATAACCAGTCACAGCTGAATGTTGTTGATTCGACTCTGGTTGCAGACAACATCTCTCTGACAAATCAGTCAAGCCTGAAAATTGCAGCACACGGCGGCGTTGCAACTGACGCACTGAACCTGAACTCAGGCAGTAAAGCGACTCTGACTGAAGAAACCGCTTCTCTGTACGCGAACACCATTACCGTCGGTAACGGTTCTCAGCTGAACTTAGGCGCTGGTGAAGTTGATACTCACAACATGGTGCTGACCGATGACGGTACCTTCAACGTTGGCAGCCGTGAGTATGTTCTGAACTCCGACATGAATAACGCCCGCGACAAAACTGCTGCGGATTACGTTTACGACCGCGGTACTATCGGTATGAATTCCGATGGTCACCTGGCGGTTAACGGCGTGACTAACGGTAACTATCAGGTTCGTATTGATAACGCGACCGGCGCAGGCCGCGTTGCGGATTATCAGAATAAAGAACTGATCCGCACTTACGGTGGCAACGCAGCCTTCACTCACGCAAATACCGCCGATCTGGGTGCTTATAAGTATCAGGCAGAACAAGTTGGCGATACCGTGGTTCTGGCTAAACAAGGCATCACTTCTACCGCTAACGCGGCGCTGAGCCTGCCTTCTTCTAATGCTGCAACCTGGCACATGGAGCAGGATACTCTGAGCAACCGTATGGACAGCTCACGTCACACCCAGGGTGATGACAAAGGTGGCGTATGGGTTAACTACTTTGGCGGTCAGCAAAACGGCGACAATGGCGTTGTTGATTACGATCAGGACGTTAACGGCATCATGGTTGGTTTGGATAAAGTCACTGAAGGTGGCGGCGATCGCCAATGGCTGGTCGGTATGGCAGCCAGCTTCGCGAAATCCAGCCTGTCTATGGACAACGCAAGCGCAGATACTGACAGCCAGTCAGCACGCGTCTACTCAAGCCTGGACTTCAAAAATGGCGTATTCATTGATTCGTCTCTGAGCTACAGCCACTTCAACAACTCTACTGACAGCACCATGAGCAACGGTCAGCAAGTGTCTGGTGATAACTCCACCGACGCATGGGGCTTCGGTCTGAAAGCCGGTTACGACTGGAAATTCGCACCGCAGGCTTACCTGACTCCTTACGCCAGCATCACTGGCGTATTCATCGGTGATGACGACTACAGCATGAGCAACAACATGCGCGTCAGCGATCAGGCTTATGACAGCATGCGTTACGAGCTGGGTACCAACATCGGTTACACCTTCGATCTGGGTGCCGGTCAGGCCATCAGCCCTTACGCAACACTGGCATACGTTTACGAAGATGCGAACAATGATGCAGATATCAACGGTGACCGTATTGATAACGGCATTGACGGTTCAGCAGTTCGCGTTGGTTTAGGCGGTCAGTTCGACATGAGCAAAAACTTCACCGTTTACGCGGGTGCTAACTACCTGGGCGGCAGCGATGTTGACCAGCCGTGGGCAGCAAACGTGGGTATGAAATACCGCTGGTAATTTCTGCCTGCTCTGCGTCAGACGCATAGTTAAGTTATCAATTGGCCCCTTTTCAGGGGCCAATTTTTTTGCTTTCAGCCCGAGCGCCGCGATTCAGAATTGGCTGGGATGACATTTACCCGGAAATAACTTCTACTAGACTTATCAATATCCTGAAGCGTCAGGATGAACATGGGGAGTTTTGGGATGAGTGTGATTAAAACGATTATTGTATTGGCCGTTATTTACGCCGTTTTTCTTTTTTCCGGTTACGGTGTGACCGTCGGCAGCAGTGAAAATGCAGCGGGTCTTGGGCTGAAATGCCAGTATCTCACCGCGCGCGGGATTGTCAGCTCACAGTATATCCATTCCGACAGCGGCGTAATTGGCGTGGCTAACTGCCCGATCTTCAAGCAGGTCGGCGAAGTAGTTGATAATAAATAGAGAAAAATATGGGTTGTTATGCCCGTCCAGGCGGCGGGCATAACAAAAGCATCAGCTGTCGTGTCGGGTGAATTTCAGCTCAATGAGCGAAATGGCCTTTTCGATAGCGCGCTTGGTGACCGGATCCGCTCCGGCAGGATGTTTACTGAAATCAATGCTCTTCAGCTGATGAGACATTTTCTCGCGAACTTCTGCTGGCGCAATAATTTCAATCACATCCAGAATTTGTTTAATTACCAGCTGGCATGCCACCAGATCAGATTCAATTTCCTGTTCTCTGTTTAAAGAATCGGACATCAGATACTCCTTCCACAAAAGCCATTCGTAAAAATTATGGTCGCGAGAATATCACGCGCATGGATGAAATTCTCTATCCCCGCCTTTCTTGTATTTCGCCTCGCTATAACTGGACAAAGAATCAGCAAACGAACCCCGTTTTGTGTCGTTACCGGAACATTCCTTCTATGCTTAATCAGGTGACAACGAAGGAGGAGCACGATGTTCGCACTTGTTTTGACCATCTGTTATCTCGGCGGTGGATGCGAAGATTTGGTCGTGGATGCCTTTAATACGAAGGCGCAATGCACTGTCGCCATGCACCAGCAAGGTTTGCGGCAGGCCGGCTGTTACCCTATTGAAGATTTTATTGATGGTTACTGGATCCCGGCACATGAGAATGCCGGTTATTAGCCCCTTGTGTCCGCTTTCACAACGTGGCGATAAAATGTTCCATAAAGATTGCTAAAGTGTCAGAAGAGCGGTATGAATACCCTGTTACTCATTGATATTTAACCATATTGACAGGGCAGGAAATGGCAATGACGATACGTAAAACTTATGGCTGCTTTCAGAAACTTCCCCTCGCAGTCCTTCTTTCCAGTGCCTTTCTGGCACCTTTTGCCAGCTACGCCGCGACCGTTCCCGCGGGAGTTGAGCTGGCAGCAAAACAAGAAATCGTGCGCAATAACGGGAGTGAACCCGCCTCTCTTGATCCTCATAAAGTGGAAAGCGATGTTGAATTCAACATTCTGAGTGATCTGTTTGCGGGCCTGATTACCATTGATAACAAGGGCGATGCACAACCCTCGCTGGCCGCAAGCTGGGAAACGAAAGATCAGAAAACCTGGTTTTTCCATTTACGCCCGGGCATTGTCTGGTCTGACGGCTCTCCGATTACCGCACAGGATGTCGTTTTCAGCTGGCGTCGTTTAATCGACCCTAAAACCGCTTCACCTTACGAAAGTTATCTGGGCAGCATGCACGTCCTCAATGCCAATGAAATCATCGCGGGCAAAAAATCAGCTGACCAGTTAGGGATCAAAGCGCTGGATAAAGATACGCTGGAAGTCACCCTCGACCAGCCGCTTTCTTACTTCCTCGGCATGCTGGCGCACCCTTCACTTTCGCCAATTAGTCAGGCCGATGTCGAAAAATTCGGCGATAAATGGACCCAGCCCGGCAACCTCGCCAGCAGCGGTCCTTTCAAACTGGATACCTGGACGGTTAACGAACGCATAACCGCAGTCCGTAATGCAACCTACTGGGATAACGCGCATACCGTCATCAATAAAGTGACCTATCTGCCAATTGCGTCCGGCACGGCGGATGTGAACCGCTACAAAGCCGGCGAAATAGACATTACCAATACCATCCCGGCGCCATTGTTCGCCTCGCTGAAAAAAGAGCTGGGTTCACAGGTTCATGTCAGCCCATATCTCGCGGTTTATTACTACGCGATGAACACACAGAAACCGCCATTTAACGATGTGCGGGTGCGTAAAGCGCTGAATCTGGCGATTGATAAATCGATTATTGCCGACAAAGTGCTGGGTCAGGGACAAACGCCAGCCTGGCATCTGACGCCAGATAACACCGGTGGATTTACATTTGCCAAACCGAAAGATGCCAGCCTGACGCAGGACCAGCGCAACGAAGAAGCGAAGAAATTGCTGAAGGAAGCCGGTTTTGGTCCGGATCATCCGCTGAAATTCAATCTTCTGTACAACACGTCAGAAGCACATCAGCGTATTGCCATCGCGGCGGCGTCTATGTGGAAAAAGAATCTCGGCGTGGATGCCGTTTTACAGAATCAGGAATGGAAAACCATGCTCGATACCATGCATCAGGGGACTTACGAAGTGGTTCGTTACGCCTGGATTGCGGACTACAACGAGCCGTCCACGTTCCTGAATACGCTGCGTACCGGCAACAGCGAAAATACGCCTAAATTCAGCAATGCCACTTACGATCAGGCGCTGAACGATGCATTAAAAGCGACGGATAAAGCCGATGTTGGCAAAGCGTATCAGCAGGCAGAACAGGTTCTGACCGACCAGTCGCCGGTCATCCCGCTGTACCATTATGTGAGCACCCGTCTGGTAAAACCTTATGTCGGCGGCTTCAACGACAGCCTGCTCAATTACGTCTACACCAAAGATTTGTATGTGATAAAGCATTAACACATTGCGCTCAACCCCCTTCCGGCCTGCGTGCCGGAAGGAACCCATTTTTGCCCTGCCACCCGATCTCGGCCCGCACACTTGCCACACGCCACTCAGATGGTAGATTGTACGTAAATCACACAAACGGGAGCTGTCATGAAATTCTCGGAAAGTGAGATCCAACCGCTTTGGGATGAAGTGGCGCGTATTATCGGTGATGGCGTAATTCAGATGCGTCACAGAGGGGAGCCTCTGAGTGCCGATGCGCTGATTGGTTATCTCGACGAGCAACTGGCCTGCGCCACTGGCGTTCAGCGTCGTATTTTACTTGGCGCAGCCATCAATATGTTAAAAACCGACCGACGTTCCTGAATAAGGGACGAACAAAATCCTCGTCGCCTTTTCAGGGAACGAGTCACGAATAAATCCTGCAATTGCCTTCACTTAGGCTGCGCTGCACGCCCCTGCGCGAATAAGAAAATGCGCTGAGTTATGTCATCCGCGCCGAGAATATTCCCTTTCTGCTCCAGATTTGCTTTGGCATAAGCCACATCGTGAGCCTGGTCTACCATGCTGATCACGCGATCGCGCGTAGGTTTATCCAGAATGCCCAGTAACGTGGTCAAAATTGCCTGATAAGCATTTGAAGCATAAGTCAGTTGTCTTTCACGTTGTTCCAGCGCGTCAATGCGAACCATCAGGGCCTGCAATTGTTCTTGATGCGTCATAGCGGCATCCTTCTTCACGGGTGGAAAATAACCGGATACAGCGAAGAAAGGGATCTTCGCCGGTTACTGATATTAAGTTTAGCAGACTTAAAAAAAGTGAAGAGCCCGACCAGCGGAATGCAAAGTAAACCGTTGTTCAATGAGCCGTTAACCGCTTCAGCAGTTGTAACCCGTCCTTATCCCAAACTCCCTCACGCCAGCAGGGTTTTGCAGCACAATGCGTAACATCAGCAGCACCTGCTTACAGATAGCAAAATGACAAGCCAGCGCCTGTTATGACATTTTCTGCCACAGCACTAATCGTTCATTCAGGGGAAATCAGGTGAAAAAAACAATCTTCGGCGCAGTCATTTGCAGCATGTTGCTGATGAGCTCATTTGCCCAGGCGGCAGGTTGCCTCAAGGGCGCTGTCGTGGGAGGCGTTGCCGGGCATTTGAAACACCACGCAGTCATCGGCGCGGTGGCAGGTTGCGCTATCGGGCACCATCTTGCCGCGCAGGAAAAGAAACAGCAGGCTGCCGCTGCTGCGAAATAACCGGTAAAAATCAGGGCAATTCATGCCCTGATATCACGTAAAAATTACGGTTCAGAAACCACCACGCGGTTACGGCCATCCTGTTTCGCTTTATACAGCGCTTCATCGGCTCTTTTCAGCGACGTATCAGGATCGCCCTGCAAATAGTGCCAGTGCGCCACGCCCAGCGAAATCGTGATTGGCCGGATACCCGGCAGTTCCAGACTTTCAACATTTTCGCGAAGACGTTCAGCAATCATTTCCGCTTCAGCCAGCGCCGTGCGCGGCAACAGAACGAGAAACTCCTCTCCGCCAACCCGGCATAAAATGTCTGTTTCCCGCGCGTTATGCCGGATCTGCTCCGCCATTGATTTAATCACTTCATCGCCAACATCGTGGCCATAAGAATCGTTGATAGATTTGAAGTGATCGATATCCAGCGCAATGACTGAAAACTGCTGACGCAGCTGCGCCACGGACTCCAGCGTCATTGCCAGCCCGCGCCGGTTAAACAGGCCGGTCATCGGGTCGGTTTGCGCTTCAAATTTCAGCTTACCGATTTTTTTCTGCAACAGGCTGATACCTATCAGCAGCGCACGTTTCAGCTGGTTGGATTCGAAGTACCACGACGGAATCTCGCGGATATTAACCGAAACTTCCGGGTTATCCATTTCGTTCGCATTGCGCGCCAGCAGCCACAGCGGACGGGCGATCAGCCGCGAGAATAACCAGACGGCAAGCAGTGTCAGGACAGCCAGCGGTGTCAGATGTTTAAGCACTTTAACCATCAGCCCTTCCAGCGGTTTCAGCGTGGCGTTGGTCGGACGAAGCGTCACAATCTCCCAGCCGGAAGAAGGCACAACCGCATAACCGGCCAGCATCTGATCCCCGCCGACGCCTTCCACCATCAGGCTGCCGTTGGTCGCCGTTCTGACAATTTCTGTCATCGGATGTGGTTTCATCACCTCGCCGATGCGGCTGGCGTCACGGTGATAAAGAATGCGCCGGTCTTCGTCGAGCACCGTGATGTAGGAACCGTCACGATAGAAATGCTCGCCCAGCAGTTCATTCAAAATGCTTTTCTGCTTCAGATAAATGGTGCCGCCGATATATCCAAGGTACTTTCCGTCGGCGGTAAAAACCGGCGTCGAGATAATGATGACCAGGTTTTGCGCGGCAGAAATATAAGGTTTGCTGATCAGCGGACGCCGTTCTTTCAGGGCTTCTACCGCGCCCGGCGTCGTCAGCACATGCCCGACCAACTGTAAACTGTCCGGCGATGTCGCCAGCACTTTTCCGCGGGCATTGGTGATCACCACAGAATTGAAGCTGTCCGTCTGGTATTTGAGGCGAGCGGTTTCGGACTGAAGAATAGCAGGATCGTCAAAGTGGCCTGCCGCAATCACTGCGCTGTAGGCCAGTTGCTTTTGCATGCTTTTGATAAACTGTTCGGTGCTGGACGCAAGCTTGGTCGCATAAACGCGGTTTTCTTCAAGCGTGTTGTCGATCAGCAACTGGCGCTGTACGCGATAACTGGCATAAAAGCTGTTTGCAAGCGTCACGAAGGCGCTCATTACGGCTAAGATCAGAATCAGACGTCGCAGATCGATGCGGAACAGTGAGCTGGAGAGGAGTGAACGTAACAAAAGGTCCGTCCTGTGGCAAAAAGTCGCTCATATTTAACACCGCTGCCTGCGATGCACAATATGACCGGTGAAATAAACCCTTATCCTGCTGAATATCCGGTGAAAAAATTCAAAGAGCCGACAAAACTTAACGCAAATTCACTCTCACTTTCCCTTCTGACCCAAATTCTTATCTCTGAAATATGCCTGCTTTGCTCCGGAGTGGCCTTTCCACAAACCTCAATTCTCTTGCTGTAGGTCATTGCCTGAATAATCGCTATATGATTTATTATACAGCGCTTGTTCGACGAGGATTTTTGAAATGCAAAACCATTTTGGGAAAGGGCTAAAAGCGGGCCTGAGCGCCGAAAGCGCATGGCCTGCTGCGCAAGTATCAGGCTATTGCAAAGAGTATTTGCGGGGCTTTGTGCTGGGATTTGCACACACCCGGGCGCAGATTACCGGTGATGATAACAATGCCGCATTCGAGGCAGGCGTTTTGTCGCGTAAATACAGTCTGGATAAAGATCTGGTGGCCGAGTTCTTTTCCGCCAGTGCGAAACATCCGTCCAGGGCATTTTTTCTGGTGGGCTACGAAGGCAAGCTGCAGGACAAGGACGATAATCAGCCGCAAAACCCGCTCAGCTAAACTGCCCTCTCATACCCGTCAGCCATAAAAAACGGGAGCACCAGGCTCCCGTTCTTCTGTTTCAGCGAACTGAAATTACATATTTGCGATCATGTCGTCGGCAAACTCGCTGCATTTCCGCAGCTTAGCGCCTTCCATCAGACGCTCGAAATCGTAAGTCACGGTTTTAGCCGCGATAGCGCCTTCCATGCCTTTCACGATCAGGTCTGCGGCTTCGAACCATTCCATATGACGCAGCATCATTTCTGCGGACAGAATGATTGAGCCCGGGTTCACTTTGTCCTGACCGGCATATTTCGGCGCAGTACCGTGAGTGGCTTCGAACAGCGCGCAATCAGAACCGATGTTTGCACCCGGAGCGATACCGATGCCGCCAACCTGCGCCGCCAGGGCGTCGGAGATGTAGTCACCGTTCAGGTTCATACAGGCGATAACGTCGTATTCAGCCGGACGCAGCAGGATCTGTTGCAGGAATGCGTCAGCAATAACGTCTTTAATGATGATGTCTTTGCCGTTGTTCGGGTTCTTGATTTTCACCCAAGGGCCGCCGTCGATCAGCTCGCCGCCGAACTCTTCACGCGCCAGCTGGTAGCCCCAATCCTTGAAGGCACCTTCGGTGAACTTCATGATGTTGCCTTTATGAACCAGCGTCAGGGAATCACGGTCATTGGTGATGGTGTATTCAATCGCCGCACGAACCAGACGTTTGGTGCCTTCTTCGGAGCAAGGTTTGATACCGATACCACATTCCTGTGGGAAACGGATTTTCTTCACGCCCATTTCGTCTTGCAGGAATTTGATGACTTTGTCCGCTTCAGCAGAACCGGCTTTCCACTCGATACCTGCGTAGATATCTTCGGAGTTTTCACGGAAGATCACCATGTCGGTATCTTCAGGACGTTTTACCGGGCTTGGTGTGCCGGTGTAATAACGAACCGGACGCAGACAGATGTACAGGTCGAGTTGCTGGCGAAGTGCCACGTTCAGGGAGCGAATTCCGCCGCCAACCGGAGTGGTCAGTGGGCCTTTGATAGCAACACGGTAATCACGGATCAGGTCCAGAGTTTCTTCTGGCAGCCATACGTCCTTGCCGTACAGTTCTACGGATTTCTCGCCGGTGTAGATTTCCATCCAGGAGATTTTACGCTCGCCTTTGTAGGCTTTCTGAACAGCCGCATCAACGACTTTAATCATGGCAGGCGTGACGTCAACACCGATGCCATCACCTTCAATGAATGGGATAACAGGATTATTAGGAATGACCAGTTTACCCTGAGCGTCTACTGTAATCTTTTTACCTTCAGCCGGAACAACTACTTTGCTTTCCATTAACCTCTCCTTCGAGCGCATTTTTGTTAAAAATTTGTAAGATGCCGGTCGATATTACTCGAATATTTCTCGCTAGCCAATCCGAAACATTTTTCAAGTATAATGCGCTAATTCTCTCTAACTTCAATGCCTATGAACCCGCTATCTTTTAAAAATCACAACGTTAAACGTTTCAGCAAAAGGCCTGCCAAAGAACAATCTGCCCCAAAAGGGCCCAGAAAGGTGATTCTTTTCAATAAACCGTTTGATGTACTGCCACAATTCACTGATGAGGCGGGTCGGGCGACACTTAAAGATTACATTTCATTAACAGATGTTTATGCCGCCGGTCGTCTCGACCGGGACAGCGAAGGTTTACTGGTGCTGACCAACGATGGCAAACTGCAAGCTGCACTGACACAGCCAGGTAAACGCACCGGCAAGATTTACTACGTACAGGTCGAGGGAGTGCCGGATACCGCCGCCGTCGAAGCATTGCGCCGAGGTATCACGCTGAAAGATGGTCCCACCCTGCCCGCCGGTGCTGAAATTGTCGGTGAACCGAAATGGCTCTGGGCACGCAATCCGCCAATCCGCGAACGTAAAGCGATCCCGACGACCTGGCTGAAAATCACTTTGTACGAGGGAAGGAACCGTCAGGTTCGTCGCATGACGGCACATGTCGGGTTCCCGACGTTACGCCTGATCCGTTACAGCATGGGCGAATTTTCCCTCGGCGACTTACAACCCGGCCAATGGAAGGAGATCCCGCATGTTTAAACCGCACGTCACCGTCGCCTGCGTCGTTCAGGCACAGGGAAAGTTTCTGGTCGTTGAAGAAACCATTCACGGAAAAGTGACCTGGAACCAGCCGGCTGGCCATCTCGAAGCCGACGAAACGCTGGTCAGCGCAGCAAAACGCGAACTGTATGAAGAAACCGGTATTCACGCCGAACCGCAGTCTTTTCTCGGATTGCATCAGTGGCAGGCGCCGGACGGCACACCGTTTCTGCGCTTCGCGTTTGTGATTGATTTACCGGAAATTCTGGACACCGCGCCGCAGGATGACGATATCGATCAGTGCCGCTGGGTCAGTGCCGAAGAAATTATCGGCTCGGCGCAGTTACGCTCACCGCTGGTGGCGGAAAGCATCCGCTGTTATCAGGAATCACCGCGTTACCCTCTGGAAATCCTGCACAATTTTAATCTGCCGGAGTAAGCGCGCAGAAAAGCCTTTCGTCCGGTTGTTGCCGTGCTGTGAATCAGCGATGCAGCAACCGGCCTGACGTGATAAAATTTCGCGCTTCAGTATTTATGCAGTACCCCTCTGTTCGGGTTTCTGTGGTGTTTTTGTTGCGCGCGGCCTTCATCCTCGTGGGACAAGCATCAGAAAAACACCGTCAGTACCGGACAATTAATTCATGTGTTTCGGGACAATTATGTCTGACAACAGCCAGAAAAAAGTGATCGTCGGGATGTCCGGCGGTGTCGATTCCTCAGTCTCTGCGTACCTTTTGCAACAACAGGGTTACCAGGTTGAGGGCCTCTTCATGAAAAATTGGGAAGAGGATGACGACGAAGAGTATTGCACAGCAGCCACCGATCTTGCCGATGCGCAGGCCGTATGCGACAAGCTGGGTATCGAACTGCACACCGTGAATTTCGCGGCGGAATATTGGGACAACGTGTTCGAATTATTCCTCGAGGAATACAAAGCCGGACGCACGCCAAACCCGGATATCCTGTGCAACAAAGAGATTAAATTCAAAGCCTTCCTGGAATTCGCCGCAGAAGATCTGGGCGCGGATTACATCGCGACCGGTCACTACGTGCGCCGCCAGGATATCGACGGCATCAGCCACCTGCTGCGCGGCGTCGATGGCAATAAAGATCAGAGCTATTTCCTCTACACGCTGGGTCACGAACAGGTTGCACAAAGCTTGTTCCCGGTCGGTGAGCTGGAAAAACCGGAAGTGCGCCGCATTGCCGAAGAGCTCGATCTCATCACCGCGAAGAAAAAAGACTCCACCGGCATTTGCTTTATCGGTGAGCGTAAATTCCGCGATTTCCTTGGCCGCTATCTGCCGGCACAGCCTGGCGTGATTAAAAGCGTGGATGGTCAGGTGATGGGGCAACATCAGGGGCTGATGTACCACACGCTCGGCCAGCGCAAAGGTCTGGGCATCGGTGGCCAGAAAGAAGGCAGCGAAGAGCCGTGGTACACCGTTGAAAAGGATGTGGAAAACAACATTCTGTACGTTGCTCAGGGCCATGAACATCCGCGTCTGATGTCCGTCGGGCTGATTGCGCAACAGCTTCACTGGGTTGATCGCAAACCGCTGACCGCGCCGCTGACGTGTACCGTCAAAACCCGTTACCGTCAGGAAGACATTCCATGCGTCGTCACGCCGCTGGGCGAAGACCGCATTGAAGTGCGCTTTGACGCACCAGTTGCCGCCGTCACACCGGGCCAGTCTGCCGTGTTTTACCTCGGCGAAATCTGCCTCGGCGGTGGCGTTATTGAGCAACGCCTGCCGCTTCAGGCCTGATACCACGCCAACAGGTGTATGAAAACGGGACGCTTTCGGGCGTCCCGCTTTTTTTCTGCCCGCCTGTGACGATCTGCACTGATTCCGAACTGTGTTTAGGGTCAGTTTTATGGCATGATCTGTCGCCATTAGTTTGGGCTATCTTCTTTGTCACTGCGTCTCATCGTTTCAAAACGCTTACAGGAGTAAACGTGGCTAAAAATTATTATGACATTACGCTGGCGTTGGCGGGGATCTGTCAGGCGGCGCGCCTGGTCCAGCAACTTGCCCATGAAGGCAATTGCGCTCAGGAAGAAATGTCAGTGTCACTGCGCAGCCTGCTGGAGATGAATCCGGCATCCACGCTGGCGGTGTACGGTAATAATGAAGCGAATTTGAAGATGGGGCTGGAAACGCTGCTGGGCGTGCTGAACGCCAACCGCCAGGGGCCGGGCGCTGAGTTAACGCGTTACGCACTAAGCCTGATGGTGCTTGAGCGCAAGCTCTGTGCCAATAAAGCCGCCATGAATCAGCTCGGCGAACGTATCGATCAGCTCGACCGCCAGCTGGCGCATTTCGAGCTCGAATCCGACACGATGATTAGTTCGCTGGCCTCGATTTATGTCGACGTCGTCAGCCCGGCAGGCCCGCGCATTCAGGTCACCGGTTCACCGACAATTTTGCAAAATCCGCAGGTTCAGGCGAAAGTCCGCGCCATTTTACTGGCTGGCATCCGTTCCGCCGTGCTGTGGCACCAGGTGGGCGGTGGACGCCTGCAACTGATGTTTTCCCGTAATCGCTTGTTTGAACAGGCGAAAAGTATTCTCGCTCATTGTTAATAAGACCCCAGGAGTTGCTACCGATGGAATTATCCTCACTGACCGCCGTTTCCCCCGTTGATGGACGCTACGGTGATAAAGTCAGCGCGCTGCGTACTATTTTCAGCGAATTTGGCCTGCTGAAATTCCGTGTGCAGGTTGAAGTACGTTGGCTGCAAAAACTGGCAGCCTGTGCAGAAATCAAGGAAGTTCCTGCTTTTGATGCCGACGCAAACGCTTTCCTCGACCAGTTAGTGGCCAATTTTGATGTGAATGACGCTCAGCGCATTAAAGACATCGAAAAAACCACCAACCATGACGTCAAAGCGGTTGAGTATTTCCTGAAAGAAAAAGTGGCCGGTATCCCTGCCCTGCACGCGGTGTCCGAGTTCATTCACTTTGCCTGTACGTCTGAAGACATCAATAACCTTTCCCACGCGCTGATGTTGCAAACCGCACGTCAGGACGTGGTGCTGCCGTACTGGAAACAGATCATTGATGGGATTAAAGATCTGGCGCACAAACACCGTGACATTCCGCTGCTGTCGCGCACTCATGGTCAGCCTGCTACGCCATCCACTATCGGTAAAGAGCTGGCTAACGTCGCCTACCGTATGGATCGCCAGTTCAGACAACTGCAAAACGTCGAAATCCTCGGCAAAATCAACGGTGCCGTTGGCAACTACAATGCCCACATCGTGGCGTACCCGGAAGTGGACTGGCATAAATTCAGCGAAGAGTTCGTGACTTCTCTGGGCATTAACTGGAACCCGTACACCACACAGATCGAGCCGCACGACTACATTGCCGAACTGTTTGACTGTGTGGCGCGTTTCAACACCATCCTGATCGACTTCGACCGCGACATCTGGGGTTACATCGCCCTGAACCACTTCAAACAGCGCACCATTGCTGGCGAAATCGGTTCTTCCACCATGCCGCACAAAGTGAACCCGATTGACTTCGAAAACTCCGAAGGCAACCTTGGCTTGTCCAACGCGGTGTTGCAGCATCTGGCCAGCAAACTGCCGGTTTCCCGCTGGCAGCGTGACCTGACCGACTCCACCGTGCTGCGTAACCTCGGCGTGGGTCTGGGTTATGCGCTTATTGCATATCAGGCCACCCTCAAAGGCGTCAGCAAGCTGGAAGTTAACGAAGCGAATCTGGCAAACGAACTGGATCACAACTGGGAAGTGCTGGCTGAGCCAATCCAGACCGTGATGCGTCGTTACGGCATCGAAAAACCTTACGAGAAGCTGAAAGAGCTGACCCGTGGTAAACGTGTTGATGCGGCAGGTATGCAGGCCTTTATCGATTCTCTGGAATTACCGGAAGAAGAGAAAGTGCGCCTGAAAGCCATGACGCCGGGCAATTACATTGGCCGCGCGACGACCATGGTTGACGAGCTGAAGTAAATCTTTGCTCACGTATTATGTGTGACCTCTATCAGGCGACCTCCGGGTCGCCTTTTTTATGTGACCGCGACGCGCAAAATGTCACTGCAAAAAATCTCTGTCCTTCTAAAATAGAGCCCATTCCCCCCGCATTGGAAGACCGACTTCATGAGCATGGACACCAACCAGCAGGTGCTGGAAAAACTGAAAACCGATCTGGCTCAGGCGGGCACAATGCCCCTGTATTTGTGCTTTAACGAATCGGTACGTCAGGCAATGGAAGCAGGCATCTTGCAGGATGGTGATTTTCTGCCGAGCGAACGCCAGTTCACTGAAATTCTGGGCATTTCGCGTATCACCGTGCGAAAGGCGCTCGCCAGGCTGGAAGAAGACGGCCATATCGGGCGCTCGCGGGGTTACGGCACCTTTATCAAAAAAGCGACCGATGCCCGCCTGGCTTATTCGCTGGCCGGAGTGAAAGGGTTTTCCCGGGAAGTCATGCTTCAGGGGCGCAAGCCGGATACACTGTGGATCAGCCGCGATCAGGTGCCCGCCTCGGCGCTGATTGCCAGCAAACTGGCGATTACCGAAAACACGCCGGTCTACATGCTTAAACGCATTCACTACATTGATACACGCCCGATGTCGGTAGCAGTTTCCTACGTCATCATGGACGCCATCCGCGACGTCGAGGAAATCGGCGTTTCGCTCTATGACTATTTTGGTCGCAATAATATTGAGCTCGGCGCGCTGCAAAGCCGCGTCAGTGCGGCGATGAGCGACGCGGAAACCTTGCAGGCATTGCAGCTGAAAGAGGCGATGCCACTGCTTATCATCAAACAAACGCTGTTCGACGGGCAAAACCGCCCGATTGAATACAGCGAAAGTTTTTGCCGCAGTGACATGTACGAATTCGTCAGCGAAGACTGACCGTTTTCTAACTGACGCTGTCCAGTGAAGAAATCAGCTGCGACAGCGTTGGCGCGCAATCTCCGCCCGGTTGTGAAACCACGTAAGCCGCCACGCAGTTCGCCAGCATCATGCTTTGCCAGTGCGTCAGCCCCAGCGAAAGCCCGGCCAGTAAACCGGCGCAATGGCTGTCGCCCGCCCCGATGCTGTCGGCCACGGTAATTTTCCGCGCCGCGATCCATCCGCAATCGTCCGCTGAACCATAATAATAACTGCCCTGCTCACCGCAGCGTAAAACCACCAGTTCGCGGGTTTTCTCATGCAACTGACGGCAGAAACTTTCTGCGTCACCGGCAAAACCGAGTATGGCCGCTTCGCGCTGATTCAGCGTCAGGATCACACCGGGGCGGATCAGCCGTTCGACGCGCTCTTTGGGCATCACATCCAGACGCGGGCCAAAATCCACCAGCACCCGCACGGCTTCTGGTAAGGTGTCGAGCCAGTCCGTCAGCACCGTGCCCTGTTTTGCGCCCAGCTGATAACCGGAAACGTACACCAGCCCGTTTTGCGGTGTTGCCTGCGCCAGCCATGCAGGCTGCCACTGATTTTCGATACCGTCGACGGAGATAAACGTGCGCTCGCCGTCAGGTTCCACCAGCGCCAGACACCAGCCGTTGTCCGCGCCTTTCACCTGCAAATCAGACACAATTTCGCGCGCCGCCATCTCCTTGCGCAGACGGTCGCTCCACATCCCTTCGCCGACGGGCAAAAGATTCTGGCTGTGAATTCCCAGTTGTTTCAGCCCCAGCGCGATATTCAATGCGCAGCCGCCGAGATGAAAACCGGTCACGTCGGCGGCAATATCACCGCCGCGCTCCGGCAACGCATCCGCGCGCGCAACCATATCCATCACCGCCGCACCGATGACGAGAACCGGCGATTGCTGGTGCCAGTCGCCCTGCGTCAGTGTCTGCAAAAGTTCACGGTGCGTCTGGCTCATCCGGCCTCCTGCGCGTTGCGGCGAAAACGCTGAAATGCGTCGCTGTAGCGGGTCATGTCCTGCGGATTCACCCGTTTCAGTTCATCCAGCCACTCTTTTTTGAATGCTTCAATGCCGTTTAGCGCGCCACAAATGGCCGTCGCCATCGCGCCGATGGTGTCGGTGTCGCCGCCAAGATTGGCGCATAAAATGGCACACTGGTTCGGGCAGGTTCCCGCCAGCTCCACCATCGCCAGCGCCGCAGGTACAGATTCAATGGTGCTGACGCCCGCGCCAACCCGCTGATACACCGCTTCCGACGCCTGTTCCGTGCCTTCGGCTTTCGCCACCGTATCAAACGCCAGCTCGATTCGCGCTGCCAGAGACGCGCTGAACGTGGTCGATTCCCGTGTCTGCGCGTATTTTGCGATGTCCGGCAGCGCCAGACGGATTTCCGCCCAGCCCGCCCCTTCAATGGCGCGCGACACCGCCCAGGCAATCACCACCGCGCCGGCAACGGCAATATCTGATTTGTGCGTCGGGCTGGAGGCCAGCCAGACCTGCTCACAGAAATGTTTCAGCGGAGCCGAAGGCAGCACGCAGCCGAGCGGGGAAACGCGCATCGCCGCACCATTGGTCACGCCATTGTTTTCCAGCGCATCAATCGCGACACCTTTTTTTTGCTCCGCCAGCGCCAGTTTGGAGCTTGGCCCGAGAATGTTTTTGTTGAAGGCGTCGAAGCTGTCCACCCAACGGATCACGTTGCGTGCGATCAGCTCCGGTACGACTTTGCCATCCGCTTCCAGCAGCGCATCGGCCAGTGCCAGCGCCATCGAAGTGTCATCGGTAAACTGCGCCGCCGTGAAATAACAGGCCGCATTGTTTTCCGCCGGGCCATCGAGGAAACGGTCGATCCAGCCGAAATGTTTTTTGACGCGCTCACGCGGCCACAACTCTGACGGCATGCCCAGCGCATCGCCCAGCATTTGTCCGTACAACGCGCCGAGCATGCGGCTCTCAAGTCCTGGTTGTGTCATCGATAAATCTCCCGAAATAAAATTACGGCGGGCTGCCTGCCCGCCAGAAATGAAAAATGTGTCGTTTAAGAAGAGGCGCTCAGACTGACCGGTGTAATCGTTTTGCTGCGTTCACGGAAGAACAGCAGGAACAGCAGCATCACGCCCGCCACCATAATTGCGCCGACACCCCAGACGGCAAACCAGTCGAAGGTCATGCCATTTTTTGGTGTACTCAGCGCGAAGGTGGTCATCGCCCGGCCACCGAGCCAGTTGCCGATAAAACTGCCCAACCCCTGACAAATCAGCGTGATCAGGCCCTGCGCGGCGGTGCGCATATGCGGCGGCGCTTTTTTATCGACATAGATATAGCCGGTGACGAAATAGAAATCGTAACTGACACCGTGCAGCAAAATGCCGAGGAACAACATGCTGTAGGCCCAGACGTCAGCCGTGCCGCCGTAGATGAAGAAGATGTAACGGATGGCGGCGGTGATGAAGCCCAGCATCAGCACTTTTTTGATGCCAAAGCGTTTAAGCAGGAACGGCAGCGCCAGCATTGCAAAGATTTCCGACACCTGCCCGAGCGTCATCCAGCCGGTGGCATTTGGCAAGCCAACCTGCGTCAGATAGCCGTTGGCGAACTGGTAATAGAACGCCAGTGGCATGCAAAAAAGAAATGAACATACAGCGAAAATGGCAAACGACCGGTCTTTCAGCAAACCCAGCGCATTCAGGCCAAACAGGGCTTTGATGTCCACCGGCCCTTTGCCTTTTGCCGGTGTATCCGGCAGCCAGAAGCTGTAAATCCCCAGCGCAAATGACGCAATCGCCGTGATCCACAGCGGCTGGCTGGTATCAGAGATATTGCCCATCCCGAGCAGCGGCGGCAGCACAAAACCAATCACCAGACCGGACGCAATCCACCCCAGCGTACCGAGCACACGAATACGCGGGAAATCCTTTTCGGTGTCATTGATGTTGGCGAACGCAATGCTGTTGGTCAGTGCGACGGTCGGCATATAGGTAATCGCGTATACCACCAGCAGCGGGAAGAACGTCGAAAATTCGGTTTGCAGCGCGATGAATCCCATCAGCACGCCACCGGCCAGCAACAGCCAGCCGAGCACTTTCTGAGCGGCAAAATAGCGGTCTGCGATCACGCCCACCAGAACCGGAGAAAGGATCGCCGCAATCGCCGTGCTGCTGTAAGACCAGGCAATTTCCGACGGACTAAAACCTAATTTATTGAGGTATTGCCAGAGCGGCACAAACCAGGCGCCCCAGATAAACCACTCAATAAACATCATAACGGACAGCTTCAGATGGGTACGTTTCATTATTATATCCTTGCTGAGTAAGGGATCCGCGCGGTGCCCCGGCACCGGAAGCAACGGATGAAATCAGGCATTCGAGATACCTTTACAATACCTTAATGATACCTTTGATATTAATCAGCGATCTGCCTCACAATTTATGTTTCTCCCGGCTCAGGGCGTTTATAATTCGTTTATGTTTTGTTGAGGTTTCTCCGCCCTGCGTTGAGCCTGGGTTGATTAAAATGTTTCAGGATCATTTAGACTTAACCGCATCAAATTAGTCATCATTTTCCGCGTACTGAGAACAAGGAATCACCATGCGAATTTTAGTCATTGAAGATAACGCACTGCTACGCCACCACCTCTCGGTACAGCTGCGGGAAATGGGTCATCAGGTTGATGCGGCGGAAGACGCCAAAGAGGCGGATTACTTCCTGCACGAACATGCGCCTGATATCGCGATTGTCGATCTCGGTCTGCCGGGCGAAGACGGCCTGAGCCTGATCCGCCGCTGGCGCAGTCATCAGACCAATCTGCCGATTCTGGTGCTGACCGCCCGTGAAAGCTGGCAGGACAAAGTCGCGGTGCTGGAAGCCGGTGCCGACGATTACGTCACCAAACCTTTCCACCTCGAAGAAGTGCTGGCCCGCATGCAGGCGCTGATGCGTCGTAACAGCGGCCTGGCCTCGCAGGTCATCACTCTTCAGCCGTTTCAGATTGACCTGTCGCGCCGCGAGCTGACCGTCAACGAGCAGCCGATCAAACTGACCGCTTTCGAATACACCATTATTGAAACCCTGATCCGCAACGCCGGTAAAGTCGTCAGCAAAGATTCCCTGATGCTTCAGCTTTACCCGGACGCCGAGCTGCGCGAAAGCCACACCGTCGACGTGCTGATGGGACGCCTGCGTAAAAAGCTGCAAGCCGAACATCCGGTTGATGTTATTACCACCGTGCGCGGCCAGGGTTATCGTTTCGATATCCGCCCGTAATTGCCTGTTTTCGCCTCAAAAGGACGCGCCATGAAAGGACGTACCAAGAACCCTTTTTCTCTTCGCGTCCGCTTTATGATGGCGACCGCTGCGGTCGTGCTCGCCCTGTCACTGGCTTACGGGCTGGTGGCGGTGGTGGGCTATATGGTGAGTTTCGACAAAACTGCTTACCGCCTCCTGCGCGGTGAAAGTAACTTATTCTTCAGTCTGGCGCAGTGGCGTGACAACAAGCTGAGCATTAACGTGCCGCCTGATCTGGATCTTAATTCCCCGACGCTGGTCTTTATTTACGACGGCGAAGGCAATCTGCTGTGGGCAGAACGCCGGATCCCCGAACTCGAAGCGCATATTGATAAAGCCTGGATGAATAAACCGGGCTTTTATGAACTGGATACCGACACGCAAATCAGCAGCGAAGTGCTGGGCAATAACCCGAAAGCACAGGACAAGCTGAAAAGTTACGACGACACCGATGCCAACGCGATGACCCACTCCATCGCGGTCAACACGTATAACGCCACATCGCGTTTACCGGCGCTCAATATCGTGGTGGTCGATACCATTCCGCAGGAATTACAGCGCTCGGATCTGGTCTGGGAATGGTTCAGCTATGTGCTGCTGGCGAACCTGTTGCTGGTGGTTCCGCTGCTGTGGCTGGCGGCTTACTGGAGCCTGCGGCCAATCAAACAGCTGATTCATCAGGTCGCCGAGCTGGAGACCCATGAGCGTGAATCGCTCGATGAAAATCCTCCGCGTGAACTGCGCGGGCTGGTGCGAAACCTCAATATTTTGCTGCACGGCGAGCGCGGACGATATGACCGTTACCGCACCACGCTGGCGGATTTAACGCACAGCCTTAAAACGCCGCTGGCAGTGTTGCAGTCCACGCTGCGCGCGCTGCGAAATGGCAAACAGATGACCATCGAAGAAGCCGAGCCGGTCATGCTGGAACAAATCAGCCGCATCTCTCAGCAGATTGGCTATTACCTGCACCGCGCCACGCTGCGCTCGGAACAGAATTTACTGATCCGCGAAGTGCATTCCGTACCCGCAATTCTTGACGGATTATGTTCTGCCCTCAACAAAGTGTATCAGCGCAAAGGCGTGGTGATTACGGTCGATATCTCGCCGGAAATTACCTTTGTCGGCGAGAAAAATGACTTCATGGAAGTCATGGGCAACGTTATCGATAACGCCTGTAAATACTGCCTTGAGTTCGTGGAAATCAGCGCCGTTCATACCGAAAACGAACTGGTGATATTGATTGAGGACGACGGCCCAGGCATTCCGGAAAGTAAGCGTGAAGTGATCTTCCAGCGGGGTCAGCGCGCGGATACGCTGCGTCCGGGACAAGGTCTTGGCCTGTCGCTGGCGAATGACATTATCGAGCAGTACGACGGTAAAATTGTCATCGGCGACAGCCCGCTAGGCGGTGCCAGCATGCACGTTCATTTCGGATTACAGCACGGCATCGAACTGGAGTAACCGTCCGCAAATCAAAATGCTGCTGCATTCGCCCGCAAATTTCGCTGCTTTCTTGCACGTAACGTTAAATTTGCGGGTAATTGCCCAATGCACCAGCAACACCTTCCGTTATAATCCTTAACAGTTCCCTCCCCTCATGGATATATTATGGATTATCAACTCGACCTCGACTGGAACGATTTCCTTCAGCGCTACTGGCAAAAACGTCCTGTCGTCTTAAAACGCGGCTTCAAGAATTTCGTCGATCCCATTTCTCCCGATGAGCTGGCGGGTCTGGCGATGGAAAACGAAGTCGACAGCCGTCTGGTCAGTAATCAGGACGGACGCTGGAATGTGAGCCACGGGCCTTTCGAAAGCTACGATCATCTGGGCGAAAACGGCTGGTCAGTGCTGGTTCAGGCGGTTGATCACTGGCACGAGCCATCTTCCCATCTGATGACGCCGTTCCGCCATATTCCTGACTGGCGGATGGACGACCTGATGATTTCCTTCTCTGTTCCGGGCGGCGGCGTTGGCCCGCATCTGGATCAGTACGACGTCTTTATCATTCAGGGTACGGGCCGTCGCCGCTGGCGCGTGGGCGAGAAAGTCGCCATGAAACAGCATTGTCCGCACCCGGACCTGCTTCAGGTTGAGCCGTTTGAAGCCATTATCGATGAAGAACTGGAACCGGGCGATATCGTATATATTCCGCCGGGTTTCCCGCACGACGGCTATTCACTGGAAAATTCCCTCAACTATTCTGTCGGATTCCGCGCGCCGAATGCGCGTGAAATGGTCAGCGGTTTCGCCGACTTCGTGCTTTCCCGTGAACTGGGCAGCCACCGTTACAGCGATCCGGATCTGGCGGAACGCGAAAATCCGGCGGAAGTTCAGCCTGCCGAACTGGATAAACTGCGCGGCATGATGCTGGACCTGATTGGCAACCCGGCGCACTTCAACAGCTGGTTTGGTGAGTTTATTTCCCAGTCGCGCCACGAACTGGATCTGGCCCCGCCGGAACCGCCGTATCAGGCCGGTGAAATCTACGAACTGCTCGACTCCGGCGAAACACTGGAACGTCTGGGCGGGCTGCGCGTATTGCGCGTCGGCGACGTTTGTTATGTCAACGGTGAAGCGATGACTACCGAACACATCGGTGCGGTGGACGCGATTGCCCGCCACAAAACCGTGACCAAAGAAATGCTGGGCGATGCGCTGGATGACCCGTCATTCCTGGCGTTGCTTTCCGCGCTGGTGAACAGCGGTTACTGGTACTTTAACGACTAACCGTCGCGACTGATTCAAATACAAAAGGGGCAATGTCATCAGACATCGCCCCTTTTTTTGCCGCCAGTTTTACCCGATTTTTGTTTGCGGGAACTTAGTGTTTCAGCGCTTCTTTCGCCGTTAACTCGGCGATACGCATGATCACGGATACCGCTTTTTCCATGCCTTCCAGCGTCACAAACTCATGTTTACCGTGGAAGTTATAGCCGCCGGTGAAAATGTTCGGGCACGGTAAGCCGCGGAAAGATAACTGCGCGCCGTCGGTGCCACCGCGGATCGGCTTCATGATCGGCTCAATATCGCAGTCTTTCATCGCCTGCTGCGCCAGCGCAATAATGTGCGGATGCTGGGCCACTTTCTCGCGCATGTTGTAATAGTGATCGTCCAGCGTCACTTCGATATAACAATCACGGTGCAGGCCTTTGCCCACGACGTGCGCAATATCGATAATTTTCTGTTTGCGGGCTTCGAACTGCGTTTTATCGAAATCACGGATGATGTAGTGCATTTCCGCGCGTTCAACGTTGCCCTTGATGGTGGTCAGGTGATAGAAACCTTCGTAGCCATCAGTATGTTCAGGCGTTTCTTCCACCGGCAGTTCATTGTGGAAACGCGTCGCCAGCGACAGCGCATTGACCATCACGCCTTTCGCGCTGCCCGGGTGAACGTTGTTGCCGACAATCTTGATGGTCGCCGAGGCGGCATTAAAGTTCTCAAACTCCAGCTCACCCACGCCACCGCCGTCCACGGTATACGCCCATTCCGCGCCAAAGGCCGGAACATCAAAACTCTGCGCGCCCTTGCCGATTTCTTCATCCGGCGTAAAGGCAATACGCACCGGACCGTGCGCGATATTGCTGTTTTTCAGCCGCACCATCGCGGTAATAATTTCGGCAATGCCAGATTTATCGTCAGACCCCAGCAGCGTTTTGCCATCGGTGGTAATGATCGTATGGCCAAGCAACTGATGCAGAACCGGGAACATCACCGGAGATAAAATTTCATCGCCATTGCCCAGTGCAATATCGCCGCCACGGTAATTTTCCACAATCTGCGGATTAACGTGTTTCGCGGTGAAATCGGGGGCGGTATCCAGATGAGAGATGAAGCCAATGACCGGCACTTTCCAGGCCACATTGCCCGGTAATGTCGCCATTACACAGCCTTTATCACTGAGCGTAACTTGTGAAAATCCCAGTTCAGTCAGTTCATTACGCAGTGCCTGCGCCAGCTTCAGCTGACCGTCGGTGCTCGGCGTATGTTTAACATTGGGCTTAGATTGGGTATCGAAAGAAACATAATTCAGAAAACGATCAAGCAACTTATCCATATAGGTATCCTCTGGCGGCTGGGTTTTATTATGCGCAGCATGAAAACCGTGAATATTGCGTCAGGTCATTTTTCACCAAGTTTAACGGGATAACTCTTCGGGGCGGGCGCAATTTTAGCGATAAAGATGAATAACGCTTAAGTTACCGGCGTTGCAACTGGCGATGAACTCCCGAAGAATACGGGAAACAGGCATCGCCAGTTCGGCTGCAACGTCAGGTCTGGCGGGTTTATTGCCAGGCTTCATCTTTTTTGGTCAGGAATTTATGCACAAATTCGGGCACCACCTCACTTGCCAGCCCGTAATGCTTCATGTCGAATTCGCTTTCAACCTGGCTCGGTTCCAGATTCAGCTCAACGGCACAGGCACCGCCAATCCGTGCTTCATGTACAAATCCGGCAGCCGGATAAACATGCCCGGACGTGCCGATAGCCACAAAGAAATCAGCTTTTGCCAGCGCATCATAAATTTCGTCCATACCCAGCGGCATTTCGCCAAACCAGACAATGTGCGGACGCAGCGGCGCAGGGAACTGGCAACAATGGCAGCGGTCATCGACGGTTAAATCGCCCGGCCAGTCCAGAATCTGTCCTGACTGCGTGCAGCGCACTTTGAGCAATTCGCCGTGCATGTGGATCACGCGGGAGCTGCCTGCGCGTTCATGCAGGTTGTCGATATTCTGTGTCACCAGCAGAAAGTTATCGCCGAGCGCTTCTTCCAGCGTCGCCAGCGCATAGTGCGCGGCGTTCGGTTTGAGATCTTCCGACTGCAACTGGCGGCGGCGTTCATTATAAAAACGCTGCACCAGCTCCGGATCACGGCGATACCCTTCCGGCGTCGCCACGTCTTCCACGCGGTGTTCTTCCCACAAACCATCGGCGGCGCGGAAAGTGCGGATCCCCGATTCAGCGGAAATCCCGGCACCGGTCAGCACCACCACAAACGGCTTTTTGAGCGAGGCCGCCGCCATTGAGTCACGGTGGAAAATATTCGACCGGAAACGCTGATGCCGGATACGTTTGTTTTTGCGAAACCGACACAGACGATGACGTGTGCGCATGAAGTGCTCCTTACTCTCTGTGTCTGAAAGATTGTGTTGCGTAAACCATGGTTACTGGCCGCCGCTGAGTACGCGGGCGGGATCAATACGGCTGGCGCGGCGTGCCGGATACCAGCTCGCCAGCAAACTCAGCACCAGCGCGGTTAACAGCACGCCTCCGACGTCCAGCCAGTGAACTTCAGAAGGCAGGAAGTCGATGAAATAAATATCCCCGGACAGGAACTGATGGCCGGTAAGTTTCTGCAAACCGTTGACGATATTGGTGAGCTGGAACGACGCAATCACACCAATCACCACGCCCGCGACACTGCCGACCAGCCCCGCCAGTAAACCGTACCAGATGAAGACAGCGCGGATAAGCCCATCTTTCGCGCCCAGTGTGCGCAAAATCGCAATATCGCTGCTTTTATCTTTTACCGCCATCACCAGCGTCGACACGATGTTGAAACAGGCCACGCCGATCACCAGCACCATCGCCATGTACATAATGGCGCGGACCATCTGAATATCGCGGTACATGTAGCCGTAAGTGCCAATCCAGCTACTAATGTAGACGTAAGCGTGCGTGACTTCACCGGCGTCGTGCACCAGTTTTTGCGCGGCAAAGACATCATTCACTTTGATATCAATGCCCGTGACGCTGGTGCCCATATCCTGGTATTGCTGCGCATCGGCCAGCGGCACCATGCCGAGGCTGTGATCAAGCTGGCCGCTGAGTTGTAAAATCCCGGCGACCTGCAAACGGATGCGTTTTGGCTGCAACAGTTTCATTTCAGGGTCACTGTTAGGGATCATCACGGTCACCCAGTCACCCTGTTTTACTCCTACCGCATCCGCCACGCCTTTACCGAGGATCAGCTGTTGCTGCCCGGCTTTAAAGTTTTGCCAGGCGTTATTCTGCACAAATTTCGGCGCGGCGCTGACACGCGGTTCGCTCTGCGGATCCACGCCTTTCAGCTGGATTGCACGCAGTTTTGCTCCGTGTTCAATCAGTCCGTTGAACTGAATGTACGGCGCAGCGGCCACAATACCCGGCACTTTTTCAACACGGTCGAGCACGCCCTGCCAGTCATTAAACGGCTGATTCACCGGACGGATTTCACCGTGCGGCACGACGGCCAGAACACGCTCTTTCAGCTCGCGCTCAAAGCCGTTCATCGCACTCAGCCCGACGATCAGCACCGCCACGCCCAGCGCGATACCCAACGTTGAAATCACTGAAATCAGTGAAACCATGCCGCTGCGACGACGGCCACGGCTGAACCGCAGGCCAATCGTTAAAGAAAATGGAATGCCTGACATTACTTCGCTCCCAGCAACATCGAATCCTGCTGCAGCTTGCCGTCACGCATTTCCAGCTGACGTGTCAGACGGTTCGCCAGATGCAAATCATGCGTCACCACCAGAAATGCCGTGCCCTGACGCACATTCAGCTCGCCCAGCAGTTCAAAAATACTGTCGGCATTGCGCTGATCCAGGTTACCGGTCGGTTCATCCGCCAGCACCAGAGAAGGATTATTGACCAGCGCACGGGCAATCGCCACACGCTGACGTTCGCCGCCGGAAAGCTCAGAAGGACGGTGATTGCTGCGATGTTGTAAACCCACGGCCTCCAGCATCGCCATTGCGCGCTCCTGCACTTCAGCAGATTTCTTTTTGCCGATCAGCAGCGGCATCGCCACGTTTTCCAGCGCGGTAAAGTCCGGCAGCAAATGGTGGAACTGATAAATGAAGCCCAGTTCGCGGTTGCGCAGTTCTGATTTCGCCGAAGAAGACATCGCGTTGAGCGACTTGCCTTTAAAAATCACCTCGCCAGACGTCGGAGAATCCAGCCCCCCCAGCAAATGCAGCAATGTACTTTTGCCGGAACCGGACGTGCCGACAATCGCCATCATCTCACCCGGCTGCATCGCGAAACTCACGTCGCGCAATACATCGGTATGCATTTTGCCTTCCTGATAAGTCTTACAGAGGTTGTCACACTGCAATAATAAAGAATTACTCATAACGTAAAGCCTCTGCGGGGTGGGTGGCAGCAGCGCGCCAGGAAGGGTAAAGCGTTGACAATAAAGCGATAGCCATCGCAACAATCGCGATGACCACTACCTGTACCGGTTCAATGTCGACCGGCAGCGAACCGCCATCCAGCATCAGACCGAGGGCCGGCATAATCGAGTTGAGCTGCGTGGCGAGCAGCACGCCGAGCAAAGCACCGAGCAGTGCGCCAATCACACCGGCACTCGCGCCCTGCACCATAAACAGCGCCATAATCTGGCGGCGGCTCAGGCCCTGCGTTTGTAAAATCGCCACTTCGGCCTGTTTCTCCATCACCAGTAAACCCAGCGATGTAATAATGTTAAACGCGGCAACGGCAACGATCAGGCTGAGGAGCAAGCCCATCATATTTTTTTCCATGCGCACGGCCTGGAACAGCTCGCCGCGGCGCTCGCGCCAGTCTTTCCAGCTGGCACCGTCCGGCAGTTTTTGCTGGCTCAGGGTATCGACGTCCAGCGGTTTATCGAGGAATAATCGCCAGCCGGTGACGTTGCCTTTCGGGTATAGCATCAGGCGCGACGCGTCCTGAATATTCACCAGCATCTGGTAACCATCGACTTCGCTGTTGGCGGAGAAAGTTCCGATCACGGTAAACAGGCGCTGGCTAGGCACACGCCCGACCGGCGTGAACTGGCTGACGCTGGTCACCATCATACGCAGCTGATCGCCACGACGGACTTTAAGCTGTTGCGCCAGCTGGTCGCCGAGAATGATGTTGTATTTGCCCGGTTGCAGTTCCTGCTGGGCGACGCCAATCAGGTATTTCGCCAGCGGATCTTTCTGGTCAGGATCGACGCCGAGCATGACGCCCACTGCCACGCTGCCGGGGCTTTGCAGCACCACGTCACCGGTGGTCAGCGGCACGGCGCGGTTCACGCTTTTCAGCGCGGAAACCTGATCGTGGGTGATTTTCTGCGGGTCGATTGAACCGTTCGGTGCCGTGATCAGCGCCTGAGGCATCAGACCCAGAATGTTACCTTCCAGATCCTTCTCAAAACCGTTCATCACTGACAAGACGGTTACCAGCGCCATCACCCCGAGAGTGATGCCGATGGTGGATAACCAGGAGACAAACCGCCCAAAGCGGTCCGAAGCACGCCCGCGCATGTAGCGCAGGCCTATAAATAACGCGACAGGTTGATACATGACTTCCGTTTTAAGTGCTTGGCCGCAAATAAGTGCATGGCGCAGACTAAAGTGATCAAGGATAATAAAGGCTAGCACCGCTTTATGGAACCACTAACCCAAAGTAATCGGTTTAAGTTTGTGACGCCGTTGACCATTTTATACAGACAACGGGTTGACCCCGATTACCCCTGCAAAGCAAGATACGGTCTGCTAATTGGCCTCCGACAGCCGCCAAAAACGAGAACGCAAAACAGCCTATGTCTCAAGATTATCGTTATTCGCTGCCTGAACGCCCGGGCGATACCCGCCAGTTAGGGCAGCTTACCGGCTCCGCCTGCGCGCTTGAATGCGCCCAAATCAGTGAACGCCACGCGGGTCCTATCCTGCTGATTGCGCCGGATATGCAAAATGCCCTGCGCCTGCGTGATGAAATTCAACAATTTACCGATCATAAAGTCCTGAGTATTTCGGACTGGGAAACGCTGCCTTACGACAGTTTTTCACCGCATCAGGAAATCATTTCGTCGCGTCTTTCCAGTTTGTATCAGCTTCCGACGATGGAGCGCGGCATTATCATTCTGCCGGTGAATACGCTGATGCAGCGCGTTTGTCCGCATGAGTTCCTGCACGGCCATGCGCTGGTGATGAAAAAAGGCCAGCAGCTTTCGCGTGACAAACTGCGGTCACAGCTGGAACAGGCGGGTTACCGCAGCGTCGATCAGGTGATGGAACACGGTGAGTTTGCCACCCGTGGCGCCCTGCTCGACTTATACCCGATGGGGAGCGAAGAGCCGTACCGCATCGATTTCTTCGACGATGAAATCGACAGCCTGCGCATTTTCGACGTGGACACCCAGCGCACGCTGACGGAAGTCGACCACATTAATCTGCTGCCCGCGCACGAATTCCCGACTGACAAAAACGCCATCGAACTGTTCCGCAGCCAGTGGCGCGAGAAGTTTGAGGTGCGCCGCGACGCTGAGCACGTTTACCAGCAGGTCAGCAAAGGCACGTTCCCCGCCGGTATCGAATACTGGCAGCCGTTGTTCTTCAGCCAGCCGCTGACCACGCTCTTCAGCTATTTGCCGGAAAACACGCTGGTGCTCAATACCGGCGATCTGGAAGCCGCCGCCGAACGTTTCTGGCAGGACGCCTGCCAGCGTTATGAAAGCCGTCGCGTGGATCCGATGCGTCCGCTGCTCGAACCGGAAAATCTCTGGCTGCGCGTCGATGCGTTGCACGCCGAACTGAAAGCCTGGCCTCGCGTTCAGCTGCGTACGGATTCACTGCCGAAGAAAGCCGCCAACACCAACCTGAGCTACGAGAAACTGCCGGATTTATCCGTCCAGCCGCAAAACAAAGCGCCGATGGATAACCTGCGCCGGTTCAATGAATCTTTCGCGGGCAGCCTGGTGTTCTCGGTGGAAAGTGAAGGCCGCCGCGAAACGCTGCAAGATTTGCTGGCGCGCATCAAACTGATGCCCGCGCTGATTACCCGCATTGAAGAAGCCGAAACGGTCGGTCGCTACATCATGATCGGTGCGTGTGAACGCGGTTTTCTTGATGCGGATAAACAGCTGGCGCTGATTTGTGAAAGTGATTTGCTCGGTGAGCGTGTGGCACGTCGTCGTCAGGACACCCGCCGCTCGATTAACACCGATACGCTGATCCGCAACCTTGCAGAACTGCGCCCCGGTCAGCCGGTGGTTCACGTTGAGCACGGCGTAGGCCGTTACCTTGGCCTGACCACGCTGGAAACCGGCGGGATTACCGCTGAATACCTGATTCTGACTTATGCCGGTGAAGACAAACTTTACGTGCCGGTGTCATCCCTGCATCTGATCAGCCGTTATGCCGGAGGCGCGGATGAAAGTGCGCCGCTGCATAAACTGGGCGGTGAAGCCTGGTCGAAAGCCCGTCAGAAAGCCGCCGAGAAGGTGCGCGACGTGGCCGCCGAGCTGCTGGATATTTACGCCCAGCGCGAAGCGAAAGCCGGTTTTGCGTTTAAGCATGATAAAGAGCAGTACCAGTTGTTCTGCCAGGCGTTTCCTTTTGAAACCACGCCGGATCAGGCGCAGGCCATCAACGCCGTTCTCACAGACATGACGCAGCCTCTCGCAATGGATCGTCTGGTGTGCGGCGACGTGGGCTTTGGCAAAACCGAAGTGGCGATGCGCGCGGCGTTTCTCGCGGTCTCCAACAACAAACAGGTCGCGGTTCTGGTGCCGACCACGCTGCTGGCGCAACAGCATTTCGATAACTTCCGCGACCGTTTTGCCAGCTGGCCGGTGCGCATTGAAATGATGTCCCGTTTCCGCAGCGCCAAAGAGCAAAACGCGGTGCTGGAAGATGCGGTCGAAGGCAAGGTCGATATCATCATCGGAACGCATAAATTGCTTCAAAGTGATTTGCGCTGGAAAGACCTCGGCCTGCTGATTGTCGATGAAGAACACCGCTTCGGCGTGCGTCATAAAGAGCGCATCAAAGCGATGCGTGCGGACGTCGATATTCTGACCCTGACCGCCACGCCAATTCCGCGCACGCTGAATATGGCGATGAGCGGCATGCGCGATTTGTCGATTATTGCCACGCCACCGGCGCGCCGTATGGCGGTCAAAACGTTCGTGCGTGAGTACGACAGCCTGGTGGTTCGCGAGGCCATTCTGCGTGAAATCCTGCGCGGCGGGCAGGTTTACTACTTATTCAACGATGTCGAAAATATCGAGAAAGCCACACAGCGCCTGGCGGAACTGGTGCCCGAGGCGCGTATTGCCATCGGCCACGGCCAGATGCGCGAACGCGACCTCGAACGCGTGATGAACGATTTCCACCATCAGCGTTTTAACGTGCTGGTGTGTACCACCATCATTGAAACCGGGATCGATATTCCGACGGCGAACACCATCATTATTGAGCGCGCGGATCACTTCGGGCTGGCGCAGTTGCACCAGCTGCGTGGCCGCGTCGGGCGTTCGCATCATCAGGCGTATGCTTATCTGCTGACGCCGCCGCCAAAAGCGATGTCAACGGATGCGCACAAACGTCTGGAAGCTATCGCGTCGCTCGAAGACCTGGGTGCCGGTTTTGCGCTGGCAACGCACGACCTTGAAATCCGCGGGGCCGGTGAACTGCTCGGCGAAGGCCAGAGCGGTCAGATGACTAGCATCGGTTTCTCGCTCTATATGGAACTGCTGGAAAACGCCGTCGAAGCGCTGAAAGAAGGCCGCGAGCCGTCGCTGGAAGATCTGACCACCAGCCAGACCGAAGTTGAAATGCGCATGCCTGCACTGTTGCCGGAAGATTTCATTCCTGACGTCAACACGCGTCTGTCGCTGTACAAGCGTATCGCCAGTGCCAAAACCGAAGGCGAGCTGGATGAGCTGCGCGTCGAGCTGATTGACCGGTTCGGCACGCTGCCGGACGGTGCGCGTAATCTGTTGCAGATTGCCGTACTGCGCCTGAAAGCAAAAACGCTGGGCATCAAACGTATCGAAGGCAACGAACGTGGTGGATTCATTGAATTTGGCGATAAAAACCGTGTAGATCCTGGCTTCCTGATTGGCCTGCTGCAAAAACAGCCGCAGGTTTACCGCCTTGATGGCCCGACTAAACTGAAGTTTATGCTCGATCTCACCGACCGGCCAAAACGCCTGAAGTTTGTCGGCGACATGCTCGGGGAGTTTGCAGAGCATCTGATCTGACGGCTCTCGTCATAAAATAAAAAGCCCGGTGAATATCCCCTTCACCGGGCTTTTTCATGCTTTATCAGCGCGTTCCACTACGGTTTGCGCAGCGCCTTCACCTGCTCTGGCGTGATATCGCCCGGCAATCCGCCGAACGTTACGCGCAGGTAATTCACCATTTCGGCAATCTGCGCGTCGTTCAGGCGCTCCGCGAAGCCCGGCATCGGCTGCATGCTTTCGCCGTTAGGGAATTCCTGCGCCGGTAAGCCTTCAAGTACCGAAACAATCAGGTTACGGCCATCAGGCTGACGCAGCGTGGCGTTGTTTTGCATCGCCACGGCAACGTGCGGTTTGCCGGAACCGTCAGCCATATGGCAACCGGAACACTGATCCAGATACGTAATGCGGCCGGCGTCATTGCCGCCCTGCCCGATAGCCACCGGGACAGCCGCAGGCGGTTTGTCGCCCAGCAGATAAGTGACGATCGCGCGGTGATCGTCTTCGGTAAGATGACGGGTGCTCAGATCGACAACTTTGTGCATTTCATCGAACGCCGATCCCTGCGGTGCAATGCCGGTGGCGAGGAAACGGCTGAGATCTGCCGGGTTCCAGCCGCGCTGCGCCAGCGCCTGCGGGGTGATGTCCGGCGCGGTGATCCGCCCCAGCGTTCCGCCCTTCAGGTTGTTATCGGTATGCATCTGCCCCAGCGCACCGCGTGGCGTATGACATTCGCCGCAGTGGCCGAGCACATCCGTCAGATATTGCCCGCGCTGCCAGTCAGCAGAATCGCCCTGCGAACTGGCGGGGATCGGATCGGCAGTGCGGAACAACAGGTTCCAGCCAATCATCGCCATACGCTGGTTGAACGGGAACGGCATTTCGTTTTCCGGCACCGGCTGATTCACCGCCGGACGCGTCATCAGAAATGCGTACATGTCGTCAGAATCCTTGCGGGTCACGCCTTTATACGAGGTGTAAGGCATCGCCGGATACAGATGACGCCCGCCCGGCGCAACGCCTTTGGTGAGCGCCAGATAGAAATCATCCGACGTCCAGCGGCCGATACCGTCGTCTGCGGACGGCGTCAGGTTGCTGCCAAAGATTTTGCCGAATGGCGTTTCCAGCGGATAACCGCCCGCCAGCGGTGCGCCGCCGGACGCGGTATGGCACGCGGCACAGTCGGACGCCTGAACCAGATAGCGGCCACGTTCAATCTGTGTGGTGTCCGCCGTGACTTTTTGCACCGGCGCGTCCGGCGTGCGGTTTTCACGCCACCAGAGCACCGCCACGACGATGATAATCACCGCCAGCAGCAGGAGAAAAAGACGTTTTTTCATCACGCGTGCTCCCGGATCAGGCCTGGAGTTTTCATCACGACATCACGCACCGCTTCGTAATACCGCACGTAACCGGTACAGCGGCAGATGTGATTTTCCAGCGCCGCTTCAATCGCACCTTCCAGCTCATTGAGTGCGATTGGATTTTTTTCCAGACGCTCAAGCAGCAACGTTGCCGCATTGACAAAGCCCGGCGTGCAGTAACCGCACTGGAAACTGTAATGTTCCAGAAATGCCTGCTGAACCGGCGACAGCGTGACTTCGCCTTTGTCATCAGTTTTGGCATGTCCTTCGACGGTACGCACTTTTTTGCCGTTAAAGAAATGTGCGCCGGTAATGCAGGTCCGCACTTCTTCGCTGGTGCCGCTTTCATGATCGACAATCGCCACGCAGGCGTGACAAATTCCCTGCCCGCAGCCGAGGCGGGAACCGGTCAGCGCCACATATTCGTGAAGAAAGTCGATCATCATCAGGCCTTCGGGAACGTCCAGCGGGCCGTAATGTTGATTGTTGATAGTCAGCTCTAAAGGCTGCGTTTTGATGCTCATTGTAAAACCTCACGAATATTTTCAGCACGGACGGGCAAATCACGGAAACGGTGGCCAGTGGCATGGGCGATGGCGTTCACCAGCGCGGCGACGACCGGGATCATCACCACTTCTGCCATGCCTTTCGGCGGATCGGTTTCCGACAGCGCAGGCAGGATATCGCTGGTTTGTTTCCAGACGGCAACGTCGCTGGCGCGCGGCAAATGGTAGCGGTTGAAGTTCCAGGTTCCGTTGCCCGGCCCGTCTTCGTACAGTGGCAAATACTCGTGTAATGCATGGCCGATGCCCATCGCCAGCCCGCCCTGCAACTGGCCGGAAACCAGTTCAGGCACGATCAGATTGCCGCACTCCATAATCGAATGATGCGTCAGCAACTCAACTTTACCGGTCGCGATTTCCACTGAGATTTCGGCCAGTGTGCCGACCGCGCTGTAATAGGTCACCGACGCGTTATTACGTTGTGTTGGCGGGTAATAGACGGCGTCGCGGTTGAGCGTCTGGTATTCGCCCGCGCCCTGACGCACGGACATCCCGTCAACAGGCACGCGCTGACGGATATTGTTCAGTGTGAAATCGGCTTCGGCCCACTGCCAGCGGTTAAAGACATGAACGGTCGCACCGGTCAGGCCTTTCATTTCATAAGCTTTTTTTGCCAGCGTTTCGAGGCTGAGAATTTGCATTCCGTTAGCCGTCAGGCCGCCATCCACCCAGCGCGCATCTTCTTTGCGCACGATGTACGGCGCAGCCTGTCCGCCGCCAATACCGGTTTGCCAGATTGCCATCGCCGCAGGCCACAGGCCGTGCTCGAAGATCAGGCGCGCCGCTTCGCGGGTGCTGTGTGAGAAGTAATAGGCCGAGTTACTGGCGCTGGACGGCGAGCAGTACGACGGCGACCAGCGCGGGTTGGTTTGCAGTTTGTCCTGATCTTCCTGCGACATAATGTACGGATCGCCGCTGGTTTCCACCGGCAGTACGGACCAGTCGGTTACCGAGAAATGCGCCTGTTCAGCCGGTTTCCCCAGCCATTCAGCGCACAACACGGACTGCGACGTGGACATTCCTGTGCCCATTTCTGCTCCGCTGTGCCACAGGCTGATTTGCCCGTTTTCACTGACTTCCACGCGGGCAAAAGAGGTTTCTGCCCCGGTACCGAAGTCTTTCTGTACACAGCCAAAACCGACGCCGTAGCGCTTGCCCGGATTCTGGCTTTCAAAGTCTGCCTTGCGCTTCTGACGCTCCGTCCATAACGGATGAACAGCGGCTTTTTCCAGTACTTCATCCGCACGGATTGCGCCCGCCGGAATGGCGCCCTGGGTATTTTTCATGCCGGATTTCAGGACGTTACGCATGCGGAATGCGATCGGATCCAGCTTCAGTTCAGCGGCCAGTTCATCCATCATCATCTCGGTGGCGGCCATGCTTTGCAGCGTGCCGTAACCGCGTGCGGAACCGGCATCCAGCGCCCGGGAGGCCAGCCCGACGGCGGATAAATCACTTTTCGGGAAGTAGTAAATCGACTGCGCAGCGGTTGCGCCGACCATCACAACGGACGGCGTAAAGTTGCTGCGGCCGCCGCCGTCTGCGGTCATCGCGGCGTGAAATGACTGAAGCATGCCGGTTTCGCGGTTCACGGCAATGTCGTAGTTCATATCAAACGCATGGCGCTTGAGCGAAGACTGGAACTGTTCGAAGCGGTCGTTCGCCAGACGTACCGGCGCGCCGTCGCCGTACATCGCCGCCACAGCGCCGTAGTACGGGAAGTTATAGTGATCTTTCGAACCGTAACCGACGGTATAACACGGATGCAGGATCAGCGTTTTCACCGTGCGGTGACCTTTTGCCATCATGCGCGGCATTTCGTCAGCCACTTCCTGCGGCGATTGCGTTGGCACCACCATATGCAGCGTTTGCGAAGCGGCGTCGTACCAGCCGTTGGCGTTATCCGGTTCAAGCGCGGACGTATCCACCGATTGCGTGGTAAAACGGCGCGACATCACCAGCCAGTCCGGCGGTGGCGTTTTCAGCTCGTCAGCCATTTCACCGGCATAGAACATCCCCTGCTCGTCCAGCTTGCCGCCTTCGCGCCCTTCCGGCCAGACCGGCAGATGTTTGCGCATGCCCACCGGGAAGACCGGCATATCTTTCAGGCTGGAGAACGTATCGTCTTCATACGCGGTTTCACCACCGACGCGGACAAACCGGAATGTGCCCCAGGGATCACGTTCAAGTGGCCCGGTTTTTTCGCCATAACGCACCACGCCATCTTTAAATTTCAGGGCATTTTTAGCGAAACGGAATTTGGCAAAATCCTGATAGACCAGAATCGCCACGGCCTGCCCGAGATAGGCGGGCGTTTTGCCTTCCGGCAGGAGCATGTCTTCGCCGTAAAACGCCGGGAACGCCAGACCGTCGCGCGCCAGCACGTCGGCAGTGACCAGCTGATCCGGCTGTAAATCGTCGCCGAGCAGCGATAAATCCAGCCCGGAATAAACACGGTCAGCCTGCGTTACGCGCAGGATAAAGGCATGGGCCTGTTTTTGCGGCCAGTGCGGCATGTCTTTGGCGCGGATATCGCGGGCAAAGACTTTTTGCCCCATAACCTTCGCTTTGCCATCGATACGGAAACGGACGCGTTTGTTTTGCGCATCCCATTGTGGTGACTGGAGAATTTTCTCTTCGAACAGCGCGGCGTAGGCCTTGCTGTGCAACGGGGCGAGATAAACAGAGACGCCAGCGATCACAGCGCCTTTGACAAAGCGCCGCCTGGACGGGTTGAAATTGCTCATAAATTTCCTTGCTTCTTATTGTCTTTCTTATTTTTCGGCACATTTACAGCTTGCAACAAATGCTGTAAATACCGCTTATCGCGGGCGATTATAGGTTTTCAGTTCGAATTAAGTAATGATCGAATACACATTTTTAATATTTCGTTCACAAACTTGCGCAAAAAAATGGGATAATTATTTGTGTTGCGCAAACAATGTACAAAAGGGATAGACGCAAATATGGCAGGCATTCTTCTTCTCGCGGCGGGTTCAGGAAACCGGTTTCTCGCTGCGGGCGGCACGGGCAATAAACTCAATGCGGTAATGACGGAAACAGCAGAAAATTCTGTGACGGTTTTCGACGCCACGCTGGCGCAGGCAATAGCCAGCGGAATGCCGGTTCACGTCATTACCCGCCCGGATAATGTGCCGGTTCAGGCCAGTTGCGCACGCGCGAAGGTGCCGGTGACGCTGGCCGAAACGGGCGGAACCGGTGAGTCTATTGCAGCAGGTGTGCGGGATACGCCGGACTGGGACGGCTGGTTAATTCATCTTGCGGACATGCCTTTTGTGACATCAGATATTTTTATCGCCGTGGCTGATACCTTGCGCAGCGCTTCGATTGTTCGCCCTTACTGGCAAAACGAACCGGGGCATCCGGTAGGATTTGCCTGCCTGCTCAGGGAAAAGTTGCTGCAACTGCGCGGCGACCAGGGCGCGCGGGAACTGCTCCACAGCCATGAAATGCTGCGCGTAGATTTTAATAATCCGGCGGTGATCCGCGATATCGATCTGCCTTCCCAACTTTCAGCGCGCGTTTCGGACGGAAATATGTATGCAACATCTTGATAATCAGGTCATCGCGCAGGCCAGCGACTGGCTGACGCGCCATCCGGTCTGGCTGTGTACCGTGCTGACAACTTACGGCTCTTCCCCGCGAGCGCCCGGTGCGCTGCTGGTTGCTGCCAGCGACGGGCGATACTGCGGTTCGCTGTCCGGCGGCTGTGTGGAAGAAGATTTCTTACAACGCATCGCGGCCGGTGAATATCAGCAGGCCAGTCAGATTGTGCGTTATGGCGAAGGTGGCCTCACGCCCAATATTGCGCTGCCGTGCGGGGGTTCGCTCGACGTACTGATTGAATATCTCCCTGCCACGGCCGGAAACCGCGAGTATCTGCAAAAAATGGGCATGGCGCTGGCCGGACATTACGCACTGGATAAATCGCTCACGCTGCCTGCGGCCTGTGATCATCTGACGCTGACGACTTACCGCAATTCCACTCAGGTGATGCGCGACGGCAACTGCGTGACGTTGCATCTTGCCGCCCCGCCGCAGTTGCTGATCGCCGGGCTGTCGAACGTTGCGCTGTATTGTGCGGATTTCGCCTGTGCGCTGGGTTTTGAAGTGGTGATTTGTGAATGCCGGGAAGAGGTTCTGGAAAACTTTTTGCCCGCGCTGAAACCGGAGATCCGGCTGGAAAAACAGTTTCCGGCGCGGTATCTCGAGCAGCAAGGTTGCCACGCCAACACGGCGATTGTGGCGCTGACGCACGATCCGCGAATGGATGATCTGACGCTGATGGAAGCCATTAATACACCGGCGTTTTATATCGGTGCGATGGGTTCACAGCGTAACAGCGCCAGGCGACGTGAGCGCTTGCAAACTATTGCGGATTTCACGACGCAGGATTTCGTACGGCTTCACGCGCCGGTGGGTTTAGCTATTGGCAGCAAAACCCCGGCTGAAATTGCGCTGGCAGTGATGGCTGACATTGTGAAACACAAGAACGGAATAGCACAGGAAAACGCCGCAGCCTGAAACAATGGCTGATTCCGGCGCACAAAAAAAGCCTGAGGAAAACCTCAGGCTTTTTTATCCGGCTTACCGGAAATTACGAACGGGTAAGCTGCAACTGACCGCTTTTATCCAGCGGAATTTGAGTGCCCGGATCGTGGTCCATACGAACTTTCCCTTGCTGATCGCCTATTTTGTAGGTCACATCATACCCGAGCGTTTTGTCCTCTTTGTCGTACACGGTTTTACAGCGCTGCTGCTGAGTCGTGTACGTATCATTTTCCTGCATGCTGCTCTGCACACGGTTACCGGCGTAACCGCCACCCAGCGCACCGGCTACCGTCGCGACATCACGTCCGCGGCCACCACCAAACTGGTGTCCCAGCACGCCACCGGCAACAGCACCCAGTACGGAACCCGTAATCTGATGTTCATCCTGTACAGGACGACGGTGAGTCACCGTTACGTTGCGGCATTCCTGACGCGGGGTTTTAGTGGTCTCTTTGATTGGCGTCGCGCTGACAACCTGCGCGTACTCCGGACCCGATGAAAAAACGTTCATGCTCGCAACGCCAGCAATGCCCAACGCCGCAGCCACTCCGATACCGACCCCAGCTAACATTGACTTGTTCACAGGACTTCCTCCGAAAATGTTACCACGCAATTGTCCCGGTTTCGGGGACACCTCAGCGGACAGCAACACATCTGAGGAGCGGCGTGCGTGAATCGCCTTCTGTAAACTTATTGTTAAGTCTGCACAAGGAAACGTAAGTGAACAATAAGACGAACTCTGTAAGTGAGAGGAATGACGGGTGTAACGGGGTGTTTCAGAGAATTCTTAGCTGACAAAGTAAAAACGGCAGAATCTTATGCTTTTTGTGTGGAGAATGTGAAAAATGAAAAAAGCCTGTAAGAAACAGGCTTTTAGGTATGAAACGATTCAGCCAGCTCAGAAAAAAAAGCCGGCTGTTCAGAATCAGTGCAGTTTCAGACGCGGACGGATCACACGGTTGATCCCGCCGACCAGCATCATCAGGCCGGTTTTAATGTAACCGTGCAGCGCAATCTGGTGCATGCGGTACAGGGAAACATAAACCAGACGCGCCATACGCCCTTCGATCATCATCGAGCCACGCATCAGGTTACCCATCAGGCTGCCGACTGTGCTGAAGCGCGACAAAGAAACCAGTGAACCGTGGTCTTTGTAGACATACGGTTTCAGGCTCTGCCCTTTACGCTGCGCCATGATGTTAGCGAAGCATCGGGACGCCATCTGGTGCGCGGACTGCGCGCGCGGCGGCACAAAACCACCGGAAGGCTGCGGGCAGGATGCGCAGTCGCCGATCGCATAAATGTTCGGATCACGCGTGGTTTGCAGCGTCGGTTCGACCACTAACTGGTTGATGCGGTTAGTCTCCAAACCTGCGATATCTTTCATGAAATCAGGTGCCTTGATCCCGGCAGCCCAGACCATCAGGTCAGCATCAATGAATTCGCCGGACTTGGTGTTCAGGCCGTTTTTATCGGCGCTGGTCACCATGGTTTGCGTCAGCACGCGAACGCCCAGTTTGGTCAGTTCCTGATGCGCAGCACCGGAAATGCGCGGAGGCAACGCAGGCAGAATACGTTCACCCGCTTCCACCAGCGTGACGTTCAGCGCATCGCTGTCCAGCCCTTCAAAACCGTAGCTGTGCAGCTGTTTCACCGCATTATGCAGCTCGGCAGACAGCTCAACGCCGGTCGCGCCGCCGCCGACAATCGCGATATTCACTTTCTTCTGCTTGTCAGCGCTTGCAGAGAATTTGAGGAACAGGTTCAGCATTTCGTTATGGAAACGGTGCGCCTGATGCGGGTTATCCAGGAAAATGCAGTTGTCTTTCACGCCCGGCGTACCGAAGTCGTTCGACGTACTGCCCAGCGCCATAACCAGTGTGTCGTACGCGATGTCGCGAACGGGCACCAGAACTTCGCCGCTTTCATCACGGATTTCAGCCAGTTTGATGGTCTGATTTTCGCGATCGATATCGGTCAGCGAGCCAATCTGGAAAGTGAAACCGTGGTTGCGGGCATGCGCCAGATAGCTCAGCGCGTCCACGCCGTCATCCAGGCTGCCGGTTGCCACTTCGTGCAACAGCGGTTTCCATAAATGGCTGTGGTTACGATCGACCAGAATGATTTCCGCTTTTTTCTTGCGGCCAAGTTTATGGCCCAGGCTGGTAGCCAGTTCTAAACCGCCGGCGCCACCGCCGATAATCACAATTTTCTTCATTGGTGATGTCAAAATGACCCCCTCAAATGTGAACCAATTGTTATATAAGAGTAAAAATATTATCCTTATATTACATAGGGTTGCTTAAGTTAAATCGGTATCTGAGACGGAGGATATCATGCGTGGTGATTTGGTCATACCAAAATTGATATAGGTCAATTTAAATTCATTTGATTAATTTGACTTAGTGAAATGGCATGTATTTTGACTTCTTTAAATCAGGGAGTTAGGACTGGATATGCAACAAAAAAACGTTTTGGCGGGAGATTCAGACATAAAAAAACCACCGCACAAGGGCAGTGGTTTTCAGCGGTAATGTTAATCAAATGATATTTTTAAAGGCTTTGATACGTTGCAGATGGGTCGAGATATCCTTGAATTTATGGGTCTGATGTTCATCCCATTCAACCGGATAATAATGGTGCAATTTCTCCGCCGTTTTGCTGCTGTCGAGCACGCCATCTTCACGGGATAAAATGACCAGACAACGGTCTCGGTTCTTCTCGCGAAAATCACTGATACATTTGGTGGCGATATCTTCGTACTCTTCCGGCCGGTCGATTTTCCCGGCCATATTATCCTGCGGCGATAAGTTCGGGTTGAACATCACCTGACGGATGCCGCACAGAAAACCGATGCGTTCCGCCCAGAATCCGCCGAGCCCTACCCCGCAGATCAGCGGCAGTTTGTCGGTGGTTTCATGCAGTACTTTATCAACTTCTTTCAGCAAATGTTGCATGTCATGACGCGGGTGCAGCGTGCTGTAACTGATAAAGCGCACGTCCGGGTCAATAAACTGGAGTTGCAGCACTTTCTCGTGGTTACCGGGACTGGTTGAATCGAAACCATGTAAATAGATAATCATCGTTTACCTCATCCTGAATGTGCGTTGACACCCTCATACCCGCTGAAAAATGTTAACGGGTCGCCTGTTTGTGCTCCTGCCAGCGGGCATCAAGCGTCGTTAATTCACGGTTCGCCTGTTTCCAGCGGCTTGAATTCATCAGGTCCTGACGGGCCTGTTTTCCACTGTACAGCCCCCGATGATACAACTGTGCAACACGCTCAGCTTTGACCGGTGACAGGTTATCCAGCACGCTGACGGCACCTTCGCGGTGATTGCACACCAGAATCATGTCGCATCCGGCATCCAGGGAGGCCTGCCCGCGCTCAGCATAGCTGCCCATAATCGCAGCGCCTTCCATCGATAAATCGTCGGAGAAGATCACGCCGTCGAATTTCAGTTCTTTACGTAACACTTCCTGTAACCAGTACGGCGAACCGCTGGCCGGACGCGGATCAACCTGAGTATAAATGACGTGCGCCGGCATTACGGCGTCGAGCAATTTACGCGCATTCAGCTGGCGGAAAATTGCCATGTCGTGCTCGCGGATTACGTCCAGCGGACGGTCGTCGCGCGGTGTTTCTTTATGAGAATCGGCGGTGACCGCGCCGTGCCCCGGAAAATGTTTACCGGTAGTTTTCATGCCCGCTGAATGCATGCCGAGAATATATTGCTCGGCCATGTCGAGCGCTTTCTGCGGTTCAGCGTGGAAAGAACGTTCGCCAATCGCTGCACTGATATGGCCGATATCCAGCACCGGCGCGAAACTGATGTCGATGTCCATCGCAATCATTTCAGACGCCATCAGCCAGCCCGATTCCTGTGCCAGACGTCGGGCTTCGTGCGCTTCATTGAGCGCCGCAAAAGACTGGGCGGCAGGCAGGCGGGTGAAACCGTCGCGGAAACGCTGTACGCGGCCGCCTTCCTGGTCAACGGCCAGTACCAGACGATCGTGCGAAGCGGCGCGGATCTGGCGGATCAGTTCATGTAACTGGTCAACGTCATGGTAATTTCGGGTGAACAGAATCAGCCCGCCAACCAGCGGGTGCTGCAAAATTTCACGTTCTTCGGCATCCAGCTCGTAGCCAGCCACATCCAGCATTACAGGTCCCAGCAAAATGGACGCTCCTTTTAAGTTTTCACATGTTAATCATGGGCGCGGCCAAACAGCCTGACCCGCAGCGGCTGCGCCCATTCACTGTATTTCTTATCAGCGGTCTGCGCCCAGCGGACTTCAAACCACAGCAGCATCAGATAATCCACCCACGGCAACCAGCGGCTAATCTGCTGGCGGAAAAGCGGGAGGTCCTGATAACCGCCCGCCTCAGCATATTCACGAAGAAACGCGTCCTGCTGAAGCGGATCTAAACCATTGCTACGAAACAGCGCTGCAAATTCGAGCGCGATATCGCCGTCGGTGGCATATTCCCAGTCAATGAACCGCACGCCCTTCTCCGTTTCCAGCAGGTTTCCCGCGTGGATATCCATATGAAGAAGCGCCATTTTCAGTGGCACGGGCAATTTACGCCGTATCATTTTCTGGTGTAGCGCCAGCCAGCGCGGCGTGAGCCTGCGCCGGTCAATATGCTGCCAGTAACGGGCAAACTGACGGCGTAAATCCAGCGGATAACCAGTACATGCCAGCCGGTGCAGTTTTGCCAGGCTCTGGCTGACGGATTTCTGCCCCTGCGCGGAGACAAACGCCGCCTCACTGAGCGGCACACCTGCAATCCATTCCACCAGTAACCACGGCGGTGAACTGAGTCTGACACAAGGCCCCAGACTCTGCCGCGCAATATGCCGCAAAATGGCATGTTCACGCTGTCTTTCCACACCGGCGTTCCGGCGTTCACCTGACTGATGACGCGCCAGCATATCGCCTGCCGGAGAAGCAATTTTCCAGCTTTCGCCCGTCAGACCGGCCACGGGTGATAAATGAAAACCGGCGGTTTTCACCGCCGGATAATGTTGCTCAATCAGTTGCTGTAGCTGATTTTCAGGGCTGAGTTCAGCCTTAATTTTGAACCGCACCGCGACCTGACCAGACAATTTCGCCGCTCGGCGCTGTCAGTAAACGCATCGACATTGTCGGCGCTTTCACATCGCCGCTCACCGTGCTGTAAAGCACGTACTGCGCTTTGACGATGTTGGCCAGCCCGATGGCTTTGCTCACGGACGACAGGCTGTCATCCGGCGATAAGCCGAGTGACTGCTTGGCGGAAGCCAGTTGATCCGCAGGCACCAGCTGGAACGTTGTGTTATTGGCCAGCGCACTGCGTAAAGCATCGGTCGCTTTGGAGGTTTGCAGTGTGCCATTGGTGCTGTTTTTCACACCATCGACCAGCAGAACACTGCCAGCCTGGACGCCATTGGCCTTGAGCATTTTCGCCAGCATCGGCTCAACGGTGGAAGTCCAGTCAATGCTGGCCAGTTTCGGCGGCTGCGGAACCGGCTGAATCTGCGGCTGCTCAGGAACCGGCGGATTGACCGGCGGCTGGGGTTGTTGCGGCTGCTGAGGTTGTTGAGGCTGTTGTGGCTGCGTTTGTTGTTGGTTTGGCAAAGTACAACCGCCCAGGATCAGTGCGGCCATCGCCACAATGAGAAAATACTTTTTCATCAACCTTCTCCGTACGAAAAATTAGAGATAAAGGTAAACACGCACGCTGTACGCATCAAGATTACCGTTCTGCGAACTGATCTTTACGCTGCTGTTTGCCGGCACCGTCACCGTCCGCGCTTCAGCGACCGGGAATAAATCCAGCCCCTGTTTATCGTACCAGTAGAAACGATAATGTAAGGTCACAGGATGTAGCTGGTTGTTATCCAGTGTGCTGGTGGCTTTTTTCTGCCCGCCTGAATCCGACACCGATGGCGAACCTGGGATGATTCCCGCCGTCAGGACGGGAGATTCCATCACCACCCGTTGCTGATTGTTCAGTGCAATGCCCGGTTTGCTGCTGCAACCTATCAGCAAAACGACCGGCAATAACGCCATCAATAAACGCATGTTTATCCTTACTGACGTGACAGCAATGGACCGAGCGATCGGCCACCGACCAGATGCATGTGGATATGATAAACCTCCTGCCCTGCGTCACGGTTGCAGTTGACGATCAGACGGTAGCCGCTTTCCGCAATCCCTTCCTGTTCGGCGATTTTCGCCGCGACCGTCATCATGCGGCCGAGAGCGGCTTCATGGCTGGCATCAACATCGTTCATCGTTGGGATCAGGACATTCGGGATAATCAGAATATGGCTTGGCGCCTGGGGAGAAATATCGCGGAACGCCGTGACTAACTCATCCTGGTAAACCACATCGGCAGGAATTTCACGGCGAATAATTTTGCTGAAAATTGTCTCTTCGGCCATCTTAACTGTCCTTAACAAAGTAAAAAGCGTTGTACGCAGTATGGGTTAGAATTTCCATTCCTTTCAACCTGATTACGCTTTTTGATGCTTAATTGACGCAGAAAACGCCACCCGAAGGCGGCGCTGTCTTTATCCACAAACCGCAGGCATGAAAAAAGGAGGCCGAAGCCTCCTTTCTCAGAACCAGACAGCGTTCACCATTAATGGTTACGCATGTACTCGTCCATGTCTGTTTTCAGGTTATCGGACTTGGTGCCGAAAATTGCCTGAACACCAGAACCTGCCACAACCACACCTGCCGCACCCAGTTTTTTCAGGCCAGCCTGATCAACTTTAGAGACGTCGGCTACGCTGACGCGCAGACGCGTAATACAGGCATCGAGGTTAGTGATGTTTTCTTTACCGCCGAAAGCCTGAACCAGAGAAGCAGACATTTCAGAACCGCCCTGAGTAGAAGTTTCGCTGGTAGCGTCTTCACGGCCAGGAGTTTTCAGATCCAGTTTCGCAATCAGGAAACGGAAGATGCTGTAGTAAATCACCGCATACACTGCACCAACGATTGGGAACAGCCAGATTTTGCTGCTGTTGCCGCTCAGTACGATGAAGTCAATCAGACCGTGGGAGAAGCTGGTACCGTCACGCATACCCAACAGGATACAGATTGGGAATGCCAGACCGGCCAGAATCGCGTGGATCACATACAGGATCGGCGCCACGAACATGAAGGAGAATTCGATTGGCTCGGTGATACCGGTCAGGAACGCGGTCAGAGCAGCGGAAATCATGATACCGCCGACTTTGGCACGGTTCTCAGGTTTTGCTGAGTGCCAGATAGCAACAGCCGCTGCTGGCAGACCGTACATTTTGAACAGGAAGCCGCCTGACAGTTTACCTGCAGTTGGGTCACCCGCCATGTAACGTGGGATATCGCCGTGGAAGACCTGACCGGCAGAGTTCACGTACTCACCGATTTGCATCTGGAATGGAACGTTCCAGATATGGTGCAGACCAAACGGTACCAGCGCACGTTCAACCACACCGTAGATACCGAACGCAACCACCGGGTTCTGATAAGCAGCCCATTGTGAGAAGGTTTGGATACCTGTACCGATTGGAGGCCAGATGAAGGACAGAACCACACCCAGAATGATGGCAGCCAGACCAGAAATGATCGGAACAAAACGTTTACCCGCAAAGAAGCCCAGGTATTCAGGCAGCTTGATGCGATAGAAACGATTGAACATGTATGCCGCGATCGCACCGGAGATGATACCGCCCAGTACGCCGGTATCCGCCAGATGCTTAGCTGCGATTTCTTCAGCCGGCAAATGCAGAACCAGAGGTGCGACAACCGCCATGGTTTTCACCATGATGCCGTACGCAACAACCGATGCCAGTGCAGATACACCGTCGTTATTGGTGAAGCCTAATGCCACACCGATAGCGAAAATCAGAGGCATGTTAGCGAAGACTGAACCACCGGCTTCGGCCATAACATGGGAAACGATCATTGGCAGCCAGCTAAAGTTTGCAGAACCGACGCCCAGCAGGATACCTGCGATTGGGAGTACGGAAACTGGCAGCATTAGCGATTTACCGACCTTTTGAAGGTTTGCAAACGCGTTCTTAAACATAATTGAGTGTGCTCCTGAGTAATGATGCTTTTTGATACTTCATGCGATTTCGCTTAGTAGCGAACCGCTTTGCAAAGGCTCTGAGAGTCTTTTGCTGTCGGGTGTCTAAGCACCCCTTTTAATTTTTACGCAGGGTAAAATAATTCCCTTTGTTAATGTTTGATGGCAGTCACGTTTTTCTGAAAAATGCAGTAAGAGCGTATTAAAAACCCGCACTTACCCGCACAAAATCCGAAAAACGCGGCCCTGACACCGTGAAAAACGGTGCCAAGATACCTCAATATGGCGATTAATTACGAGATGAAAAATAAATCCGGAATATATGACTTAGCGAAAGCTTAGGTCAGAGAGGATGCATCGATGTGAAATAATCGTGAAAAGTTTGCTGTTGTCACTTCGGCCAGCTGTTCGACGCTGACGCCTTTCAAAACAGCCATGTAATCGGCCACATCACGCACGTAGGCAGGCTGATTTTCTTTACCGCGATGCGGAACCGGTGCCAGATACGGAGAATCGGTTTCTACCAGAAGACGGTCTAAGGGCACATAACGGGCGACTTCGCGTAAGGATTCAGCATTTCGGAAAGTCAGGATGCCGGAGAAGGAGATGTAGAAACCGAGATCTAACAGAAATTCTGCGGTCGGGATATCTTCGGTGAAGCAGTGCAGAACGCCACCGCATTCACCGGCTTTCTCTTCTTTCAGAATATCGAGCGTATCCTGACGTGCATCGCGGGTGTGGACGATCACCGGTTTGTTCAGCTCACGGCCAACGCGGATGTGCTCACGGAAAGAATCCTGCTGCAATTTCAGCTGATGTGCTTCTTTCTGATAAAAATAATCCAGACCCGTTTCGCCCATCGCCACCACTTTCGAGCTGGCAGCCAGACGTCGCAGCTCGGCAAAATCGTAGCCGTCATCAATGTTCAGCGGATGAACGCCGCAGGAAAAAGCCACTTCAGGACGGTCGCCAATCAGCTGCGCCATCGCCTCGTATCCCGGTAATGTGGTCGCAACGGCCAGCATAAATTTCACGTCACGCTCGCGGGCTTTTTCCAGCACGTTATCAACGCCGGAGTGCAGCTCGTTGTAATCCAGGCTGTCGAGATGGCAGTGGGAATCGACTAAAAACATAGTATTAACTCGTTACGGTCTGTTGATGATAATTCGGTTTCAGCGCGTCAGTGACGAACTGAAAAATGAGGAAGGAACGGAACCACGCAACATTTGCTCCCATTCCAGCAACTGCTCGGTCAGCAGCAGTTCGCGATTCACGCCCACAATGGAAAGTAACTGCTGGCGGCAGTGCATCCACGCATTGACGGATTGTTGCAGCGAAGCGTTGGATTGCGCACTGGCAAGCAGGCTTATCAGGGGCTGCTGGTCGTGGTTAATGATGAAATGCCCGGCCTGTTGCTGCCATTTGATGGCATCAAGCAACAGCGTTGCCAGCCAGTACAGCCGGTCAGCGGCATCGTCATGATTGAGTTGCGGCAGTAACGAGAGCATATCCTGCTGCTGGCATTGGGTATAAAGCTGCTGGCACAGCGCCACACGCTGTTTCCAGCGCTCGGGCTGTAATAGTTCCAGCGCAGAGAGCGGCGCACCGTTGGTCAGCCGCAATGCGGTCTTAATCGCCACCGGATCCGCGCTGAGCTGGCGGTTGATCCACTGTACGGATAACGCCTCTTCCGGCACCGGCAGATGCCAGTAGAAACAGCGGCTGCGGATAGTGGCCAGCAACGCCGAAGGTTCACGGCAGCCCAGCAGGAAATAGGTCCCGGCAGGCGGTTCTTCCAGCGTTTTGAGCAAGGCGTTCGCCGCGGCTTCCGTCAGCAATTCCATCTGCGGGATCCACACCACTTTCGCGCCACCCTGCTGCGAGTAATTGTAGAGCGTTTCAATGAGCTGCCGAACCGGGTCGATGCCCAGCGAATTTTTGCCTTTTTCAGGCAGCAAGGTATGCCAGTCAGGATGGTTTCCGGCGATCATCAGCTGGCAGCTGTGGCATTTACCGCAACTCTTTTCACCGTCTTTATTCTGGCAAAGCAACCAGCGGCTCAGGCCATAGACCAGTGCGTCATCGCCCATTCCCGCCGCAACGTGCATCAGCAGGGAATGATGACCACGCCCGGTCTGATATTGCCCGATTAACTGGCGGTAAGGGCCGCTGAGCCACGGATACCAACTCATGACATCTGGCCTTTTGCTGCCTGTTCGTCGAACCAGTTTTTCAGCGTCAGCTCGATGGAAGTTTTAACCTGTCCGATGGTCTGCGACGCATCAATAGTTTTGATGCGGCTGTCGGCGGCGGCAAGTTCGAGGTAACGCGCACGCGTACGCTCAAAGAATGGCAGCGCTTCCTGTTCGATACGATCCAGCTCACCGCGCGCACGGGCGCGTTGCAGGCCAACAGCCGGTGGCAGATCGAGATAAAGCGTGAGATCAGGACGGAAATCGCCCAGCACAGTGTCGCGCAATGAACTCATCAGTTTTGCATCAATACCACGTCCGCCGCCCTGATAGGCTTGCGACGAGAGATCATGGCGATCGCCTACAACCCAGGCACCACGCGCCAGAGCAGGCAAAATCACGGTTTCAACCAGCTGAACGCGCGCGGCATAAAGCATCAGCACTTCCGCTTTTACGGTAGGTTTTTCGCCGTCCACGCCACGTTTGAACAAGTCACGCAGCTTTTCTGCCAGCGGCGTACCGCCCGGCTCCCGGGTAAACACAATGTCCTCCACACCATGCTGGCGCAGCGCATTCACAACCACGTCATGTGCGGTGGTCTTCCCTGCCCCTTCAAGGCCTTCGATTACAATGAAGTTACTTTTCATTCTTGTTTTTCAGAGCCTCTAAATACACACGAACCGCCTTGTTGTGGTTCACAAGGTTAGTGCTAAAAGTATGCCCGCCTTTGCCGTCTGCGACAAAATAAAGATAGGGCGTTTTTGCGGGATGCGCCGCAGCCTGGAGCGAAGCTTCGCTCGGCATCGCGATTGGCGATGGCGGCAAACCGGTAATGACGTAAGTATTGTAAGGCGTCGGCGTTTCCAAATCTTTTTTGGTGATATTACCGGTGTAGTTTTCGCCCATACCGTAGATGACCGTCGGATCAGTTTGCAAACGCATGCCGATACGAAGACGGTTGATAAAGACGGAAGCCACTTCCGGGCGTTCATCTTTTACGGCGGTTTCTTTTTCAATAATCGACGCCATCGTCACCATATCGGCGGGCGTTTTATACGGCAGTGAGTCCGCGCGGCCTTTCCAGATGTCGGCAACGGTTTTTTCCATCCGCACGTGCGCACGTTTGAGCAGAGAAATGTCGGTCATACCGGCGGTGTAATGATAGGTATCGGGATAGAGCCAGCCTTCTGCATTTTTGGTGTCGGTAATGCCTAATGCCGCCGCAATCTCTTCGCCACTCTTGCCGTTCAGCTCATGCTTCAGATATTCCGACTTCTCCATCACTTTCATCCAGTCACTCAGTTTGAAACCTTCCACAAAGCGGATGCTGAACTGCGCTTCTTTGCCGCTTTTCAGTAATTCCAGCATCTGACGGACGGTCATTCCCTTTTCGAGACGATACGTCCCGGCTTTGAACTCGCTCAGTTCAGGCTCAAGGCGTAATAACCACGGGAACCAGTGACTTGATTTAATCAGTTTTTTATCAATGAGCAGCGTTTCCAGCGCCACACGCCCCGTACCGGCTGGCAGGGTGAAAATGGTTTCGCTGCTGACGTTGATCGGGCGGTCGGCGAACTGCTTCACTTTATGGTAACTCAGCGCCGCCAGCCCAAGCAGGATCAGGACAATCAGGGCGAAAAATTTCGTTTTTTTGTTCGTCATTGTTTGTTCACTTTTTAAAAGCTCTGGTGCAGGAAATTGTACAAATGCCGCCCGGCGTAATGACGTTCACAGGCTTCTGCCACCGGTAAAATGGGCATCAGTGCATTACAAATCAGGATTTCGTCAGCATCCGTTAGTGTTTCGGGCGTTTCACAGACCTGATGTAAAACCCAGGGAGAGGCTGATTCAATCACGCGGATAAGATGCTGACGCATAATCCCGTCGACGCCCGAGTGCGATAAATCCGGCGTAAAGACCTGATTTCCTTTGCGCCAGAATAAATTGGCCGCACAGCATTCCACCAGGCAACCGGAGGTGTCAACCACCAGCGCTTCATTGGCGTCTGTCTGGTCAAGATGCATGCGGATCATGACCTGTTCAAGACGGTTGAGATGTTTAATTCCTGCCAGCAGGGGATTTTTGCTCAGCATCACCGGGCTTAACGCAAGCTTCACGCCGCGCTCGCGCCATTGGTGATACTGCGCCGGGTAACCCGATACCGACACAATACGTGTCGGGCCGCTGCATCCTGCCGTGCTGTAGCCACGCCCGCCCTGCCCGCGCGTCAAAATGGCTTTCACCACGCCCTCTTGCTCATGCTGCGCGGCCCCAACCATTTCACGCTCCAGCGCCTGCCAGTCCACGCCCTCAATTCGTAATACGGCAACCGCACGCTGCAAACGTTGCAGATGGGCGTCCAGAAACTGAATTTCGCCGTTCATCACTCTGGCCGTCGTAAAGCAGCCATCGCCAAATTGCACCGAACGATCTCCTGCCGGCAATGCAGCTTGCGCCACACCGTTGATCCACATGGTTACTTCCTCCGGGCGTTAAGATTCTCTGACTGAAGAGCCTGCGCGAGCGGGCCTGTTGCATCAAGTGGAGCATTCTTACTTTATCGTACCGGGCCAGGCAGAGCGCTGGAACACGCATTTTGTTGAACTGCCGTTTGGCACAAGTCAGACCTTTTATGCAGACAGCAAAAAGGCCCAATAACGGGCCTTTTACAGACGGACAGATTTTTACCGGATTCAGATCTTGCGGAATACCAGCGAACCATTAGTGCCGCCAAAACCGAACGAGTTACACAGTGAGTAATTCAGATCTTTTACCTGACGCGCTTCATGTGCCACGAAGTCCAGATCACAGCCTTCATCCGGATTATCCAGATTGATGGTCGGTGGAACGGCCTGATCGCGTAAAGCAAGTAAGGTAAAGATAGATTCCACTGCGCCAGCGGCGCCCAGTAAGTGTCCGGTCATGGATTTGGTCGAGCTGACCAGCACTTTCTTTGCATCCGCACCAAAAACAGATTTAACCGCCTGCGCTTCAGCTTTATCGCCGGCAGCGGTAGATGTCCCGTGCGCGTTGATATAACCAATTTCGGAAGCAGAAATACCGGCATCGCGAAGTGCATTTTCCATAGCCAGAGCCGCACCCGCGCCATCTTCCGGCGGTGAAGTCATATGGAAAGCATCGCTGCTCATACCGAAACCAACAATCTCAGCATAAATTTTCGCACCGCGTTTGCGGGCATGTTCGTACTCTTCCAGCACCATAATACCTGCGCCGTCGCCGAGGACGAAACCATCACGATCTTTATCCCACGGACGGCTTGCCGCCTGAGGATTATCGTTACGGGTTGAAAGTGCACGTGCCGCGCCAAAACCACCCACACCCAACGGTGTACTGGCTTTTTCTGCGCCACCGGCCAGCATGACGTCCGCATCGTTATAAGCAATGATACGTGCCGCATGACCAATGTTGTGCACGCCAGAGGTACAAGCCGTAGCAATAGAAATACTCGGTCCGCGCAACCCAAACATAATGCTCAGATGACCGGCAATCATGTTAACGATGGTTGAGGGAACGAAGAAAGGGCTAATTTTACGAGGTCCGCCGTTAACCAATGAGGAATGGTTTTCTTCAATCAGACCAAGGCCGCCAATACCAGAACCAATCGCCGCACCAATACGCGTCGCATTCTCAGCATTTACTTCAAGCCCGGAGTCTTGCATCGCTTGAATACCGGCAGTAATACCATACTGAATAAAGGCGTCCATCTTGCGTGCATCTTTGCGAGAGATGAAGTCTTCACAGTTAAAATCTTTAACTAAGCCAGCAAAACGCGTTGCATAGGCACTAGTATCAAAATGGTCGATTAGGCTAATGCCACTCTGACCGGCAAGGAGAGCGTTCCAAGTGGACTCTACAGTATTGCCGACAGGAGACAGCATGCCCAGTCCAGTCACTACAACTCGACGCTTAGACACGTGTGTCCTCCAGGGAGGGAAAAAGTAGTAATACCGTGGGATATAAAAAACTTAGGCGGTCGAATGACCGCCTAACTATCTAAACTTAAAGCATGTACGCTTACTGTTGGCTAGCGTTGATAAAATCAATAGCTGCCTGAACAGTAGTGATTTTTTCAGCTTCTTCGTCAGGGATCTCGGTATCAAACTCTTCTTCCAGAGCCATAACCAGCTCAACGGTGTCGAGAGAATCAGCGCCAAGGTCGTCTACGAAAGATGCAGCATTCACTACTTCTTCCTGTTTAACACCCAGCTGTTCAACGATGATTTTCTTAACGCGTTCTTCGATAGTGCTCATACTCTTAAATTTCCTATCAAAACTCGCTTTCGCGATGGTTTTCGTAGTGTATAAAATGTTGAAAAAGATGCAACTAAATCCAGGCTGGTCAAACCACGAATTTGCTCTATTTTGCGGTTTTTACCGCAAAAAACGCAAATAATTTCGTAATTTTTAAATCATGTACATGCCGCCATTGACATGTAATGTTTCACCCGTGATGTAGCTGGCCTCGTCAGAGGCTAAAAAAGCAACGGCGCTGGCAATTTCTTTGGCATCGCCCAACCGGTTGGCTGGAACTGATGACAAAATGCCTGCGCGTTGATCATCTGTCAACGCCCTTGTCATATCCGTCTCAATAAAGCCGGGAGCGACGACGTTGACAGTAATGCCACGTGAAGCGACTTCACGTGCCAAAGACTTACTAAAACCAATCAAGCCAGCTTTAGCCGCCGCGTAGTTCGCCTGCCCTGCGTTACCCATGGTGCCAACAACGGAACCAATTGTAATAATCCGTCCACACCGTTTCTTCATCATAGCCCGCATGACAGCTTTTGACAGCCGAAACACTGAAGTCAGGTTCGTGTCCAGGATATCCTGCCACTCATCATCCTTCATTCGCATGAGAAGGTTATCACGGGTAATGCCGGCATTATTAACTAAAATATCAATTTCGCCAAATTCAGCTCGAATCGTCGCCAATACTTGCTCAATAGATGCAGAATCAACCACATTGAGCATAATACCTTTGCCGTTTTCGCCTAAATATTCGCCGATTGCTTCAGCGCCTTTTTCGCTGGTCGCGGTGCCGATCACTTTTGCGCCGCCAGCAACCAGCTTTTCAGCGATTGCGCGACCAATGCCACGGCTCGCACCCGTTACCAGTGCAATTTTGCCTTCGAAGCTCATACTCATCCTCTTAATTACTGCTCAAGCGCCGCAGTCAGGCTTGCCGTGTCGTTTACCGCGGCCGCCGTCAGGGTGTCTACAATACGTTTAGTCAGACCGGTCAGAACTTTACCTGGTCCCACTTCTAATAACTGTTCAACGCCTTGTGCTGCCATGAATTCGACAGATTCAGTCCAGCGAACCGGGCTGTATAACTGACGAACGAGAGCACTGCGGATCGCTTCCGGAGACGTTTCAACTTTCACGTCTACGTTGTTCACGACGGAATATTGTGGCGCACTGAAGGTCACATTTTCCAGCGCAACAGCGAGTTTATCAGCAGCAGGCTTCATTAATGCGCAGTGTGAAGGCACGCTGACAGGCAGTGGCAGAGCACGTTTTGCGCCAGCGGCTTTACAAGCAGCACCTGCACGCTCAACGGCTTCTTTGTTACCGGCGATAACGACCTGGCCCGGTGAGTTAAAGTTCACCGGCGAAACAACCTGGCCTTGCGCAGATTCTTCACACGCTTTAGCGATTGCATCGTTGTCCAGACCGATAATGGCATACATTGCGCCAGTACCCGCGGGTACGGCTTCCTGCATCAGTTTGCCGCGCAGTTCAACCAGGGAAATAGCCTGTTTGAAATCCAGCACACCCGCGCAAACGAGCGCTGAATATTCGCCCAGGCTGTGGCCGGCCATCAGAACAGGCTGAGTGCCGTTCTGCTGCTGCCAGACACGCCAGATAGCGACGGACGCGGCCAGCAAGGCAGGCTGTGTCTGCCAGGTTTTATTCAATTCTTCAGCTGGCCCCTGCTGCACCAACTGCCATAAATCATACCCCAGCGCCGAAGAAGCTTCGGCAAATGTTTCTTCAACAATCGGGTTTGCTGTCGCTAAATCAGCCAGCATACCGAGCGTCTGAGAACCCTGACCAGGGAAAACAACTGCAATTTTTGTCATTTTTATCTTCCTGTTAAATCAGAAACGTACCAGCGCCGAGCCCCAGGTAAAGCCACCGCCAAATGCTTCGAGCAGCACTAACTGCCCGCGCTGAATTCTGCCATCGCGCACCGCTTCGTCAAACGCAGCAGGCACAGAAGCCGCTGAAGTATTACCGTGACGATCGAGAGTGACGACAACTTTATCCATCCCCATGCCCAGCTTTTTCGCTGTCGCACTGATGATGCGCAGGTTCGCCTGATGCGGAACCAGCCAGTCGAGTTCGGAACGGTCGAGATTATTAGCCGTCAGGGTTTCATCAACAATATGCGCCAGTTCAGTCACGGCTACCTTGAAGACTTCATTACCCGCCATGGTGACGTAAGCCGGTTTTTCAGGCTCAGACTGACTTGGGTAAGCCAGCGTCAGCAGGTTGCCGTAATGGCCATCTGCATGCATGTGCGTGGAAATGATGCCCTGCTCTTCGGATGCGCCCAGCAGTACCGCGCCAGCACCATCGCCAAAGAGGATCACCGTACCGCGATCTTCAGGATCGAGTTTACGGGACAACACGTCAGAGCCGATCACCAGCGCATATTTCACGGCGCCGTTTTTAATGTACTGATCGGCAACGCTCAGTGCGTAGGTGAAACCTGCACAAGCGGCGGCCAAATCGAACGCTGCAGAATCCTTGATGCCCAGCATGTTCTGCACCTGGCAGGCTGAACTCGGGAATGCATGTGAAGATGAGGTTGTTGCAACAATGATCAGGCCTACGTCGCTCGCGCTGACGCCGGCCATTTCGAGTGCTTTTTCTGCTGCGTGCAGGCCCATTGTGGCCACAGTCTCATCCGGTGCAGCGATACGACGTTCACGAATACCTGTGCGGGTGACAATCCACTCGTCGGAGGTATCCACCATTTTTTCTAAGTCGGCATTAGACCGAACTTGCACGGGCAAATAGCTCCCCGTACCGAGAATCTTTGTATACATGTACGATCAGTCACTCTTGGGTAATACAGCTTCAAGGCGCGCGGCGATCCGCTGAGGGACCTGCCGCTGCACCGCCTGCACAGCCTGTTCGATAGCAACAGCAAACGCACGCTGGTTTGCTCCGCCGTGGCTTTTAATAACGATGCCCCGTAATCCTAACAAACATGCGCCATTATACTGGTCGGGGTTGAGATGGCTAAAACGCTTTAGCAATTTCTTCTGTACTATCCGACCTAACCATTTCAGCCACCAGGCCTTCTTGCCACCCTCGCCTGAGGATTTTAACAGTGACAAAAACATCCTTATTACACCTTCCATGGTTTTGAGCGTCACGTTACCGACAAAGCCGTCACACACCATCACGTCAGTCTTACCGGTCAGAAGGTCATTGCCTTCAAGATAGCCGATATAGTTGATTAGTGCGGTATTTTTTAAAATGGCAGCGGCTTCACGGATGTTGTCCAGCCCTTTGCTTTCCTCTTCACCGATATTCAGCAAGGCAACTCGGGGGTTATTAATACCCACCACCTGTTCGGCCATCACTGCACCCATAACGGCAAACTGAACCAGCATTGTGCTGTCACACTCAACGTTCGCCCCCAGATCCAGCACCACGGTTTTACTGCGCTGCTGATTGGGCAATACGCTCATCAGCGCCGGGCGCTCAATGCCATCCAGAGGCTTTACAACCAGTTTGGCTAATCCCATCAGCGCACCGGTATTCCCGGCACTGACGCACGCCTGCGCGTCACCACTTTTGATCAGTTCCAACGCCACACGCATTGAGCTTCCTTTACTGGCCCGTATAGCTTGCGACGCGCGAAGGTCACTGGCTATTACTGATTCAGCAGGAATTATCCGAATTCGTTCTGTTAAAGAAGGATCGGCTTTGGCTAAGAAAGGTGTGATTGCGTCGGGATCACCGACCAGAAGAAGGTCTAATTCAGAATTAGAAATCAGTGCCTGCAATGAAGCAGGCACTGTGACGGAAGGACCGAAATCCCCGCCCATTACATCTAACGCGACGGTTAGACGAGTCAAGGTATCGCCTTGCCAGCACTTATCACGTGAATAAGTTGCAGGCAAATATCAGCCGATTACCTTGCGACCGCGGTAGAAACCGTCGGCAGTGATGTGGTGACGCAGGTGAGTTTCACCAGAAGTCTTGTCCACAGACAGAGTGGAAGTGGTCAGAGCGTCATGTGAACGACGCATGCCACGTTTAGAACGGGTTGGTTTATTCTGTTGTACGGCCATGGACCTTACTCCTTAAGTACTTTTCTTTAAACTCGCTAATACGGCAAATGGATTTGGTTTCTCCGCCTCTGCAGGCAGTTTACCAAACACCATGTCCGCGTCGGACACTTCACAGTGTTCAGATTCATGTACCGGAACGACAGGCAGAGAAAGAATAATTTCGTCTTCAATCATTGCCAGCAAATCAACTTCGCCAAAATCATCGACTTCGATCGGCTCGTACGCTTCCGGTAATGCCTCAGCCTGTTCATCATTTTGGACAGGACTAAAACAATACGTTGTGTGAACCTGATGTTCAAACGTCTTACCGCATCTCTGGCATTCCAGAGTTACAGCAACATCGGAGTGGCCGGTAATCACAGCCAGGCGCTGATTGTCGATATTAAACGACAAAGAGGTTTGTACGTCAGAATCCACGCTAACCACTGATTGGGCAACCCGCGTTACCTGTTCTGCAGCATAGACACCTGTATAGTCTAGACGCTTCTGGGCTGTGCGGACCGCATCAACGGTCAGGGGTAATTTTACTTTTTGCATAGGGCGCGCATATTAACTTTGTAACGACATAGAGTCAAAGAAAAAGGCCTTTAAACCGCACCTTTCACCAATATTCGCTTCCACAGCGGCCGACAGTTTAAAATGTGCGATTCAATAACGCTACGCTTTGTGAAAAAAAAATTATGCAGACATCCACGAAAAAAATACTTTTGGCCTCTACTTCAGTCTACCGGAAAGCCCTGCTGGCGAAGGCGGGTCTCGCCTTTTCATGCGCATCGCCCGATATTGATGAAACACCATCTGCAGGCGAAAAACCTGATGAACTGGTTAAACGACTGGCCCGTTCTAAAGCTTCCGCACTCAGCGCAAACTACCCGGAGCACCTGATTATCGGCTCTGACCAGGTTTGCGTGATCGACGGGCATATTACCGGCAAGCCACATACTTTCGAAAATGCCTTTCGCCAGTTACGCGCGGCGAGCGGAAAAACCGTGACGTTTTATACCGGTCTCAGCCTTTACGATAATAGCCAGAAGCAACAGGCACAGACGCTGTGCGAAACTTTTGACGTCGTCTTCCGGGCATTAACAGACGAAGAGATATCAGGCTATTTGCATCGCGAACAGCCTTACGATTGCGCGGGAAGTTTTAAATCTGAGGGGCTGGGTATCACGCTATTTGACAGCCTTTCAGGGCGCGACCCGAATACGCTGATTGGATTACCCCTTATTGCCCTGCTGGGTTTGTTAAGGGCGCACGGTGTGAATCCGCTGGTGTAGATGAAAAGAAAAGAGGCGCAACCTGTGCGCCCCTTATTAACGAATCCAGAAGCGTTAACGTGAAGTGCTTTTACTGCGCAGAACTTTCAGGCAATTACGCAGTTTGGCATCCATCGGCGCTTCAATACGCAGCGTTTCACCGGTGTTCGGATGTTCAAACCGTAAAGCCGCAGCGTGCAGGAATAAACGATTCAACCCCGTGCCTGCCAGTTTTGCGTCAAAATCACGCTCGCCATAACGGTCATCAAAAGCAATCGGATGACCTGCATGCAAGGCGTGAACACGAATCTGGTGCGTTCTGCCGGTTACCGGGCTGGCTTTTACCAGTGTCGCGAATTCATAACGCTCTTCAATTTTGAATCGCGTTTCAGAGGGTTTACCTTCTGCATTAACGCGCACAACACGCTCGCCACTTTGCAAAATGTTTTTCAGCAAAGGGGCCTGCACAACTTTACAATGTGACGGCCATTCACCGCGCACCAGCGCCAGATAATCCTTCTGCATGCTTTTCACACGCAGTTGTTCGTGCAGGGAACGCAATGCTGAACGTTTCTTAGCGACAAGCAATACGCCCGAGGTATCACGGTCCAGACGATGGACTAATTCCAGAAAACGCGCTTCAGGGCGAAGTGCCCGTAAACCTTCAATAACACCAAAGCTCAGGCCACTGCCACCGTGAACAGCAGTACCAGACGGCTTATTCAGAATTAATAAGTAATCGTCTTCATACAATATACAGTCGGTTAGTGCGGCTACTTTATCCAGTTTGGCAGAAACCGGCGCTTCATCCCTTTCGGCTACGCGAACAGGCGGCACACGCACTTCGTCGCCAGCTAATAACTTATATTCTGGCTTAATTCTTTTCTTATTAACCCGGACTTCGCCCTTACGCACGATGCGATAGATCATGCTTTTCGGCACGCCTTTCAGGATTTTGAGTAAGAAGTTGTCGATGCGCTGACCGGCTTCATCTTCAGAAATGGGGATTAATTGTACAGTTGGGTTCTCAGTTTTCATGGCTCGCGATTCTAAATATCCGGCACGGTTCGCGCCACTGATTTTTATGTGCTTAACTCTTACTTTACCAGTAAATGCCGAGGAAAACCTGCCTGCTTCACCCGTTTTTAAAGAATACAAAAGTTAAGACAATGCGGCACATATCTCATTGAGGTAAATATCTTACCCGCATGGGAAAAGTCACCTTGCTATCAGAGTGCCTGCAATGGAATAATGAAGTCACTTTCGGCGTTGTTTCTCTTAAGTTAGGGAAAACGCAGGAATTATAGATTTGCCTGATCGCACAAAAACGCAGCAATGGCGTAAGACGTAATGTGAAATCAAGCAATTAGCGGGCTGCGGGTTGCAGCTTGGCCGGCGAACGGAATGAGATCTGTTAACGTAAATTCAGAAGCTATTCCCCTAATAAAAGTGCTGCTTTCATAACGCTGGTGTCTTTAATACAGCAAAAGCAGACTTACCGAAATAATGCGCCCCTATGCAAGCGACAGCCGTGAGGTTGACGATTTGCGAGAAGACTCGGGGCCAACGGTTTATCCGGTCATGAGGTCATTTTGCCCGCAGCTCTGTCAATAATGGAATAATAATGAGTAAGTTAAGATGAAAAGAATGTTGATCAACGCGACTCAGCAAGAAGAGTTGCGCGTTGCCTTGGTAGATGGACAGCGACTGTATGATTTGGATATTGAAAGTCCGGGCCATGAGCAGAAAAAAGCGAACATTTACAAAGGTAAAATCACCCGCATTGAACCAAGTCTGGAAGCGGCATTCGTAGATTACGGTGCGGAAAGGCATGGTTTCCTCCCTCTGAAAGAAATTTCCCGCGAATATTTCCCAAGTAACTATTCCTCCCATGGCCGCCCGAACATCAAAGATGTTTTGCGCGAAGGTCAGGAAGTGATCGTTCAGGTTGATAAAGAAGAGCGTGGAAATAAAGGCGCAGCGCTGACGACGTTTATCAGCCTGGCCGGTAGTTACCTGGTTCTGATGCCAAACAATCCACGTGCTGGGGGAATTTCCCGCCGTATTGAAGGCGACGACCGTACAGAATTGAAAGAAGCGCTGTCTTCACTGCAATTACCTGATGGCATGGGTCTGATTGTTCGTACCGCAGGCGTTGGCAAATCTGCTGAAGCTCTGCAGTGGGACCTGACTTTCCGCCTCAAGCATTGGGATGCCATCAAGAAAGCCGCTGAAGGCCGCCCTGCTCCTTTCCTCATCCATCAGGAAAGTAATGTTATCGTCCGCGCATTCCGTGATTACCTGCGCCCGGACATCGGTGAAATCCTCATCGATAACCCTAAAATTCTCGATCTGGCAAAAGAGCACATTGCTGCACTTGGCCGTCCTGATTTCAGCAGCAAAATCAAACCTTACGTTGGTGAGATCCCGCTGTTCAGCCATTATCAGATTGAATCCCAGATTGAATCTGCTTTCCAGCGTGAAGTGCGCCTGCCTTCCGGCGGCTCGATTGTTATCGACAGCACTGAAGCCCTGACGGCTATCGACATCAACTCCGCACGCGCAACCCGCGGCGGCGATATCGAAGAAACCGCATTCAATACCAACCTTGAAGCCGCCGATGAAATTGCCCGTCAGTTACGTCTGCGTGACCTCGGTGGTTTGATTGTTATCGACTTCATCGATATGACGCCAGTTCGCCACCAGCGCGAAGTGGAAAACCGTCTGCGTGATGCCGTTCGTCAGGACCGTGCGCGTATTCAAATCGGTCGCATTTCCCGCTTTGGTTTACTGGAAATGTCCCGTCAGCGCCTCAGCCCGTCACTGGGTGAATCAACGCACCACATCTGCCCACGTTGCGCAGGTACAGGTACCGTTCGTGATAACGAGTCCCTGTCGCTGTCGATTCTGCGTCTGATTGAAGAAGAAGCGCTGAAAGAAAATACCAAAGAAGTTCATGCGATCGTTCCGGTTCCTATCGCTTCTTACCTGCTGAACGAAAAACGTGAATCGGTGAATGCCATCGAAAAACGTCAAGGCGGCGTCCGTGCAGTGATCGTTCCAAACGATCAGATGCAAACCCCGCACTACCATGTTCTGCGCGTACGCAAAGGCGAAGAAATCTCTGCACTGAGCTATCTGTTGCCACAAATTCACGAAGCAGAAATGCTGCAACCTTCTGAAGAGTTGCCGACTGAGCGTCGTCGCCCTGAGCAACCGGCACTGGCTGCGTTTGCCCTGCAAAGTGAAGCACCTCCGTCCAGCTTTGAACAGGAAACCGCTGTTGAAGAACCGGTTAAAACCCGTACCACAACGGTTAATGCGCCAGCCGCACCAGCAGTTGAGAAATCCGGTTTTGTCAGCCGTCTGCTGAGCGGGCTGAAAAGCTTGTTCGCACCGGAGCCACAGCAGGAAGTTAAACCTGTTGAAGCGCCGAAAGAAGCTGAAGCCACTGAAACTGAAAATCGTCGTAACAACGAACGCCGTAACCAGCGTCGTCAAGGCGGACGTCGTGATCGCAACGGTGAACGTGGCGAACGCAATGACCGTGGCAATCGTGGTGAAGGCCGTGAGAATAATCGTGATAATCGTGGCGAAAGCCGTGACAACCGCGAAAATAATCGCGAGCAGCGTGATGATCAACGCCGCAACCGTCGTAACCAGGAACCTGTTGTTAGCGAAAGCCGTAACGAAGACGTTGAAACTGCACCGCGTGAAGAGCAGCAGCAACAACCTCGTCGTGAGCGTTCGCGTCGCCGTTCTGAAGATAAGCGCAAAACACAGACTGAAGAAAAAATTCAGGATGCTGTTGTTGTAGAGCAAATCGCCGCGCCGGTCAGTGATGAAACGGAACAAGAAGATCGTCAGCCAGCTCAGCGCCGTCAGCGTCGCCAGTTAACGCAGAAAGTTCGCTTCGAATCAGAAGAAGTTGATCACGAAGCAGAAGCTGCTGCACAGTTACTGATTACCGGTACACGCCCTGCGGCTCCGGTATTTACTGAACAGGCACCTTCTGAAGCGGAAACAGTTAATGCAGCTGAAGGCGAAGAAAACCTGAATGACAACAGCCGTGAAAACGGTATGCCACGTCGCTCACGTCGTTCTCCGCGCCACCTGCGTGTAAGCGGTCAGCGTCGTCGCCGTTATCGTGATGAGCGTTACCCGACTCAGTCGCCAATGCCTCTGACCGGTGCGTATGTTTCTCCGGAAATGGCGTCAGGTAAGGTCTGGATCACTTACCCGGTTGCGCAGTCATCTGAACAACAGTTTGCAGAAACTGAAGCGCCAGAAGTGCTGACACAACAGGTTGAAATCGCTCAGGTCAATACGCCGGTTCTGAATGAAACAACTGAAGTTGAAGCCACTCCGGTTGAGCAAACTCTTGCGGTTGAAGCAGTTCCGGTTACTGAAGCAGTACAGCCGGAAGCACCAGCGGAAGAAAATGTTGTGCCTGAAATTGCACAACCTGTTGCCGAAGAACCTGTTCTGGTTGAACCTGAAACTTCAGAGCCAGTTGACGAGACACCGCGCGTAGAAGTTGCACCGCAAGCACACGAACCGGTTGTTGTTGAACCAGCGCCTGTTGTTGCTGAACCTGAAGTTCAGACTCCGGTAGCAGCAGAACCTGAAGTTAACGCTGAGCCTGTTGCTCCGGTACAGTACGCCGCAGAAACAGCGCCAGAGGTGAAAGCCCCTGCTCATGTTGAAACTTCTGTCTCTCAAGCTGTCGTTGCTGAACCACGCTTTAAACATCATGCCACTGCACCGATGACCAAAGCGCCAGCCCCTCAGTATGTTCAGGAACCTGCCCGTCACAGCGACTGGGTTCGTCCTGAATTCGGCTTCGAAGGTAAAGGTTCTGCCGGCGGCCATGCAGCAGTAAGCACTGCAACGGCACCAGCAACCAAACCTGAAATGCCTTCTGAGTGATGCGTTGAAAATGCTCTAAACAAAAACCCGCCTTGGCGGGTTTTTTTATTATTAAGCAACAATGACTGGCAGATTGAGACGTTTTCAGGCCAGGGTTTTCAGACGGCGAATAGTCAGTTCTTCCAGTTTACCTTCGAGACTTTTGGCAAAATGCTGAAAATGCTCTGTCTTGTTGTGTTGCTTCAGTGCATCTTCAGAAGCCCAGCGCTCGTAAAACACGAACGTCCCTTCCTTATCGAGATCCCCGTGCAGTTCATACTGCAGGCACCCAACCTCCTGACGGCTGGGTTCAATAACGTCAAGCAAAGCTTCTGTTACCTGTTTTTTAAACTCTGGTTTAGCAACAATTGTGGCAACAACTCTGATTTCCATACTGGTTCTCCTGTTGTTTTTTGTCTTGCTTCCACAGTGCCTGGAAGCACTTTGACTAAAATCTACGCCCACTATGAACCTTTCGATACATTGATTTCAATACGAACTTTATTTAACAGATGCAACACAACGGTTTTACGCTTATTCTTGTTCCCCGCCGTTAATGCTCCCATTACCGCACCTGATTCCCAACATCTTGTCTCTCAATGCCGGAGTTTTGCCTGATGACCGCCACACCGCAAGTTTTGAAAATCCGCCGCCCAGATGACTGGCATATTCACCTTCGTGACGATGAAATGCTCAGCACCGTGCTGCCTTTCACCAGTGAAGTCTTTGGCCGCGCGATTGTTATGCCCAACCTGACGCCTCCGGTAACAACCGTCGCAGCAGCAATCGCCTACCGCGAACGTATTATGGCTGCACTGCCGAAAGAGCATAACTTCACCCCATTGCTGACCTGCTACCTGACGGATTCTCTGGATCCTGATGAGATCTCTCAGGGTTTCGAGCAAGGTGTATTCACTGCCGCAAAACTCTATCCTGCCAATGCAACGACCAACTCTCAGCACGGTGTCTCTGATGTTAAGGCGATCTATCCGGTGCTGGAACGCATGCAAAAAATTGGCATGCCTTTGCTTATCCACGGTGAAGTTACTCACAGCGATGTGGACATTTTTGACCGTGAAGCGCGCTTTATTGATGAAGTGATGGATCCGGTACGCCGCCAGTTTCCTGAACTGAAAATCGTGTTCGAACACATCACGACCAAAGAAGCGGCGCAATACGTTCTGTCCGGCAATCAGTACCTCGGCGCGACCATTACGCCTCAGCACCTGATGTTTAACCGTAACCACATGCTGGTGGGTGGCGTACGCCCTCACCTGTTCTGCCTGCCAATCCTGAAGCGTAATGTTCATCAGCAAGCCCTGCGTGAAGTGATTGCCAGCGGTGCCGATCGCTTCTTCCTGGGCACGGATTCTGCGCCACACACCAAAGGCCGCAAAGAATCGAGCTGCGGCTGCGCAGGCTGCTTCAACGCCCCGCTGGCACTTTCAGCTTACGCGACCGTTTTCGAAGAAATGAATGCACTTCAACATTTTGAAGCGTTCTGCTCCCTGAATGGCCCGCGTTTCTACGGCTTGCCGCTCAATGAAGACTTCATCGAACTGACGCGTACGCCAGTCACCCAGCCAGAAGAAATTGCGCTGGGCGATGAATGCGTTGTGCCATTCCTCGCAGGACAAACGCTCAACTGGAAAGTGACGTCGTACTAAAATACGATTCTCTTCAACTCTGTATTGCACCGATCCGGATTTGACTGTATAAATATACAGTCAAATCTATTCAGGAGGTCCTATGCGTGTTGAAGTCACAATCGATAAAACCAAGCCTCTGCCTGCGGGTGCGTTAGATGCCTTATCGGGTGAATTGAGTAAAAGAATTAACAAACAGTTTTCCGATCGCGAAAATAAAATTCAGGTTCGCTACGCCGGCGCAAATAGCTTGTCCGTGCTGGGGGGAGCCAAAACAGATCGTGATCTTATCGAAGAAATTCTCCAGGAAACCTGGGAAAGTGCAGATGACTGGTTTTCAAATCAGAATGATGAGTAACTGCATGAATTTTTTCAGAACGCACTCAGATTCAATACCTTATTAATAATAATCAGGTTTATTAAAACCCGCCGTAAGGCTATTTGCGTATTTCACCGGGCGTCGCAGTCCGGTTTTTTCATTCTCTTCGCTCGTATAAAAAACACCCAAATTAAAAAGTAATTTTGGTTAAACTCCAGATTATTCTGACTCCCGGATAATCAATACAAATTATTTACAATTAAAACCTCTCAAACCTCTCCATAAATTGCGTTAACTGTTTATACTGAAATAGCTCACCTGATAATGAGCCGCATTGATCCTCAGATAGTCACTCACGTCAGTCACTACAATATAAGGGGTCTATATGGACAGAAATGATGAAGTTATTCAGACACACCCGCTTGTTGGTTGGGATATCAGTACCGTCGACTCTTATGACGCCATGATGATACGTCTTCATTACCTGTCTTCAAAAGACCAGACACCCGAGGATGCTCAGGTAGACAGAACTTTATGGTTAACTACCGACGTTGCCAGGCAGCTGATCAACATTCTCGAAGCCGGTATCGAAAAGATAGAATCTAACGAGTACGAATACAGTGATCACCGAAAACACTAAGTTTTACCTGTCAGCCTGAGGCACCAGCGATTTCATCCTGGTGCCTTTTTCTTTACCTCTGCTCCCTTGCCTTCCCTGCCGTAAACTCACTATCATGCCCGTAGTCAATTTGTTAAAAAATTTCGACAGAGGAGCATTTGGTTATGGATTATGATCTCATCATCGTTGGCAGCGGTTCAGTCGGGTCGGCTGCGGGCTATTACGCCACACGTGCCGGGCTGAAAGTGCTGATGATAGACAGCGCAATACCTCCTCATCAGGCAGGCAGCCATCACGGCGAAACGCGGCTTATCCGCCACGCGTATGGTGAAGGTGCCCGTTACGTTCCCATGCTGCTGAGAGCACAAACGCTCTGGAATGAACTGGCTGAGCTAAGCGGTGATAAAGTCTTTCACCGCAGCGGCGTGTTGAATATTGGCCCTGAAGATTCCGAATTCATCGGCAATGTGAAAACTAGCGCTGAAACCTACAACCTGAACACTCAGTCTCTTAACGCGGCTGAAATTCGCGAAAAATGGCAGCTGTTTACTTTACCAGACGGCTATTGCGGCGTTTTCGAACCTGACTCTGGTTATCTGCAAAGCGAAATGGCCATCAACGCTTACATCCGCCTCGCGCGCGAAGCGGGCTGCGGGCAGCTGTTCAACTGCCCGGTCGACGATATCCGCTGGGTTGATGGCGGTGTTGAGGTCTCCACAATCGATGGCGTTTATCATGGCAAAAAACTGGCCGTGACCGCCGGAACCTGGGTGACAAAAATCCTTCCGGAGTTACCGGTGAAACCTTTACGCAAAGTTTTTGCCTGGTTTCATGCCGATGGGCGTTACAGCGAGGAAAATCACTTCCCGGCCTTCACGCTCGAAACCCTGCAAGGTGATCAGTATTACGGCTTCCCTTCCGTAAAAGATTCCTTAAAGCTCGGAAAACATAATGGTGGTCAGTGGATCACTGAGCCGCAAGAGCGTAAACCTTTCGGCGGATTCAGCCAGGACGGAACGGAATCCTTCAACTTTTTCCGCCACTTTTTGCCGGGTGTTGGGGTGAGTTTACGCGGCGCGTCATGCACTTACGACATGACCGCAGATGAAGATTTCATAATCGATACATTGCCGGGCAGAGAAAACACACTGGTCATTTCAGGTTTAAGCGGCCACGGATTTAAATTTGCCAGCGTATTAGGTGAAATAGTGACTCATTTCGCTAACAATCATCCTATTCCTTTCGAGCTTGAACCTTTCTCCCTTTCCCGATTCAATTAATGTAAAGATGTTTCAACCGTCGTTAATATTCTTTCGACGGTTGTCATTTTATTTCCGCGAAGAGTCATTTTTAAGTTTCACTTTGAACGAGATCAATAGACCGGTATTTCCGAATTGACAGCATTATAGAAAAAAACCTATGCTAGATGCAGAAATCACAGGAGTGGTTTCCACGCGTAAATGATACGCCTGAACAAGGACGTCGAATGAAACTCTCTATTATTGAACCCTGTGGATTCACCCGGTTAGGAATTTTCTCTTATCTTGTTGAGAATAATAATCTCGACATTATTGATACTGTGAATATTTCTCAGGCACTCAATTCACTGACAGAATTTCAGCCTGACGTTATTCTCGTGAATATGACGCAGTATTGTCATAACGCTGAATTATCATTGGAATTGAAGGCTTTCTTTGAGTTCCGCCATACCGCCAGAATATACTGTTATATTGATGCGAATTATCCGGACAGTGATGCGCCGATTGCTATCACCCGCGAAGTTTTCGTTCTCAATAAACAGTCATTAACGCAATTATTACAAGAGATTGCCGCAGACCCGGAATCCTTTATGCCGGAAAATAACTTCGGCATTCCAAGAACCCTGTTCAGCGATCAGGAAATTCTGGTGATGGGGTACTGGATGTCGGAAATGCCGAACTACCGGATTGCCAGAAAATTAAATATCAGCAGCCGCACCGTGTATGTTCATAAGCGCCATCTGGCTCAGAAAATTAAAGTCCGGAACCGGCTGGAATTCTGTTTTATTTACAATCTGATCAAGTATTTATTCTGGCCGATTGATGACATTTCCGCGACACCCATTAGCCGCCAGATTAAAGACGATCTGTTAATGATTTACAAAGCACACAGCTAAATCATTCACATAATGCCCTGAACAATCAGGGCATTTTTATATACTCGCCTTCCTGATTTCCATTCAGTTTCACACCTTCAGACATCAGCGGTTTACGCGGTTGCACTCTGCGGGCAGAGGCATACAATAAGTTTAAAATTAGCAGCCTTATCTTGAGCAGCCTCATAACATGAAACACTCCGCTTCTGAAGATGTCACCCCAACAGAAATTACAGAAACGTTGCTTTCCGTAATCCGTCTGATGCGCAAACAAGTTGACGCAGCAATGTCCGCACAGGGCCTTTCCCTGGCTCGTGGAAAACTTCTGTCCGCCATCGCGCATGAAGGTACCTGCCGCCCCGCAGAACTGGCTCTGGTGCTTCAGCAATCTCCCCGAACCATCACCGATGCGATTGATGCCATGGACCGGGACGGTTTGCTGGTGCGCAAGCGTCATCCGACCGATCGCCGTTCACAATTGCTGGAATTAACGGAAGCGGGAAAACAGGCGTTAGAACAGACTAAAAAACCGAAGCAGGATGCCATCGACCGGTTGTTTGACGGGCTGGATTTACCGGCCCGTCAGCAACTCATGGCCTCTTTGCAAAGTATTGAAACGCACGCAGTGCGCATTGAAGAGTTAAACAAGCTTTAGCGTTTTCTTGCAGCGCCATCACCCAGCAGAACGGCAATCTTATGCCCGGCGGCCGTGGGTTCAAGCGCTATTTTCAGCACGATGGTTAGCGGCACGGAGAGCAGCATTCCGACCGGCCCCATCAGCCATCCCCAGAAAATCAGGGACATAAAGACCACCAGCGTCGAAAGCCCCAGCCCGCGCCCCAGAATTTTGGGGTCGATAATGCTGCCAAAAACAAGGTTAATCAGTACATATCCTCCTGCCACGACAATCCCTTCACTGAAGCCGTTGAACAAGAACGCCTGAATAACCGGCGGGATTGCCGCCAGAAAAGAACCGATATTGGGAATATAATTCAGCGCAAACGCCAGCATTCCCCACAGAAACGCAAACCGGATCCCCGTCGCTGCCAGCAGCGCCCAGACCGCCAGCCCGGTGACCACGCTGATTAACGTTTTGATCACCAGATAACGCGTCACGCTGTCGAGCGCCCTCTGAACGTTTGCCATCCCCTTTCCCGGTTCATCCGACATCTGTTCAATTTTGTACGGCAACTGCGGCACTTCGAGCAGCATAAAAGCCACCGTCATCAGTAACAGAAACAAACCCGCCATCGCGTTAGACAGATAGCTGATGAGTTTACTGACCAGGTTCAATGTCGCTGCCGGGTCGATATAACTGGCCAGCTGATCAGGCGATAACGTCAGGTCGCTTTGCCCGGACAGTTCCTCGAGATAACTGAGTTTTTCGACGATCAGGCCGCGATACTGCGGCAGCGTGCGCGCAAATTCATTGAGCGTCACCAGCAGTTTGGTGGTCATGAAAGCCATCAGGCAGATCACCAGCGTCGCCACCAGCAAAACGGCGAGTGCGCGCGGCACCCGACATTTCCCCAGCAGCACAATCAGCGGATTCAAAACAAAAGCCAGAAACAGCGCCAGAATGAAGGGTACGATGATGTCCGCCGCAGATTTAATTCCCGCGAAAATCACCACCAGCATCGCCATCATTACGACGATTTTCAGTCCCTGAGTCGTCACGATCGTTTTACGCAAATCTTCCTCCTGATGCGGCCCAGTTTTTTAACGGGATTTCACCCATTCCCGCAGACGCTGAACATGCACATACAGCGACGGAATAAACAAGATCCCTACCGTCGTGGACAACAGCATTCCGCTAAATACCGTGACACCAATGATGTGCCTGCTCATCGCGCCAGCACCCGATGCCAGTACCAGCGGCAAGACGCCCAGAATGAACGAGATTGCGGTCATCATGACGGCGCGGAAACGTTGCTTCGCGCCGTCCTGCGCCGCTTCACGGATAGTGGCGCCCTCTTCCCTTCTGGCTTTCGAAAACTCGACAATCAGTATGGCATTTTTCGCCGCCAGCCCGATGAGCAACACCATACCAATCTGAGCATATACGTCGTTGCTCAGACCGGCCAGATGCAGACCACCGACGGCGCCGAATACCGCAAAGATCACCGAAATCATCACCACCAGCGGTATGCTCCAGCTTTCATACTGGGCGACCAGGAACAGATAGGCGAAAAGCAGCGCCGCGGCATAAATCACAATAGCCTGACCGCCCGCCTGAATTTCCTGCAACGACATCCCGGTCCACTGATAACCATAACCGGCGGGCAGTTTCTCGCTCAGGATATGTTCCATTTGCGTCATCGCCTCCCCGGAACTCACGCCCGGCGCTGCGGAGCCGCTGATCGCCAGTGACGGGAACTGGTTATATTGCGTAATAAACGGTGCGCCGAGAGACGGCGTCAGACTGACCATTTTCCCCAGACTGACGAGAGAACCGTTATCACTGCGCACGGTCAGCGTCGAGATTTGATCTGCACGCTGGCGATCTTCCATCTCATTTTGCATCTGCACGTTGAACAAACGGTTGTTGATGATGAAATCGCTGACATTGATCCCGCCGAGCGATGTCTGCAACGTACCGAAGATCCGGCTGACCGGAACCTGCAATTGCGCAGCACGATCGCGATCCACGCTGAGTGCAATTTCAGGCACGGACGCACTGAATGTCGTGAAGACGCGGCTCAGTTGCGGATCCTGATTTGCCGCCTGAATCAGCGCCTGTCCGGTCGCCGCCAGTTCCTGCGGTGATTGTCCGCGTAATGCCTGTAAGCGCAAATCCAGCCCGGAAGCCGTACCTAGCCCGGAAATGGCTGGCGGGTTTATCGCCATAATCATCGCAGATGGAATGCCCGCCATCGCCGGTTGCAACCGTCCGATAACCTGATCCACGCTGCTGCGCTCACCCCAGGGTTTCAGCAAAACAATACCAAAGGCAGAATTCGGTGAACTCCCGCCGCTCAGCAGGCTGAATCCGCTGATCGCGATGACATCTTCAACCGCATCATCTTTCCCGAGGATCGCCTTCATCTGCCCGAGAACCGTATCGGTACGGTTAAGGGACGCGCCGTCCGGTAGCTGCACATTTACGAAGAAATAGCCCTGATCTTCATCTGGCAGGAAAGATTTCGGCAAGCTGCTGTAACCCCATGCACACAAACCGGCGATCGCAATCACGCTCACAATACTGGTCAGCACATTTTTGCTGATCCCGCGTGCGGCTTTGACATAGGTATCGCGCACGCTGTCCAGCCCGTTATTAAAGAGCTGGAAGAAGCGCGCAGGTTTCTCCGGACGGGGCTTGAGTAATGTTGCGCACAGCGCCGGAGTCAGCGTTAATGCGTTAATACTTGAAAGCACCACCGCCGCAGAAAGCGTCACCGCAAACTGACGGTACAGCGCACCGGTAATCCCCGGCAGCACGGCAATCGGCACGAATACCGCCAGCAGAACCACGGTAGTGGCAATAACTGGTCCGGCAATTTGTTTCAGTGCCAGACGTGTTGCTGCTACCCTCCCGAGCGATGGGTCTTCGACCATCAGCCGTTCGACGTTTTCGACCACGACAATCGCATCATCGACCACGACCGTCAGCGCCAGAATAATAGCGAACAGACTCAGTGTATTGGCCGAATATCCAAAGATGTAAAGCACGGCAAATGTGCCGAGCAAAGAGACGGGAATGGTCAGCGCAACAATGAACGTGGCGCGCAAACTTTGCAGGAACAGGTAAACAATTGTCAGAACGACGATGAACGTCAGCACCAAAGAAACAACGATTTCATCCAGCGTCGCGCTGACAAACCGTGTGGAGTCGAATTTGATTTCATAAGTCAGATCGTCCGGGAAGTAACCCGCCTGACGTTCCATTTCCGCGCGCACCGCATTGGCCACATTTAGCGCATTGGCACCCGGTGCAGGATAAACTGACAGGAAGGCGGACGGCGTCTGATTCAGCGTGGCGTTGACCTGATAATCCTGTGCACCCAGTTCAATGCGCGCGACGTCATGCAAACGCACCGTCCCGCCGTTAGCATTTTTGCGGACAATAATATTGCCGAACTCTTCCGGCGTACTCAGACGTCCTGCCCCGCTGATAGTCAGCGTTTGTTGCTGCAGGGACGGGCTTGGCGAAGCGCCAATCTGACCGGCCGCCGCCTGCACGTTCTGGCTCTGGATTGCCGAACTGATTTCCATGCTGCTGACATCCAGTGCTTCCATCTTGCGCGGGTCGAGCCAGATTCGCATGCTGTAGTCACGGGAACCAAACACGCGAACATCGCCGACGCCGTCGATACGCGCTAAAGCATCGCGCAGCTGGATGCTGGCGAAATTGCTGATAAACAGCATGTCGTGGGTATGTTTCGGGGATAACAGGCTGATCCCGAGTAAAATATTGGATGCCTGCTTACGCACGGAAACGCCAGTATTCAGCACTTCCGGCGGGAGCTGAGAGCTGACCTGAGAGATACGGTTTTGCACTTCAACCGCCGCAGTATCAGGATCCGTTCCGCTGGCAAAGGTAATCGTCAGCGAGTAACTGCCGTTATTGCCGCTGTTTGAGGACATATAGAGCATATTGCTGACGCCGTTGACCTGCGCTTCAATGGGCGCGGCAACAGATTCTGCGACGTCACGCGCACTGGCGCCGGGGTAAATCGCGCTGACAGAAACAACGGGCGGCGTGATGTCCGGATATTGTTCCACCGGGATCACCTTGAGCGCCACGGCACCAATCAGCGCCGTGACCAGCGCGATGACCACCGCAAAGCGCGGTCTTTTAATGAATTGCTCGAGCATAGTTATTCCTTAACCTTTTTTTGCCGGCGTCGCCGGAGCACCCGAGGCGTCCCGCACATTCACTTTCATCCCTGGCTGGATCCATTGCAGCCCTTCGGTGACCACTTTTTCTCCTCCCTGCAAACCTTCCAGAACGAAATATCCCTGTCCGGTCTGCGCGCCCAGGCGGACAGGCCGTTTCTCAACCTGCTGCTCAGCATTCACCAGCAAAACAAAGTGGCCGGTGGCGTCCTGCTGTAAAGCCGCGGCTGGCAGAACCGGAAGTTTCTGTCCGGAGCGTGGTGCTGCCAGCACGTTAACGGAGCCACCCGGCAATAAACGGTGATCCGGATTCTCAACGGTCAGCCTGACGGGCAATGTGCCGGTTTGTGTATCAATGCGGTTTCCCAGGGATTCAAATTTCGGTGTTTTCAGGTACGGCGAACCATTCGATAAACGCAGCGAAAGCGTCATGTTATCCGCCGCGAAAGCGTCCTCAAGCGAACCGCTGCTCTGGCTGGCACTGAGCACATCGCGTTCGTTAACGGAAATCACCACACGAACCGGATCGAGCTGAACAATTTCAGTCAGCGCGCCGCTCGCCGGATTCACCAGACTGCCGGTGTGATAATGACTCACGCCAATGCGCCCGGAAATAGGTGCCGTAATGCGGGTAAAGCTCAGCTGTAATTCCTGAGTTTTCAGGGCGGCCTGAGCCTGCGCAACGGCGGCCCGGGCGGTATCGCGTGCGGCAAGTGCGGTATCCACATCGGACTGACTGACCGTCCGTGCATCGCCCAGACGCTGAATGCGGTTCAGGTGCGTCTGCGCATGTCGGGCCGTGGCGTTCGCACTGTCGAGCTGCGCTTTCGCCTGCGCCACCGCGGAGTGATGCAGCGCGGGGTCGATTTCGTACAGGACATCCCCTTCTTTAACCAGCTGACCTTCCTGGAAAGCCCGCTTCGAAATAAAACCTTCCGTGCGGCTGACAACATTCACCGCCTGAACAGCCTCAAGGCGGCCAAGATAAGTACGGCTGACGCCATCAGTTTGCGTTGCGATAGTCGAAGTCGTCACCGTCGGAACAGATTGCGCATTCGCGACAACCGGAAGGGATAAAAACAGGGCCAGCAGTGGGGATAAGGCTGCATGACGGCATATTGCAGGAAACATAGTGTCACTCTCCGTGTCAGGTCGGATGCCGGTTATGTTGGGTCAGGAAAGTGCACGCACCGGCTCATATCCATTTTAGTAGATAAAAAAATTCCTAATCAGAATTTTCGGAGATTATAGAGGTGATGACTTTCCATAAACTGATCCCGATCAGTTTGCATAATATCCCGTGATTTCTTTACGTTATATTTAAGGAATATTTAGAATTAATATCCCGAAGAGTCTTATCCGCTAAATCAGATAACGTTTTTCATTTTAGTCATCATACAAAAATAACAATCACGGATGAAATTAATTTTTTTACTCAAATTTTTAGTAATAAAACAAACTTTACCGTCGATGACAAAACCTGACAAATCCGCACCCAGACTGAATCCCAGCCCATCAAAGCCGTTCTGATGAATCAAAAACGAATAAGCTGAACAAGATAACCTTAATCAGTTCAAAAATAGTGAACAAGTTAAATTAATCATCTAATTTGAAAATAATAGTTTGCCAGAATGTTTCCAAATGTTTACTTTCCAAAAATAACTCTCACAACGAGCGGCCAAATTATGTTTTGGAAAAATACGACTGTGCGCTTCGGGCATATTTCAATTCTGATCCACTGGATTGTTGCGCTGGCTGTTTATGGCCTTTTCGCACTGGGATTATGGATGGTCGGGCTGGGCTATTACGACACCTGGTATCACCGGGCTCCGGAAATTCATAAAAGCATTGGCGTGCTGGTTTTCGCGGCCATGGTATTCCGGCTGGCCTGGCGCTTTATTTCGCCGCCACCAAAACCGCTGGACAGCTACAGCGCTAAAACCCGGCTCGGGGCCTGGCTCGCGCATGTTCTGCTTTTTGCCGGTCTGTTCGGGATCCTGCTCAGCGGCTATCTCATTTCGACCGCCGAAGGCCAGCCGGTCAGCGTTTTCGGCTGGTTTGATATTCCGGCCACCCTGTTCGGGCTTGAGCAACAGGCGGACATCGCCGGCACCGTACATCTGTGGATGGCGTGGGGAATTGTGATTATCTCTGCGTTCCACGCGCTGGCCGCACTCAAACATCATTTCATCGACCGCGACAGCACGCTGACACGCATGCTGGGGCGCTGAACTGTTTCACCTTGCGATTCACTTAATGGATAAATGGAGAATAACCATGCTGAAAAAAACCACTCTGGGCCTGACACTGGCATCCCTGCTGCTGGCCGCAGGCACCGCAAGTGCGGCGAATTACAAAATCGACAAAGAAGGACAGCACGCGTTTATTGAGTTCCGCATCAAGCATCTGGGCTACAGCTGGCTTTACGGCAGTTTTAACGATTTTGACGGCGGCTTTACCTTTGACGAGAAAGACCCGTCAGCGGATAAAGTGAACGTGACCATCAACACCACCAGCGTGTTCACGAACCATGCCGAACGTGATAAACACCTGCGCAGCGCGGAATTCCTCAATGTGAGCAAGCATCCGCAGGCTACATTTAAATCCACGTCGGTGAAAAAAGAGGGCGATAACCTGGCCGTTACCGGTGATTTCACCCTGAATGGCGTGACGAAACCGTTAACCCTTCAGGCGAAATTGCTGGGTCAGGGTAAGGATCCGTGGGGCGGTTATCGCGCCGGGTTTGAAGCCGCAGGCACAATTGCGCTGAAGGATTACGGGATCACCACCGATCTCGGCCCTGCATCGCAGGATGTCGAGCTGATCATTTCCGTGGAAGGCGTGCAGGAAAAGTAATCCGCATCGCCAAAACAAAAGGCCCTGACGGTTTTAAATCGTCAGGGCCTTTTTTACGACGGATCAAAAGTTCAGTCGTTTTCCGGTGCCGGAATGTGCATGGTCGTTTGCAACAGCCCTTTGGACTTATTGAAAATCTTGATCCCATTTTCACGGCCAGCACGCAGCGCACGCTGTTCTTCAACCGGCAGTTTCAGCTCAGTCATACAGATTTCGCTGCAACAACCGTCGAACTTCGCCGCACAGGTCGGACACTGAATGAACAGCAAATGGCAGCCGTCATTTTTACAGTTGGTATGGTTATCACACGCCGCGCCACACTGATGACAATGCGCGATCACATCGTCAGAAATGCGTTCGCCCATGCGTTCATCAAAGACAAAGTTTTTACCTTTGAATTTAACTGGCAAACCCTGCTCTTTCGCACGGCGCGCATATTCGATAATGCCGCCTTCCACGTGATACACGTTTTTAAAACCGTTATGCAGCATGTAGGCGCTGGCTTTTTCACAGCGAATACCGCCGGTGCAATACATGACGATTTTCTTGTCTTTGTCTTCTTTCAGCATATCAACGGCCATTGGCAGCTGATCGCGGAAAGTGTCAGACGGGACTTCAATCGCTTTATCGAAATGCCCCACTTCATATTCATAGTGGTTACGCATATCGACAAACAGCGTATCCGGGTCGTCAATCATGGCGTTGACCTGCTCGGCTTTCAGGTACTCGCCGATATTCGACGGATCGAACGACTCATCATCGATGCCGTCCGCCACAATACGGTCACGCACTTTCAGACGCAGAACCCAGAAGGATTTGCCGTCGTCTTCCAGCGCCACGTTCAGGCGGATGTTATCCAGCGCCGGATGGCTGGAAAACAGCTCGGTTTTGAACGCGTCAAACTGGCTTTGCGGCACGCTGATCTGCGCGTTAATCCCTTCTTTTGCCACGTAAATACGGCCAAACACATTCAGGCGTGTCAGGCTGATATACAAGGCATCACGAAAAGCTTTCGGATCTTCGAGCTGGAAATACTTATAAAAAGAAACAGTCGTGCGGGGCTCGGTTTCAGCCAACATGCGCGCTCTGAGTTCCTCGTTAGAAATACGGTTATGTAACACTGGCATGGTGTACGTTCCTGTCTTTCAGGGGGATTTAACTATTGGAAACCAATTAGCTACTTTTGAAGCGGCAAGATTATACATTAAAGCAACACCGGCGACATCTTCCGTTGCAAATTCATGATAAGAAAAACACCTGCTGCTTCTTGCCCTTTTTCTAAATGCGGTAACCTATTCTCAGATGTTATCCATACTTGTGATCTATACCCAAAATAATTCAAGTTGCTTGAAGGCGGCAAAGCCGTGAATCCCCAGGAGCTTACTCAAGTAAGTGACTGGGGTGAGCGGTTGCAGCCAACGCATAAGCAGCTTGAAGTATGACGGGTATATCCACCACATTGATTTTTTAAGGGGCAGGAAATATGAGCAAACTTTTTGAACCGATTTCTTTGGGCGGCCTGACGCTCCCTAACCGCATTGTTATCGCACCAATGTGCCAGTACTCCTCCGACGAGGGGAAAGCGACTTCGTGGCACCACGCGCATCTCGGACAATTGTCATTTTCCGGTGCTGGTTTGCTGATCCTCGAAGCCACAGCGGTGGAAGCCGTCGGGCGCATTTCTGCGCAGGATTTAGGGCTGTGGGATGATGAAACTGAAGCTGCGCTGAAAGGACTGATCGACGGCCTGCGCGAAAACAGCAATATTCCTCTCGGTTTGCAGCTCGGCCACGCAGGACGCAAAGCCTCTCACGCCGCACCGTGGAAAGGCGGCGCGCAAATTTCTCAGTCCGCCGGTGGCTGGCAAACCGCCGCACCTTCCGCTATTCCTTTTGCCGAAGGAACAGAAGCGCCCGCCGCGCTTTCTGCTGAACGCATCAGCGAACTGAAAAAAGCATACGTGGATAGCGTACGACGCGCCGATCGCCTCGGGTTTGATCTGCTGGAACTGCACGGCGCGCACGGTTATCTCCTGCACCAGTTCCTGTCTCCGCTTTCCAACCAGCGCACCGATCAGTACGGCGGTTCTCTGGAAAACCGTATGCGCCTGCTGCTGGAAATCTTCCAGGAAATTCGCGCGGCCTTCCCGGCGGATAAACCCATCGGCGTGCGCATCTCCGCCACCGACTGGGTAGAAGGCGGTTGGGATCTGGAGCAATCCATTGAACTCGCCAAAGCACTGGATAAGCTGGGTTGCAGTTATATTCATGTGTCCAGCGGCGGCCTGAGCCAGCACCAGAAAATCGCCGTAGGACCAAATTATCAGGTGCCATTCGCCGACAGCATCAAACAGCACGTCAAAATGCCGGTGATCGCCGTGGGCTTAATCACTGAACCGGAACAGGCCGAAGCCATTGTTGGCACCGGACAGGCGGATATGATCGCACTGGCACGCGGTATTTTGTATAACCCACGCTGGCCATGGCACGCCGCTGCAAAACTCGGGGCAAAAGTTTATGCACCGAAACAGTACTGGCGCAGCGAACCTCACAGCGTGAAAGGATTATTCCTGCCGGAATAATGCCGGGTAGTTTACTAAACGTGATCACGGACAGCCCCCGGGCTGTCCGTTTCATTGACAAAAAGCCGTTCTCTGCGGATATTTGATTCGAAGACGCATGGAGAAAACAGCTGAACTGTTCATAAACAAATCACATTGTTTTTCATTCATGCAGTCCATAAGTTAAATGAGGTATTAGTGCCGTGAATTTTCACCTAATACCAAAAAAGTGCCACACTATGTCACTTTGCTACAAAAAATAACGGATAACACGCGCTCCATATCGGAATGTGGACGTATTTCTGTAGCGGGCTGCTGCATTAGACAGAGCTTATAAACTTTCTACTTCGATCCATTGACGCAGAGATTCTATGACTCAGGTACCTACCTTTAATCGTTCGTTATTGCATCCACGCTACTGGATCACCTGGATAGGTCTGGGGTTGTTGTACGCGCTGGTATTATTGCCTTATCCGGTCATTTACCGCATCGGTACCGGGCTTGGGCGCTTCTCAATGCGCTTTCTGAAACGTCGCTACAAAATCGCCCAGCGTAATATCGAACTGTGTTTCCCCGATATGCACCCGGAACAGCGGGAAGACATGGTCGTGAAAAATTTCGAATCAGTCGGCATGGGTTTATTTGAAACCGGCATGGCCTGGTTCTGGCCTGACTGGCGTATAGAACGCTGGTTTAAAGTCAGCGGTCTGGAACATATTCAGCGCGCCCGTGATAACAAACAAGGCGTGTTGCTGATTGGCGTTCATTTCCTGACGCTGGAACTGGGTGCGCGTATTTTCGGTATTCATAATCCGGGCGTCGGCGTTTATCGCCCGCATGACAATAAGCTGATGGACTGGATCCAGACCAAAGGCCGCATGCGTTCAAATAAAGGGATGCTGGATCGCAAAGATCTGAAAGGAATGATCCGCAGCCTGAAACAGGGCGATATTATCTGGTACGCGCCGGATCACGACTACGGCCCGCGCGCCAGCGTGTTTGTGCCTTTCTTTGCCGTGGATAAAGCCGCGACAACCACCGGCACCTATCTGCTGGCACGAATGGGCAAACCGGCCATTATTCCATTTACGCCGCGCCGTCTGGCGGGCGGAAAAGGCTACGAAATGATTATTCATCCGCAGGTCGCCGATTTCCCGCTGGATGATGAAGTGGTTGCCGCCGCGTACATGAACAAAGTGGTAGAAGACGAAATCCGTCAGGCACCTGAGCAATATATGTGGCTGCATCGCCGCTTCAAAACGCGCCCGCAGGGCGAGCCTTCGCTGTACAAAGCCCTCAGCGAGTAAACTTAAAGGCCGGTTCAGTGCATCCTGAACCGGTTTTTTGATTTGCTTCGACAGTTTTTTTGACAGACTTCTTCAAAGTTATCAGATTTTATCCCATCCCATTTAGGCCAATACTCTCCCCATGATTTCTCCACGTGATTACTCCCACACTTCTTGGGAGCCGCGTGGCCACTTTGTGACCTTCAAAAGGAATACATCATGCTGGCTAAACTGAACACTGCTTTTACCCGCGTTACCGATCACCCTGACTTTGGTAAGTTGCTGTTGCGTCTGACTTTCGGGATTTTGATTTTATTCCACGGCGTGGCGAAAATGGAAAATGGCGTGGGCTGGATTGCCAAAATGTTGCAGGCCGCTGGCTTACCGGGATTCATCGCTTATGGCGCATACATCGGTGAAGTGATTGCACCGGTTCTGATTATTCTGGGCATCTTTACCCGCCCTGCGGCGCTGGTGATGGCATTCAACATTTTAGTGGCAGTTCTGCTGGTGGTTGCCGGTAAATTCTTCACCGTGACCGATGTCGGCGCCTGGGGTCTGGAAGGCGAAGCCTTATACTTCTTTGGCGGCCTGGTGATTATGTTCCTGGGCAGCGGCCGTTATTCTGTGATGAAAAACGCAGCCCTGCGTTAAACCCTGTTTTATTGCTGTGTCTGTTTTTTGGTTTGTATTTTAATTCTGTGTCTGTCGCGGCCAGCCTCATCGCTGGCCGTTTTTTTTGCATTTTCGCCGCCTCAGTTGATCTTCTTCATCACGCCTGCCGCGATAAAACGGTATTTTACTTTCGTTGTTACAGTTCATTAACATCATTGAAGTGGATGATAATTAGGCGCATAATTATCCAGCCAATTGATTGTTACTTGTGCTCTGCCTTGTTCCCATCGGTCATTCCAGAGCGAATCTGACCTCTTTTTTCGGTAATTTATGACTTCGGCATCTGAATCTGAAACCGCACCAGAACCCATAAACTGGAAACGAAATCTGTATGTTGCCTGGATTGGCTGCTTCCTTACCGGTGCCGCATTCAGCCTGATCATGCCTTTCCTGCCGCTTTACGTCGAAACTCTGGGTGTGACCGGCCACGAATCCCTGAACATGTGGTCGGGTCTGGTATTCAGCATTACCTTCCTGTTTTCCGCGATTGCTTCGCCCTTCTGGGGCGGCCTGGCTGACCGTAAAGGCCGTAAAATCATGCTGCTGCGCTCTGCGCTGGGCATGGCGATTGTCATGATGCTCATGGGCTTTGCGCAAAACATCTGGCAATTTTTAGTCCTTCGCGCGCTGCTGGGTTTGCTCGGCGGCTTTGTGCCGAATGCCAATGCGCTGATTGCCACACAAATTCCACGCAATAAAAGCGGCTGGGCGCTGGGGACACTCTCCACAGGTGGCGTCAGCGGCGCACTGCTTGGCCCGCTGGTCGGCGGTTTGCTGGCCGATAACTACGGTTTGCGCCCCGTATTCTTCATTACCGCAGCCGTACTTTTCCTCTGTTTTGTGATGACGTTATACTGTATCCGCGAACAATTTGTTCCTGTGAACAAGAAAGACATGCTCAACCGCAAGCAGGTTTTTGCTTCGCTGAAAAACCCCAAGCTGGTGCTTTGCCTGTTTGTCACCACGATGATTATTCAGGTGGCGACCGGATCGATTGCGCCAATACTCACGCTTTACGTGCGCGAACTGGCGGGCAACACTGCAAATCTGGCGTTTATCAGCGGGATGATTGCGTCGGTGCCCGGCGTGGCTGCGCTGATGAGTGCGCCGAGGCTGGGGAAACTAGGGGACAGAATCGGGCCTGAAAGGATTTTGGTGGCCATGATGGGGTTATCCGTCCTTTTGCTGATCCCGATGGCATTCGTGCAAACGCCGCTTCAGTTAGGCATTTTACGTTTTCTGCTGGGGGCAACCGACGGTGCGCTGCTCCCGGCGGTGCAAACGCTGCTGATTTACAACTGCACCAATCAGGTGGCGGGAAGGGTTTTCAGCTATAACCAGTCTTTCCGTGATGTCGGGAATGTCACCGGCCCTCTGCTGGGTGCGGCAGTTTCGGCAAGCTACGGATTCCGCACGGTATTTTGCGTCACGGCGCTGGTGGTTCTGTTTAACGCCGTGTATTCCTGGTGGTGTCTGCAACGCCGGCCGCGTCAGGCAATGGTCGATTAATTCCGGCCAGCGTGTTGAAACACCTTACTTAGCTTTTTCTGCCTGCGGAGGCACCGGCAGGTGGTCAGGCACTTCAACCACCGCCAGACGGACTTCATAATGTTTGCCCGCCGTTGTCGACGGAAGCACCGAAGTCAGTTTCTGAATCGTTTCCGTTGGATTATCGCTGGCCACGCTCGCACAGAATAATGCGCCCGGATGGCAGAGCCCCATCATCACCGGTGGCGGAGGGAGCATGCCTTCATGGTCGAATGGCGGCATACCGTGCGGGTGTTCCATCGGCGGTTGCGGATGCGTGCTGTCAGCCGCCATACCGGCGACGCTGAAAAACAGACTAAGACCACACAGCGGCATAAGCAAAGTACGGGAAAGCATCTTCATAGCAGTAACCTTATTCTTGAAAGTTCACCGCCACTCTACCTGCCAATTCTGCCCCGGACTGGCGGTTTGCTAAACTTTTACCCTCTGCCACCGCCCTCTTTGCAAAGCTGAAGCTCTTCTGACATTTCTCTTTACACGGTCCAGTCACGTGAAGCCAGCACCACGCGATAACCGTCTAAATCTTCGAACGTTTGACCATTTTCATCCCAATACGGATTGTATGAAGGAACGGCAATAAACCCGGCTTGCAGCATTGCGTCGCACTGCGCCTGCCATTGCGCCGGCTCCGGGATATAAAACACCAGCAGGTTATCCTGCGTCGGCGCGCGCCCGACGCTGGTTCCGTGGTGATGCGTAAATTCCAGGTGGTAATGATGATGCGGATGGCCGATCAGAACGCCATCAAAATTCTGATGATTGCTGAAACCGCCGATCACCTCAAAGCCCAGTCCCTGACTGTACATCGCCGCAATCCGCTCCAGATGATCTGTCGGACGGGCAACCCTCAGCACCGCATTTCGTGAAACCATAGCCGCCATCACTCCTTCAGTTTACCGTGCTCCGGCATTAAGACTCAGAGAATAGCAGAAGAAAGGCGACCTGTTTTTTTATCTCAAAACTTGCATCCTGTCATTTATCGACAACAATCATTTAATCAGAGTTTTCACTGTCAGATGGCTGTTACTTCTTCATTCCTAACGCTATTTACTATCAAGACTATTGATTATTTCCCCTCATTCAACTCAGGAGACAACAATGAGCATGTACGCAACGCTTGAAGAAGCTATTGATGCCGCCCGCGAAGAATTTCTCGAAGCCGCACAGGAAAAAGTTCAGAACGATGAAGAGCCCGTTCCGGATCAGTTCAACCTGCAAAAATACATCATGCAGGATGGCGATGTGATGTGGCAGGCAGAATTTCTCAGCGATGAAGGTGACGCCATCGATGCGCTGACGTTCCGCAGTGGCGCGGCCGCGCAGGCTATCTTTGACGAAGATTACGATCAGATCGAACTCGAAGAAGAATGGCAGGAAGAAGCGACGCTGTATGAATGGGACGAAGGTGAATTCCAGCATGAGCCGCAACTGGATACGGAAGAAGGCGAAGCCGCCGCCGAAGAGTGGGATGACGAGGACGATTATCCGGGCCGGGATATCGACTAAACGTTTCTAACAGATTTATTCGTAAGGCCCGTGGCGGGCGTCAATCGGCAGCATGAAGGTATCGACAATCATGGACAGCGGAACATCGATAACAGTGACATACCGCCACGGGCTGTCACGTAAATCCCACTGCACGCCGGGATAATACTGGTTGCCATGCCCCTGCCCCGGCACGGTGCGGCTGATAATGCTGCCGCAACCTGTCAGCGCGGTAGCCAGTAGCGCCAGTACACATCCACGAAAAATTACGCGATTAATCACTTACCCAACCTGTCGATTCAAATCAAAAGAAGCTCTTTTTAAGCGCTGAACAGCGCGCTCAGAATATCACACGCGTTATGTACCCTGATGTTAAGGGTACGTAAAACTTTATACGCTGCGGGCCTGAGAGTCACCTGTTGTCTTTGCGGCGTGATAGGCTGTGCAGGTCTGTGATCGTGAAGCAATAAAAAGGGCAGCATGTTTTCACATACTGCCCTTTCAGCCCGCTAGTTAACTCAGGCGGGTTTAACTTCCAGCGTCTGCGTCACAGGGAAAGCCTGCACGTTACGTGGAAGCTGGTCGTAGTAAGCGCCCCACGCCTGCTGATCGGGTTGCGTCCACACCGCGGAGTGTAAACGCGCCATCAGCACCGGGTCGCTCAGCAAGACCAGTCGGTCAGCTTTGCCCAAATCTTTTGGCCCGGTTTTCAGAGCCTGCTCCAGACGAGCACGACGACCGTTTTCTACCGTTTCACGCAACAGGTGACGGGATGTCGCCATCGCCGTTGCCAGTGCGTTGAAGCCCGGATCAAACACCGCATGCATAAAGCCGTTTTGCAGCTTACGTTCACGGTTCAGCGCCAGATATTCTTCAGTCGCAACCAGCTCGCGCGGCGGGTCGTACTCTTCCGGGATCAGGAACAGTTTGGCTTTCTTACTCTTAATCCCAAGCGTTGCACGGCTCGAAAGAACCGAAACAATCGGTGACAGGATCAGAGAGAAGACGATTGGCGCCAGCCACCAGAGGAAGCGCAAGTCCAGCCATGCCATACCGGCAGCCCAGACGGCACCGAGCAGAAGCTGCGAACCATGGCGTTTAAATGCTTCGCCCCACGGCGTGTCATCATCGTCACGCTGCGGAGAGTTCCAGACCACTTCCCAGCCCAGGAATGCGCTGACCACGAAAACGGTGTGGAACAACATACGCACCGGCGCCAGCAGCACCGAGAACAGCATTTCCAGGAACATGGAAACCAGTAGACGGAATGCACCACCAAATTGCTTCGCTCCCTTCGCCCAGATCAGGACGATACTCAGCAGTTTTGGCAGGAACAGCAGAACCATTGTTGTCGAGAACAAGGCAATTGCCAGCTCAGGACGCCATTGTGGCCATACCGGGAATAACTGACGCGGTTGCAGGAAGTACGTCGGTTCCATCAGCGTATGCACCACCTGCAATGCCGTGGACAACGCAAGGAACGTAAACCACAGTGGCGCAGACAGGTAGGACATAACGCCGGTCAGGAACACCGCACGGTGAACCGGGTGCATACCTTTGACCAGGAACAGGCGGAAGTTCATCAGGTTACCGTGACACCAGCGACGGTCGCGTTTCAGCTCGTCGAGCAGGTTTGGCGGTAATTCTTCATAACTGCCCGGCAGATCGTAAGCAATCCACACACCCCAGCCCGCACGGCGCATCAGCGCAGCTTCCACAAAGTCGTGAGACATGATGGAACCGGCGAATGAACCTTCACCCGGCAACGGCGCAAGCGCACAGTGCTCGATGAACGGTTTCACGCGGATAATGGCGTTGTGCCCCCAGTAGTGGGATTCACCCAACTGCCAGAAGTGAAGACCGGCGGTAAACAGCGGGCCGTAAACACGGGTCGCAAACTGCTGGCAACGTGCATACAGCGTATCCATGCCCGACGCTTTTGGCGCAGACTGAATAATACCGGCGTTCGGGTTCGCATCCATCAGACGTGCCAGACCGGTCAGACATTCGCCGCTCATGACGCTGTCCGCATCGAGGATAACCATGTAGGCATATTCCCCACCCCAGCGACGGCACCAGTCATCAATGTTTCCGCTTTTACGCTTCACACGGCGACGGCGACGGCGATAGAAGATACGGCCATGACCATCTACATCGCGGCACACTTCCATCCAGGCTTTTTGTTCAGCGACACAGATATCCGGATCGTAGCTGTCACTCAGCACGTAAATATCAAACTGATCCAAATCACCTGTAGCTTTAACGGATTCGTAAGTGGCGCGCAGGCCCGCGAAAACGCGTTCCACGTCTTCGTTACAAATCGGCATGATCAGCGCAGTACGGTTATTCGGGTTCAGCGGCTCATCGCCCTTCGTCGACGCGGTGATGCTGTATTTGTCGCGCCCGATAAGCAATTGTAAAAAGCCCATCAGCGCGGTCCAGAAACCGGCCGAAACCCAACAGAACAGAATGGCAAATAACACCAGAATCCCGGTCTGCAACACGTACGGCAGCAATTGCAGAACCGACTGCAACCAGTCCTGATTCAGCATATCTGCGGGGTCGATCAGCGCCCAGCCCTGATAAGGCAGGATGGTTTTCATATACCAGGTTGCGATCGCCGTCTGTACCAGCATCAGAACCAGCAGGACATAACGACGAACCGAACCGGCATGACGCCAGCGCTTTTCTGACTCCGGCATATCGGCAACGGTATGACGCGAAGCCGCGCTGCGCCCCATCAGGTTGTCCCAGAAGCGCCCTACCGGGTTGGTACGCCAGACATCCGGGAACATACTTGAACGCTTCACCGGCGGCATTGCGCTGGCGATGGTGCGCCCTTCGTTGTCCACTTCGTCCAGAGAACCGTTGGCCAGCGCATCCGGCCAGCTTGCGCCGACGCGCGCTTTCACCGAGAGCAGAGGTGCATCCGGTTCAGGGGCATTAGCAGAGGCTGTCACATCACCGCCTAAGCGGTGATGTACGGTAGCAAAAGCCTGCTCATCTTCAGCGGGAAGCTGCTGAGTGAGCGCCGCTTTCTGGTCATCAGTAAGCGGCAAAGCTTCTACATAATCATGAGTAGAGTGCGTTGACTTATTCATTTGCAGGCAGCTGATAGCTCCAGGTTTCACTCAGTGTTTTATCGCCATTAGCCAGAGAAGCGCGCATTTCGATCGCCTTCTTCGGATCTTTCACTTTCAGGCGCAGCGTCAGACGCCAGCCTTTGGTTACCGGATTATAGCGGACAGTGTTTTCAACCAGTTCACCGTTGTCACCCACGCTGACCTGAGACGCCACCGGAGTATCGCTTTTCAGGGCTTTCAGATTTGGACCGACAAAATCAACCAGGAAAGCCACACTGCCGTCTGGTTCACGGATCAGATTCGACTGTTTCACATCGCCGGTAGAACGCATGGTACGTTCAACCCACGCCAGATCCGGAGAATGTAATTTTTCTTCTTCACGGGTGAAATGCAGACGATAGTTCAGGCTCAGCGGTTTACCGGCATCCGGCAATTGTTCCGGTGTCCAGAACGCGACGATGTTGTCGTTGGTTTCATCAGCGGTTGGAATTTCCACCAGCTCAACTTTACCTTTACCCCAGTCGCCTTTGGTCTCAACCCAGCCGCTCGGACGCAGGTCGTAACGATCGTCGAGATCTTCAAAGTTAGAGAAGCTGCGACCACGTTGCAGCAGACCGAAGCCTTTCGGGTTCTCCATAGAGAACTGGCTGACAGCAAGGTGTTTCGGATTGTTCAGCGGACGCCAGATCCATTCACCGTTACCGGCATGGATAGACAGACCGTTGGAATCATGCAGCGCCGGACGATAGTTCATCACCGGAGAAGGCTGATTCGCGCCAAACAGGAACATGCTGGTCAGCGGAGCAATGCCCAGCTTGCCAACTTTGTCACGCAGATAAACTTGTGACTGCACGTCAACGGTCGCTTCTTTGCCCGGATACACATCCAGACGATAAGCACCGGTCGCACGCGGCGAATCGAGCAAGGCATAAATGACTAAATGTTTTTCGTCTGGATTTGGACGTTCAATCCAGAACTCGCGGAAACGCGGGAATTCTTCGCCGGAAGCCAGCGCGGTGTCGATCGCCAGACCACGGGCAGACAAGCCATAAACCTGGCCTTTACCGATGACGCGGAAGTAGCTGGCACCCAGCACACTCATAATTTCATCATCTTTGTCTGCTTTATTGATCGGATAAAGCACTTTGAAGCCAGCAAAACCGAGGTTTTTGACTGAGTCAGCGTCATGTTTGACGTTGCCAAAGTTAAAGTAGTCCGGGCTGTATTTGATTTCTTTGACGGAGTCTGCCGTCACTTCGTTGATTTTTACCGGAGTGTCGAAGTACATCCCCTGATGGTAGAACTCAAGCTTGAAAGGCGTATTCAGGTTTTTCCAGTACGCTTTGTCATGATTGAATTGAATTTGTTGGTAATCTGCGAATTTAAGATCGCGGAATTGAGACGGAAGATTGCTTTTCGGCGCTTCGTAACCTTTATCGGCTAATGCCTTCGCTTGTTTGGCAACATCATCTATAGAAAAAGCCCAGGCAGATGAGGTGAACATGGTCATCAACACTGCGGCACTTAGCAAACGGACTTTGATCATACGTGACCCTATGGAAAAATTTTTATCCGACACTTTGTCTCCTATGCGCGCTTCAATCATTCACTGTAACTATTTTATGGGAAGTGTCAGGTTTCCGACAACTTGAGCAGTCGATGGTTCAGCCATTGATGAACCGTTTAAGCGCAACAGGGTACAAGGATATCAATTCGTTGAAACTCCGGCTATGGAAACTTGTCCTATAACAATGCATGTTTTAAGGTGAGAAACTAAACTAATGTCAACGACAGTCATTTTTGGTTACCTGAGAAATTAACCCGAATACAAACTACGCTCTAAAATTAGGATGAGCCACATACAACGGATACGTAATGAAACCACAAAAACCACAACGTGAGTTTTTCCTGGACTCTATCCGCGCATATTTGATGCTGCTGGGTATTCCTTTCCATATATCATTGATTTACTCCAGTCATATCTGGGCGGTAAACAGTGCGGTGCCTTCGCACGGCCTGACAATTTTCAATGATATTATCCACGCCTTCCGGATGCAGGTTTTCTTTGTCATCTCCGGGTATTTTTCTTATATGCTGTATGAGCGCTACGACTCACACCAGTGGCTCAAGGTGCGGCTGGAGCGGGTTGCCATCCCGCTGGTGGCGGCCTTCCCGCTGATCACTATTCCGCAGCTCTATTTCCTGATGAAATTCACCAGTAAATTCTCAGACTGGGGAAATATGGATTTCTATCAAAAGATTAACATTACCGTCTGGGAATTAGTGTCCCATTTATGGTTCCTGTTAACGCTAGTTATTCTGACCAGTATTTGTTTTTACCTCTTCAAATTTATTAAAGAAATTAAGATTAGTCGCATTCAATTAATAAAAAGCCGGACAAACACGTTAGGAAAACTCTCAATTGTATTTTTATTTATCGGCTTAATTTATGCCGCGTTTAACCGTGGACTGTATCTTTTTGCACCTAATTTACTTTCTAACGGTGCGTTTAATTTCATCGTGATGCAGACACTGTTTTATCTGCCATTTTTCATCATCGGCGCGTTTGCTTATAAATTCTCCTGGTTGAAAGAGCTGTTCCTGAAGCCTTCAGCAACCGCCGGCGTGGTGAGCATCTTCCTGTTCGCCGCTTACATGTTTAATCAGCACGTGAATACTCCGCAGCTGTACTCGATGGAAATCGACGCCATCATCACCACCCTGCTGGGGATCCTGATGGTCAACGTGGTGTTCTCATTCAGCCACTATCTCCTCAATTTCCAGGCGCCGTGGATCACTTACCTGGTGAACTCATCGCTGTTTATCTATCTGATTCACCACCCGTTAACGTTGATTTACGGGGCATTTATCACGCCGAAGATCCACAGCGACTGGCTGGGCTTCTGGCTGGGTCTGGTATTCGTATTCGGCATTGCGTTTATCCTGTACGAAGTACACAAACGCATTCCGATTCTGCGATTCCTGTTCTCGGGTAAACCGCAGCATTCGGCGAAGAAGGATTCATCGGACGCCACGCCACCGCAGAATCAGGCGTCCTGACGCTTCAGGTGGCGCGAAAACAATAAGGGCCGTGCGGTTAAGCACGGCCCTTTTGCTATCAGTTGGCTGATTTTTAACGTAAAGAAAGACGAAGGAAAATCAGCGTGACGCGGTATTTATCGTCGGGATCACCGACATTCCGACTTTCAGCCGCTTCGCATCGGCCTGATCTTTATCCAGCAAAATCTTTACCGCCAGACGCTGCACTACTTTGGTGTAGTTACCGGTCGCGTTATCCGGTGAAATTGGCGAAAACGTGACACCTGTGGCCGGAGAAATACTGTCCACTTTCCCTTTCAGCGTCACGCCCGGCAATGCATCGATTTTGATATCAACCGGCTGATTTTGCTGCACATCGCCCAGCTGTGTTTCCAGATAATTCGCCACAATATAGGCATCGTGAAGCGGCACGACTGCCAGCACGCGGGTTCCTGCGCTGACATAGCCACCGATGCGCAGTGAACGCTGGCCGACCACGCCGTCAACCGGCGCCGTGATTTCTGTATAGGAAAGATTCAGTTTCGCCTGCGCCAGCGCAGTGGCAGCAGAATCAATCGCCGCTTTGGCCTGCGCCTGCTCCGCTTTCAGTACATCAACCTGCTTTTCAGCGGCCTGCGCGGCGGCCATATCACTTTGCTGGGAAGCCAGTTTTGAGCGCAAATTAGCATCTGATTCATCTCGCGCATCCGCGGTTCCCGAGCCATTTTGCAGCAAACGTTTGTAACGGTCGGCGCTCTGGCGGGCATACGCAATACTGGCAGAATCTGCATTCACCATGGCCTGCGCCTGTAAAATAGTCTGCTGCTGTTTCGCCAGTTGTGCAGTCAGGCTGAGCATTTGCGCATTCGCCGTTTCGAGGCTGGCCTGCGCGGTGAGCACCGCGTTGCGGTAATCGCGATCGTCAATTTTTGCAAGCACATCGCCCGCTTTAACACTCTGATTATCCTGAACATACACATCAGAAATCGTGCCGGAAATCCGCGGTGCAACCAGTGTAGAGTCTGCCGATACAAAAGCGTCATCGGTTTCCGGTGCGCTCCCTGAAGACAACATCCAGAAGGCAATCACAATCAGTAATACCACCACCACGGCGGCAACCAGCCAGCTCAGGCGGACAGGCGATGTTTTTATCATGATGATTTTCTCTCGTACTTTCTTATAGTGAAATTCATTCGTTCAGGTGATGCTTCATTCAGGGGCGTTTAACCAGAGACTGAGGCGGAAAAGAGCGTTTGGGCAGGATGGCGGCCAGCACAATCAGCGCAAACGCCAGGCCGATAATCAGCATGTAGATATCAGCCAGGCTCATAACCAGTGCCTGCTTCCTGACCAGCGTGGAAAACTGCGTAATGACTTCTGTTGAAATCGCAGAACCGTCAGTGTTCAGCGGTGCCAGAAAACTGCTGCCGCCGCCATAAGGCTGGGAAAGCAGATAATTCACACCGCCAATGTGATTGAGTAAAACGTTGGAATGGAACTGCTCACGGTCGCTGACCATCACGCCCAGAATGGCACTTCCCGCGATACTCCCCATTCCGCGCGTTGTATTAAACATCGCCGCGGCAAACGGGCCTTCCTGCGGCTGAACGACGCTGGTTGCGCCCAGCAAAATGGGCAACACCGCCATCGGCTGGCCGAACGCCTGCATAATCTGAATCACATAAAAGTTGTCACGTACCCAGACGCTGGTGATATGCGTTCCCCAGTAACAGGAAAACCCCACCAGACCCAGCCCGCAGGCCAGAACCCAGCGGCTGTCGACCCCGCGGATAGTCAGGAAAAACGCCACCAGCGGGGCCAGAAGCAGTTGCGGCAAACCGATCGTCAGTGCCAGCGGCCCGACCTGCACCGCACGAAATCCCCCCACCTGCTGCATGAAATTCGCCGGTAATGCCGAGCCGGATAAAAACAGGAACATCAGCGCAAACAGCGTGATTAAACCGTGCGCCAGATTGTGGCGTTTCAACATTTGCAATTTGAACAGCGGCAACGGGTGATGCCATTCGTTAACCAGAAAAATCGTTAGCAGCGCCAGAGAGGCGAAAAACATGACGGTTATCAGCGGCGAGTTGAACCAGTACAGCCGTTCGCCCTGTTGAAGAACCAGCACCAGCAAGGAAATGCCGCTGCATCCCGTCACCATGCCGACAATATCCATCTGTTTAAAACGCTCAAAACGCTGCGGATCTTGTGGCAATCCGTAACCAATCAGCAAATACCCCAGCACACACGGAGGAATGACCTGCCAGAATACCCACTTCCAGCCGACATAGTCGGTCCAGATGGCCGCCATGGAGGTCGCGATGTTCGGCCCAAAAGTAGCGGTCAGCGCATAAGCACTCAGCCCGTAAAGTTTGTACTGTGGCGGCATAAAGCGCAGCGCCGCCGTCATCAGCAAAGGCGGCATCGCCCCGCCAAACAGTCCCTGAACCGCACGCAGCGTAATAAACACCGGCAGGTTGGGTGAATACGGTAAAACGGCGGCGACCAGCAAAAAGCCCAACGTCACGAACAGCGTGAAGCGGCGCAGCGAAAACGTCACCGCCAGCCACGGAGCAATCATCATGGCCGCCACTTCAGCAGCCTGGTAGGAGCCGATCAGCCATGAACCGGGATCATTACTGATACTCAAAGCGCCACGAACATCAGCCAAAGCAATATCCGTGACACGGTCGTTCAGGCCGGAGCAAAGTGCGACGATCAATACGCCCGCTAATCCGGTGACCAGCCTCGCGGTAAACGGCGGTGGTCCGGACATTCCGGCGCTGCTGGCGGCCGGTGCCTGTGAAACTGGCTGATTCATAGTTGTGCTCATTAACTTCGCCGCTTTATGTTGCGCCGACAGTGAGAAGGCAGGTCTGCGCCGGGAACGCGCGGTTCAGTGAGCAATGTCACTTATATTTCGATGCAATGCACCGCATCGTGATACATCACAAAATACTATAATACGGTACAGTGTATTGCAATGTGATTAGGAATTGTTTTTCACCGGTTCAGCCATTACATTGGCAAGACAAGGTGTTGGCGGATGACACCGGATAATGAATAAGGAAAACGAATGGCGCAGGATATTCCGGCAGATGAAGAGCGCAGCGGTGGGATCCAGGTGATCTCGCGGGCGGCATCAGTGCTTAATGCACTGGGCAAACATCCTCAGGGCATGAGCCTGGGAGCCATCGCGAATGATGTCGATCTTCCGCGCTCGACGGTTCAGCGCATCGTTGCCGCACTGGCAGAAGAAGGGCTGGTGCGTTCGGAAGGCAATGGCGGTGTCCGGCTCGGGCCGACGTTGCTGAAACTGGCGTCCACGGTACACACCGACATGATCGCCATCGCCACACCTTTTCTCCGTCATCTGAACGAAATTACCGGGGAGACCGTCGCCATTGGCCGCGCCAGCGGTCGTCAGATTGCCAATATTCACTGCATTGTGGCGGAAAAAGAGTTACGTATTGTTCCCCGCGTGGGCCTGAATTTGCCGATTTACAGCACTTCCTCGGGCCGTGCCTTGCTGGCGTTGAAAACCGATGAGGAGATTCGAATTATTGTCGGTGAAGTGCTGGAGCCTGCGACGAAAAATACCGTCAGCACGCTCGGCGCACTGCTCGATATCGTTGCCGACGTTCGCCGCAACGGTTACTCGATTGAAACGGGCGAAACGGTGGAAGGTGTATCCACTATTGCGATTGCCATCGACACGATTTTGGGGCGCTATTCGGTTTCCGTTCTGGTTCCCACTTCGCGTCTTGAGGCCAGACAGGACGTGATCCGCACCGCTCTGCTTGAGTGCAAAGAAGCGCTGACCAGCGAAATTGGCAAGTAACTTCGAACCTTAAAAATCAGGTTGTATAAGGAATACAAATGTTTGACGTCATTTTGTTAGCCGTAGATGGCTCCAGACAAACGGGATTCGTAGTGGATTTAAGCCGCCAGCTTGCCACCGGCCACAACTCAACGGTCTATGTCACCTGTTGCATTGATGAGTCTTATGCGCTGGAAGAAAACGGCGATATGCCCGGCGAAGTTATCGATTATCCGCCCGCCGAAGAAGAGCAAAACACCGCCCGCGCCGTGGTCGGCCAGGCATTAAAAACGTTGGCGAATGCGGGAGTTCAGGCCAAAGGCAATATTATTGTCGGTAACGCCGGAGAAGCGCTGGTGGCGGAAGCCGTGAAAAGACAGGCATCGGTCATCGTGATGGGCCACCGGCAGCTTTCAGCTTTTGGCCGCATAATGAAAGGTTCGGTCAGTGCAGAAGTTATTGCGCGATCGCCCTGCCCGGTAATGGTAGAAGTGCGGGGAAACTGATCCTTCTGCAATCCCTGCAAGTAAAAATGCAAAAAGCGCCCGAAGGCGCTTTTTTAATGTCGGGAAACAACACTATTTCGTGTTCATTAATCCCATCGATTTTGCCCATTCCGTGATGTGTTCGCGATAGAAAAAGGCAATATCAAATTCCAGTGAACATTCTTTGGATGGCGTGACCGTTCCTAAACACGGATATTCCTGCGGACGGCATTCAAATAAAAACTCATCCATCTCTTCGTCGGTCAGCAATGTATCGCCTTCTATCTTATCCTGATAAAAATAGGCATCTAACATCCAGAGACGGAACTCAAAATCGTTTTTAATCAGGCGCATAGCGGTAATCTCAGTAAATGACAAATAGCGCACCTGAGTAAAAAATCCATAACACGTCAATATGATATCAGGCACGCATTGCGTTCAGGCCTTCCATTGCTGATTTCATATAACAAGAAATTAACACAATAGTGACACTTAGCAAGCAGCACTTTCTCTGAAAAGTTTATGGGATGAGCGTTTATTGCCATTCCTCACAATAATCGGCTTTAAATATAATTTTCGTGAATGATTTATATTTTAAATATTCAGCATGCGATTAATTCTGCAGGAAATTATCAGCGGCGAAGGTTTTAAAACCGATTAAAAACGAAAGGAACAGAACTGACATTGGGGATGCCTCGCATCGCCACTGCCAACCCTGTTCCCAAAATCTGTCGTTACTGTTATTTCGTATTCTGACGCTTAGCCGTTCTGTAAATCGTGATTACCAGCGGCCAGGAGGCGGGCCTTCACGCCAGTGCCCCGGAGGGCCATCGCGCCAGTAGCCCGGAGGCGGACCTTCATGCCAGTGCTCGTGATGCCAGTAGCGCGGCGGTGGCGGCGGAGCCGGTTCGTAATAAACCCAATGTCCGCGGCCTTCATCACGATAATGGTTATCCCACCAGCCTGGCGGACGCCAGTCACCACCGTCCCAGTAATACCCACGATTATCGCGGTCACCGACATGCAGTGACAGCCCCGGCATATTAAGCCCTACCTCGACGTCTGCCTGTGCGATAGCGGGCAAAGTGAGCAAAACGGCGAGAACAAAAATTAGTTTTTTCATTGTGAACCTCACGACCTGCTTATCAGGTGGTGACAAAGTACCGCCAGCTATCTTCCTGTTCTATAGGAATTTATCCCAAAAAAAATGTCCTGACGCTATCCTTACAGTTGCGTCAGAAGCGATGTCGGGGGACTGCGATGCAACACTATGTCGGGAAAGGAGATTCAGCCAGAAATGGCCGGATAAGAATAAATGACAGATACAAAAAAACCGCCGAAGCGGTTTTCTGTTTGCTGCTAAGTTGTGCAAAATCAGATTTTGCAGCCTTCGCAGTCGCTTTCGTCCTGAACGGCTTCAGGCACTTCTGCCGCTTTTTCAGCCGCTTTTACTTCAGCTGTTTCAAGTGCAGCATCAATGTCAAAATCAAAAATATCGTCGCTCATTCTCATCACCTTAATTATTCAAAATCGCGTTCAGTATAAACGACAGTCCCCGCCCGGTGCCGGTTTTTTTGTGCCCTGCACCGGCAATAATCACGGCTTTTCTGCCCTATCCTGCCCCGTGGATTTGCATTAACCCCGCGCAGAAACCATAGTTAACCTGAATATGATCGTGTCATGGAGACACCGTTGCGCACAAAATACGAGGAGAACCGGATGACGACGTCAAACATCAAAGCCTGGGCCAACACACGTGAAACCTCTCATGAAATCGCTGAAGCCATTTTCGAACTGGCTAAAAATGATGAGAAACTGGCGCAGAAAATTTGGGAAGAAGGCAGCGATGAAGTCTTGCCCATCGCGTTCGCAAAAACCAAGGACGACTATTTGTTCTGGGGTGAAGAGAAGATCGACAGGAAAAATGTCTGAACAGTAGCCCGGCCATTCGCCACGAACCCCCGGGGTCTTCCCGGGGTTTTTGCGTTAACCGGATGCGCCGTTAGCTGTCAAAACCAAAGCCCATTTTGTGTGCCCACTCAAACACCTGTTCTTTATAGAAGAATCGGGGTTCACACACGCCAGGCTCACCGGGCGTCTGAATCATCACTGCGACGCAGGGATAAGCTACCGGACGCGCGTCAAAGATAAAATCTTCCACTTCCTGATCGGCAAACTCAGAGGTTTCGCCTACCGCACTTGCCTGGAATATTTCGTCCATGATCCACTGACGGTATTCAAATTCGTTGCTGATAAATTTCATCATTCACCCCTGTTCGGCTTTTACTTAACATGCGGTCAGGACCGGATTTATTCAATGGTGCAGGGTATCGCCACCGCAGCAAGGGCACACTTCGGCACGGGAAACCGACATCGCGGCGCTGCCGTCGCTGTCCCATTCCACCCGTAAAGGTTTGCCATTGTCGTTTTCGGCTTTGATAAAGCGATCAAAATGCATCGCCTGCCCGGTCATTGTTTCAGTCAGCAACAGCTCATCGCCAGCATAAATGCGCGCGGTCGCCTGTGCATCCTGTTTTTCACCGGAAATGATTTTGTGCAGATGATGAATAGTGAGTTTGATTCGTTCCACTGTCGCTCCTGTAACGGCTGGCATCATTTTTCGCATGTTTGATTCATTCACGAAAATGATATCCAGCCGCTATTTTATCAGAGCATGCAGGGTAACGTCATGGGCAGAAGCCATGTTTAAGGGCGCGATCAGTGAGCTAACTGTGCTGTTCTGGTGGGATCTTGCTGCTGACTTTCCAGACGAGCCAGATCGTATACATCATAAAAGTCGATCGAGCCTTTGTTGCGTACGATCGATTCAATGCGATTTTTGATGCGCGAACTTACGCTGCCGGCGCTCAAAATTTGCCTAACCGCATCACCGGATAATTCACGGCTGAAATACCATTCGCCGTTATAGCAAACGCGAAGATCTAACACGCCGATGTCTTCGTAACGGTAAACCGGTTTGATTTCGAGCAGCAGCATCGCCGACATAAACACCAGAAATGCGGTGAAGCCGATAAACCAGCCGATGCCCATGTACGGTGAAACATACATCACCACGCCGACGGCGATATAGCCGACCAGCATCGCCAGGCATAACCACGGATGGTTCACGAAGAACTCTCCATTGATGCGCGCCTTTCCGTCACGGCCTTCCTGACGATTGATCCGATCAATTTCACTGTTTAATACGTTTTTGATTACGTCCATCTCATAACCTCACTGCGTCACGACTATAATGCAATCTGATTACATAATTTTATCATGACAACTGTTATAGCGCGTAGAGCAGTTACCGTGAGTAAAACGGTGAACTGTTATAGATAAGCTTGGCATTGACGTTTTACCCACATGGAAACCACCCAATCTATGTCAGATAAAAGGAGATCATCGTGGCATTATCAATCGTAGAAAGACCGGCCAAAAAGCTGGTGAGCTACCGGGTTGTCGGCCCTTATCAGCAGTCAATCCACAGCGGCTTTCAGCAACTGACCAAATGGGTTGCGCGGCATCATCAGCCGCGTACCGAATGGCTGACCTGGTTTCATGATAACCCTGATACCACGCCGGCAGAGGCTTTGCGGGCCGATCCTTCGGTTTGCGTCGCTGATAATTTTATTCTGGATGAAGCAGAAGGTCTGTCGCTGCAAACGTTGCCAGGAGGCACTTATGCGGCCTATCACACCACTATTGCCGACGGTAATTTTGAGAAAGCCTGGCGCGATTTTTATGCTCAGTTGCTGACCAGTGCGCACTACCGGCCGGACGGAAAAGCCTGTTTCGAACACTATCTCAGTGATGGTTCGAAAAATGGCATCTGGGAAGTTGTACTTTATCAGTCTGTGGAGAAAATTCCCGCCATCCGCTAAAAGGCTCAGACCAGAAGCGGAATGTCAGACTGACTGCAAAAATCGAGATAAGCCCGCGGTGGCTCAGCGTCGCTGACCAGTACATTGAATCGGGCAAGAGGTGCGATTGCCGCCGGTCGCACCTGATCAAACTTCGTGCTGTCTGCCACCAGAATACTTTGCGCAGAACGCTCCATCGCCTGATGTTTCATCAGCAACTCATCAAAATTGTAGCAAGTGACGCCGTGTTCAATACTGACACCGGCCGCCGAAATAAAAGCTTTGGACGGACGGATATAATCCAGCTCACTGCTGCGCCCTAACGGGGTAAAAATACTGTTGCTGGATTTGAACGCGCCACCACACAAAATCACTTCACAGTGAGGCTTTTCCTGCAATGCGAGAAAGGTATTAAGCGAATAGCAGATTGCCGTAAAAACGAGGGTTTCGGGAATGCTTTCTATGACGTAAGGCATTGTGGTGCCGCAATCAAAAAATACCGTGTCATTCGTCTGAATCAGCCCCGCAGCGCGTGAGGCCAGGCGTCTTTTCTCCGCAACCTGACGCATTTTCTGTTCGCTGACGAAATAATGCGTCGCCGGGTTATTCTTGGGATCCATGACAATGTAGCCACCCAGCAAAATAACCGGCGCAGGCGCCACGTTAAGGTCACGGCGTATCGTCATTTCGGAAACATTAAGCAGTAAAGACGCTTCTTTCAGATGAATTTTGTCGGTCTTTTTTAATGCCAGCAACAGACGCTGGATCCTGTCTTCACGCTTATTTTCCATGGTGTTATCTTACGCCTTTCCCGTTCGCAGCCGTTCACTATACCTTTGCCACGCAACCACCGCAAACCCGCCCGTAGCCTGATATTATTGCAATTGCCGTATCGTCAGATAACCGCCAAAGACTGCGCCGGTATCGATATAAAACAGGTTGGCAAATTGCAGTGCAGGTTCAACCGGCGTATGCCCGAAATAGAAAGCATCAGCGCCGGATATCGGCCCGTAACGTCCGGCAAGTGCGTAGTTAATACGGTCGCGGTTCCAGATAATTTCATAACTGTCGAGCGGCTTTCCGAAAACATATTCGTCCGAAACGTAGTCTGCATGCGCAATGACGATGCGTTTCCCTTCGCGCGTGTTGAGTTCGAGAACGTGCGGCAATTTGTCTGCCTGCAAAATCAGCTGTTTTGCCTGCGCCTGAACCTCATCTTCCAGTGCATAAAACCAGTCGCCGCCGTTACGCAGCCATCTTGAAACATTCTCTTCATGGATCGCGTCAATCGCCATCTGCTCGTGATTGCCACGTACACAGCAAAACCAAGGCTCATTGAGCAGGCGCAGACATCCGACGCTGTCGGGACCGCGATCGGCGAGATCGCCGACGGACAACAGCAAATCGCGTTGCGGATCGAACGCTATCTTCGCCAGTTCATGCCCGAGCAGGCTGAGACATCCGTGCAGATCCCCCACGACAAAAATGCGGTGGTAAAGCGAGCCATCGATACGCTGATATAAAGCAGACGTCATACGAAACAGAAATCCATAAAAGCAGTGAATTCTTTAAGTGTAACGTATGAAAAGAAGGAGGAAAGAATGCGTGCGGCTAAGAAGAAAATTTTCGCTGCCCGTCAGCGGTTTGAGCGCTCTCTACACGTAGTTGGCGATGAAATCCACTGATAATTAAATTATCGTTAAGTAACTGCCGCCTTTTTGTGCTAGACTACTGCCCGCTCTAAGTAAAACCGGAGGTTTTATGAGTTCCACCGTTGTAAGCGCTCAAGACGAGTGTCCGTTGTGCCAAAGCACGAATAAGACGTCGGTGAATATGTCGGCGAAAATTGTCACCGTGACCTGCACTTCTTGCGGCCGTTACAGTATCTTCCGCAAAACTATGGAAGAAATTTCTATAGACCGGAAGAAACGCGTTGCCCTGCAGGCGTTTTTCACCAGCCAGCCCAACTACCATCTGCCTTTATCTATCAGGGCACTGAGCAACACTGATTCACCGGGTGAGTTCTGACCCTAAAAACGCCCCTCGGGGCTGTTTTAATTCCCTTCTTACACCTGCTCCCCTGCACGCCACATGAAAAAGCATCATTGCGTATTCTTGTGGCTTGCCGAATTTCAGACATAAAAAAACCACCCGAAGGTGGCTATAACGACATTACTACTTTATTGCTTTTGATTATTCAGCTAATTTTCCATGGTACCCGGGACGAGACTTGAACTCGTACAGCCATAAGCCGAGGGATTTTAAATCCCTTGTGTCTACCGATTCCACCACCCGGGCTCCGGGAAAATTGGAGGCGCGTTCCGGAGTCGAACCGGACTAGGCGGATTTGCAATCCGCTACATAACCGCTTTGTTAACGCGCCTTAAATCTTACTACTTGTCTTGCACTTAAACCAATTCACGAACCAGTTTAAGAAAATTTGGAGCGGGAAACGAGACTCGAACTCGCGACCCCGACCTTGGCAAGGTCGTGCTCTACCAACTGAGCTATTCCCGCTTTAATCAGAACGTACTGATTTTTTTAACTATCTTCTGGCGTATAACTGGCTGCCTTCCGATGCGTTGCATTCTACTGACCTGACGGATTGAGTCAATAAAATTATCAGGTTCATGCGATCGTTTGACGTTTTTTACGTCAGTTTGATCAGGGTTCCAGCAAATCGTGGCGCGCAGCGTTCAAATACTGGAACATTGACCAGAAAGTCAGCACCGCAGCAATGTAAAGCGCAACCACACCGACACCCACCACGATGTTATCCGGACGCCACAATAACGCGACCAGGGACAACATTTGCGCCGTTGTCTTCACTTTACCAATCCAGGACACCGCAACGCTGCTCCGCTTACCAATTTCCGCCATCCACTCGCGCAACGCCGAAATGATAATTTCACGTGCAATCATCGTCGCTGCCGGCAACGTAATCCACCATGAATGGAAGTATTCTGCGACCAGCACCAGCGCGATGGCGACCATCACTTTGTCTGCGACCGGATCCAGAAATGCACCAAAACGCGTTGTTTGCTTCAGACGACGGGCAAGATATCCATCAAACCAGTCAGTCACCGCTGCAAAAACAAAAATCAGCGCGCAGGCCAGTGATGCCCATGGATAAGGCAGATAGAAAGCCAGCACAAAGAACGGTATCAGTACAACGCGGAACAGGGTAAGGCACGTAGGTATATTAAATTGCATAGCGAAGGTAACTGTTTGTCCGGTGTGGATATTATGAGTATGTTGCTACATTGCCTTTAGTGTTTCAACGCATTATGAATCTTTTCTGCCAATGCGTTAGAAATACCCGGCACCTGTGCAATTTCCTCTACGCTGGCATTCAGTAATGGCTGAATGCCTCCCATGTATTTCAGTAAAACCTGACGCCGTTTTGGCCCGACGCCTTCAATTTCTTCCAGTGCACTGGTCGTACGCACTTTAGCGCGGCGCTGACGGTGGCCGGTGATCGCATGATTGTGCGAGTCATCGCGGATATGCTGAATCACATGCAATGCCGGAGAATCCGCCGGTAACGCAATCCCCTCACCTTCTGGCACGAAAAACAGCGTTTCCAGCCCGGCTTTGCGGTCAGCACCTTTGGCGATACCAATCAGCAGCGGTTTAGATTTATCCCACTCAACATTCAGCGAGTCAAAAACATCGCGCGCCATGCCGAGCTGACCTTTCCCGCCGTCAATAAAGATGACATCAGGGATTTTCTTTTCATCAAGCGCTTTGCCATAACGGCGGTTCAGCACCTGAGCCATCGCCGCATAATCATCGCCCGGTGTGATACCCGTGATGTTATAGCGGCGGTATTCCGAACGCACCGGGCCGTTGCCGTCAAAAACAACGCAGGAAGCGACCGTTTGCTCGCCCATAGTATGGCTGATGTCGAAGCATTCCATGCGGTTAATTTCGGCAAGATGGAGTGTTTTTGCCAATTCTGCCAGCCGCTGATGGATGGTGGATTGCTGCGCAAGCTTTGTTGTCAGCGCGGTGGACGCGTTGGTACGCGCCAGTTTCAGATAACGTGCGCGGTCACCGCGGGGCTTACTTTGAATCTGAACTTTACGTCCGGCCATTTCACTGAGGGATTCCGCCAGCAAATCTTTTTCTGGCAGGCTGAAATCCAGCAGAATTTCACCGGGAAGCGTACGCATCTGGCTCCCCTGCAAATAAAACTGCCCGACAAATGTCTGCACCACTTCGCCCAGATCGGTGCCGCCCGGCACTTTCGGATAATAGCTGCGGCTGCCAAGCACTTTACCCTGACGGATAAACAGCACATGCAGACAGGCCATTCCCGACTCAAAGGCCACGCCGATGACGTCCAGATCTTCGCTGTTGCCCGATACAAACTGACGTTCTGTGACGCGACGGACGGCCTGAATCTGATCGCGGATCCGCCCGGCATCTTCAAATCGCAAATCTTTGCTGGCTTCTTCCATACGGTTGACCAGCTGCGTAACAACCTGCTTATCTTTACCGGACAGGAACAGGCGAACGTAATCTACCTGATCGTTGTATTCCTGATCGCTGACCAGCCCTTTAACACACGGGCCCAGGCAACGGCCAATCTGATATTGCAGACACGGACGTGAGCGGTTGCTGTAAACACTGTTTTCGCACTGGCGGATGGGGAAAAGTTTCTGCAACAGCGCCAGCGTTTCGCGAACAGCGTAAGAGTTGGGGAAAGGCCCGAAATATTCGCCTTTCGCATGCTTCGCGCCACGGTGAACGGTAATTCTAGGATGGTTGTCCGCGCTGAGGAAAATCAGCGGATACGACTTATCATCGCGCAACAAAACGTTGTAGCGCGGCTGATACAGTTTGATGTAGTTGTGTTCGAGCAGCAGCGCTTCGGTTTCCGTATGCGTTACGGTGACATCGATTTGCGCGATATTCTTGACCAGCGTTTCCGTTTTACGACTGGAAACCTGGACGCGAAAATAGCTTGAAAGACGTTTTTTAAGGTCTTTGGCTTTACCTACATAGATTACGGTGCCACTGGCGTCATACATCCTGTAGACGCCCGGCTGGCTGGTGACCGTTTTCAGAAAGGCTTTGGGGTCGAAACGCTCATCACTCACTGCCTGATAAAGTCTCCGCGTTGAACAAGCCGTGCCGGATAGCCAAATGGGTTAACTCAACATCGCCGCTGATATTTAATTTACTAAACATCCTGTAACGATAACTGTTAACTGTCTTCGGGCTCAAGTTCAGCTGTTCTGAAATTTCATTCACCTTTTGCCCTTTAGTAATCATAAGCATGATCTGTAATTCACGCTCGGATAAGGAATCAAAAGGCGTTTCAGATTGGGGTTCAATCTGGCTGAGTGCCATTTGCTGTGCGATGTCAGACGCAATATAGCGCTGACCCGAATCAACCAAGCGGATAGCATTTACCACTTCCTGTGGCGCAGCCCCTTTACTCAGATAGCCCGAAGCCCCGGCCTGCATCACTTTGGCGGGTAACGGATTTTCGGTATAAATCGTCAGGATGATTATCTTGATGTCGGGCGAAAAACGAATGATTTTCTTCGTCGCTTCTAACCCGCCGATACCCGGCATGTTCATATCCATCAGGACAATATCAACATCGTTGGCGCGACACCATTTGACGGCATCTTCACCGCACTGCGCTTCACCAACGACTTTGATGCCTTTGATATCTTCAAGAATGCGTCGGATCCCTGCGCGCACCAGTTCATGGTCATCAACAAGAAGAACGCTAATCAAAGAGAATTCTCCAAAAAATAAGGGCGACACACCGTCAGGTTCTTCAAGCCCGTCTTAACGTAATCATGCACGCTGAACATTAATAGTGTTCTCAGACCGCTTATAAACGAAGAGGAGGTGGCAATTAGAGGCCAGCATTAACAAACTCGCCCCACTACCGCTCATCGGCAGTGTTTTAAATCAGGAAGACGAAAGCATTATTATAGCCCGCGTATTTTACTCTATCATGCCGTCCTGACCAAGGAATGTCTGAAAAAAACTACTTTGCTGAATGTAAATGAGAAGTGCCATCACCTGTATTAATAATTCATTAAAAAAACCTGTCTAATCAAAGAAAAGGCTGATCAGAGGTCCGATGTTTTCAGCAGTAAAAAAATAATAACACCGGAATTTTCAGGTCTAAAACAGGCATTTTCTTAGACTGCTTATTTATCCGTCAACGTGGCCCTTTCATATATCTATGATATATCCGATTATTATTTTGGATAGCACGAATTGCTGATGGTTTATATGAATAAGTCTGCACATCCGCATGAAAGGTTCTCAGCTTGCTATTACGTTTAGTATTCTTTACGGCGCCCATAATATTCCGTATGAATAATCCTATTTGGCTGTTTTAACGGCAACCGGTCCGCGCTGCACTAAACCGTGCCAACTATGCTAAAATGCTGCCACTTTTCACCCTTCATAGCGGGTGAGTTCATTTTTCGCCCTGTTCTTTTTACCGTTCAGAATTCGGCGTGCTGCCTGTCAGCCTGTCTGAGGAGATTTAAATAATGAGTAATTGCGATTTTACGACTGAAGCAAACGTTGAAACACTGGCGACCGAAGTTGCCTGCCTGAAAGCCACGCTGACCCTGATTTTGAAAGCCATTGGTCAGGCTGATGCAGGTAAAGTCATGCTGAATATGGAACGTTTTGTGGCGCAGATGGAAGACGAGCAACAGGCTGAAGTCTTCAAAAACTCCCTGCAACAAATCAAGTTTGCTTACCGCCAGTAAGAACATTCCGGAGCCTGCCGCCTGGCGGGCTCCGCGCTTTCCCCGCACGACCTCCCGGCTTCCGCCCTATATTCTGCTATAATAGAGCCCTGTATTCACATCATCAGGACAACCGTTATGAGCGAAAATAATAAAGAAAACAAAAGCAAGGCAGACGAGGTCCATGTCAGCGACGGACTGGCAGAACTGATTGAAGCTGCCGAACAACTGACAGAAGAAGAGATTGAGAAAGCGGCTGAAGAAGCCAAAAAGGCCGTCGAAGACGCCAAGAATCAGAAACACCACTGATCAATGCACCGCAACTTCCTTGCACCTCATCAAGCCATCGCGCCGCTGGCCATTGATTATCAGCATGGTGACAGCGAAGCGGCACACAGCCACACCTGTTCGCAGCTGATCCATACATTATCTGGCGTTGTTGAAGTCAACACCGCGCTCGGCACCTGGATGGTTCCGCCGGGTCGCGGCGTCTGGCTGCCCGCAAACGTCGAACACAGCCTGCGTTTTATCGGTGGCGTAAAAGCCCGCACCTTATTTGTCGATCCCCTCGCCCGCGCCGATTTACCTGCGCAGTGTCAGGTGGTTCAGATTTCCCCCCTGCTCCGCGAACTGATTCTGACGTCTCTGACGATCCCTCACGATTATCTGCCGGGCGGCCGTGATGAACGGATAATGGAATTGCTGCTCGACGAACTTCGGTTGCTGCCGACGTTGCCGCTTCATTTGCCCGAGCCCAAAGAACCGGAGTTACTTGTGCTCAGCCAGCAAATTCGCGCCGAGTTGTGTGCGTCATGGGAGCTTGAGGAAGTGGCTCAGCGTCTGGATATCAGCAGCCGGACGCTCTCGCGCCGCTTTCAGCGCGAAACCGGGTTGCGGTTCAGTGACTGGGTCAGACAGGCAAAATTACTCGAAGCGATTAACCAGCTGGCCGCGGGTCTCTCGGTGATTGATGTCGCGCTGGCACTCGGCTATGACAGCCCGAGTGCATTCAGCGCGATGTTCCGCCGTTCCCTTGGCGTTTCGCCCAGCGAATATTTTAGTCAGACAGAATCCCGCCAGCCGCATTAAACAGCGCCTGCACAGAAGCGCTGGAGACATCGCTGTCGATACCCACGCCATAGCGGGTTTCACCATGACGCCCCTGACAACTCAGGTACGCAACGGCGCGGCTGTGGCTCTGATGCCCTAACGTATGTTCGTGGTAATCACCAATTTCCAGCTCCACGTCAAAACTGCGGCGCAAGGCATCGACCGCGCCGGACAACAGCCCGTTGCCGCTGCCGGTAATTTGCTGCTCTTCATTGCGGTAGCGGATACGCGCACTGAAATGACAGACATTTTGCTCATCACTGCGGATATCGTAGCTCAGCAGTTTCACCACCGGTTGCTCGGTCAGGCCGTAACGCGCACGGAACAGCCGCCAGATATCGCTGGTGCTCATTTCCTTACCGTGCGTATCGGTTTCGCGCTGCACGGCTTTGCTGAAATCTATTTGCAGGCCACGCGGCAGTTTCAGCCCGTGATTCTGTTCCAGCAACCAGGCCGCCCCGCTTTTGCCCGACTGGCTGTTCACGCGGATCACCGCCTCGTAACTGCACCCGACATCAGCAGGATCGAGCGGCAGATAAGGCACCCGCCAGACGTCACTGTCTGAGGTTTTCTGCGCCGCGAAACCCTTTTTGATGGCATCCTGATGTGAACCTGAGAATGCGGTGAACACCAGTTCACCAGCATAAGGATGGCGCGGATGTACCGGCAGCTGATTACACTCCTCAACCGCTTCGACAATCGCCTGCAAATTACTGAAATCCAGTTGAGGGTTTACGCCCTGGGTATAGAGATTCAGCGCCAGCGTCACGATATCCACATTCCCGGTACGTTCGCCGTTCCCGAACAAACAACCTTCCACGCGATCGGCGCCCGCCAGCATCGCCAGCTCGGCACACGCCACGCCGGTTCCGCGGTCATTATGCGGATGCACGCTGACAGAAACCTGCTGACGGCGGCTGAAATGCCGGCAAAACCATTCAATCTGATCGGCGTAAATATTCGGCGTACTGACTTCCACGGTGGCCGGTAAGTTGATAATCATCGGACGCTCAGCGCCGGGCTCCCAGACATTCGCTACCGCTTCACAGACTTCCAGTGAAAATTCCAGCTCGGTAAAACAGAAGGTTTCCGGGGAATATTCGAACGTCCATTGCGTCTGAGAATATTGTTCGCACAGCTGGCGGATCTGCTGCGCGCCGCGCACGGCCAGCTCGCGGGTGGCGGCCTTATCCTGACTGAAGACCACTTCGCGGAAAACCGGCGCCGTGGCGTTATATAAATGTACGATGGCGCGCGGCACATCTTTCAGGGCTTCAAACGTGCGGGCAATCAGATCCGGGCGCGACGGTGTCAGCACCTGAATCACCACATCGTCAGGGATCAGATTGTCTTCAATCAGCCCGCGTACGAAATCAAAATCGGTTTGTGATGCAGAGGGAAACGCCACTTCAATTTGCTTAAACCCACAGCGCACCAGCAGGTCAAAAAACTGGCGTTTACGTGCATTATCCATCGGTTCCGCAAGAGCCTGATTTCCGTCACGCAGATCGCTTGAGCACCATTGCGGCGCTTTATCGAGCGTATTCCCCGGCCACTGGCGGTCCGGTAAGTTCACCGGGGGGAACGGGCGATATTTCTGTGACGGGTCGTTTAACATACGAATCTCCTTAGGAATAAAGTGAGCGGCAATGCTCTGCGGATTCCATAGTACGCAAACGATATCTTTCTGCGCCTTGCTAACTGACAGCAACCCTCGCAAAACGGACAAAAAGAAAATGATAAATGAATCAGAGTCACGCTATAGTGCATAACTAAACGCGTCCAGATCGGCGATCAGAGGTCGTACAGAATGAAAAGGGTTCTGAATCCAAACGAAAATAAACGGCTTGCGGCGCTGCAAAAACTCAAGATTGCGGACAGCAATCCGGATGAAGTGCTTGATCTGATTACCCGTCTGACTCAGCAAATTTTCGATATTCCTATTTGCATCATTACTCTGGTTGACCAGCACCGTCAGTGGTTTAAATCCAAAACCAATACGGCAACACAGTACACCGCACGTGATATTGCGTTTTGTGATCACACCATCCGCTCTTCATCGGTGATGGTCGTCAACGATGCTACAAAGGATCCACGTTTCAGCGAGAATCCGCTGGTCACCGCCGATGAGGGAATGCGCTTCTACGCGGGTGCCCCGCTAATCACGCGCGATGGTTTTGCCGTCGGCAGCCTGTGTCTGGCCGACAAACAACCGAGAGATTTTTCCGTGCAGGAAATGGAAATGCTCTCGGATCTCGCCGCTATCGTCATTGATATTATTGAATCGCGCAGCTCGATGAGCTTTGTGGATATCGTTACGCGCCTGCCTAACCGCCAGCGGCTGATGGAAGATATCGCGCAACTGATCAAAACGCCGGACAATACGTCCTATCTGCTGATCCTGATTGATACGCTCGACACGCTTTATGCCTACGACATCGGGCGCTCAATTGGCATTCCGAAAGTCGAAAACATTCTGAAAGACGTCGGGGCTTTCCTGCGCAGCGAACTGAATGAAAACGACAAAGTTTACAGCCTGATGCTCGGCCGCTTTGCGCTGATTAAGCGGCTCGATGAACAGCAGGAGATCTTCAATCAGCTGGAAATCGCCGCCGCTAAAATCCAGCGCAGCATTACCAGCGATATCCCGATTAATGTCCGCTTGCACGCGGGTTACACCGTCTTTTCGTCAACCTCTTCCTGCGCGGAAACCACCATGCGACAGGGTATGTCGTCCCTGCATGAAGCCATCAGCAATAATCAGCTGGTGATGCCGTATCAGCGGGAATCCGATGTTATCCAGCTGCGTGCCTTCAATTTGCTAAATGACCTGATGGCGACCGTCGCCTCCTGCGAAGATTTTCATCTGGTTTATCAGCCAAAAATTCGTCTGGCTGACAAAAAATTCCAGGGTGTGGAAGCGCTGATCCGCTGGCAGCACCCGACACTCGGGGTCATTTCACCTTCAGAGTTCATTCCTCTGGCAGAAAAAACCCCGCTGATTACGCCGCTGACTAACTGGGTGATTACTCAGGCCGTAATGCAGATTGCCGAATGGCAAAAACGCGGCGCGCAGATTCAGGTTTCCATTAATCTGACAGCCAATAATCTGGTGGAACAGGATTTGGTTCAGCGTATTCATACCGCGCTGATCCTGCATCAGGTTTCCCCGTCGATGCTGGAAATCGAGTGTCTGGAAACCCAGACGCTGGCGAATAATCCGCACGCCGTCGCATCGCTGGATGCCCTGAGGCAAATGGGTATCAGCATTGCGCTGGACGATTTCGGTTCCGGCTACAGCAACCTGAATTACCTTCAAAAAATTCCGGCGGATACGTTAAAGCTGGATCAGTCACTGATTCAGGGCATCAGCAATGACAGCAAAAGCAAAGTGATCGTCAAATCGATGATTGAAATGGCGCACGCGCTGAGTTACCAGGTCGTCGCCGAAGGCGTGGAAGACAACGACACGCTGATGTGTCTGGAAGAACTGCGTTGTGATTCCGTGCAGGGCTTCTATTTTTCCCGCCCGCTGCATCACGATCAGATACTGGAATGGTCAAAACCGTATACCTGATATTCCCCGCGTAATCATTGCGAAAATAGCCAAAAAAAACCCGCCGGAGCGGGTTTTTCATTTCGGTCATTCGGCGGTTTTCTGCCGGATATTGTAGGTTCCGAAGAAACTGCGGTCTGTTTCCAGACTGACAGGTTTCCCGTTCGCATCCACAGTAATCGAACCGGTCGTTTTGGTTAGTGCACAGGCAAGACGCACGTCGATGGTTCGCATGCCGTTTGGCACATTTAAATCCACATACTGATTAAAGTGCAGCGATGCAACGGTCTGACCATCTAAAATCACGATCAGCGGACAGGTTTTTTCAAAAGGTATCACCGACCACTGCTCGATGCGGTGCAATCTGACATGCGTTTGCCCCGCCGGCGGTGTGGTGCTGGCATTGGCAAACGACGATTTGACCTGAAGTGTCGGCTCGTAAGGATTAGCTGCGCACCCGGCTAAAAGTAGAGCAGCCAAGGCCACCAGTGTTTTTTTCATCGTTATCTCCCTGAGTTTATGCACGAATAATAGCAGCGTGCGCGCATTTGTCCGACTCTTTTTAGGAGAGATTGTTGCACCGGAAGCAGGCAGGGCAAAACAAAATCACATCCATGATTGCAACGTTAAAGCATCGGGAAATTAATGCCATGCCAAAGAAAACCTTAATATTCCCTGTCACAAAAATGAAGATACTGAACCCGTAAAGTTAAACAGCCGCTACATAAAACTTATATCCCGCATTTCACCCTATTCAACCACAGTAAAACTAATCCGAACTCACCGATTAAATTTAAGGCAACACACGAATTTTTATTTCCGGAATTAGAACGAAATAAGGGTATTGAAGAATCAGGAAAATATTACAGAAAGGAATGACGAAAAGGGGAATCACAACTCATTGATAACTAAAATGTTGGTGGGTCGTGGCGGGTTCGAACCGCCGACCAATTGATTAAGAGTCAACTGCTCTACCGACTGAGCTAACGACCCAACGGGACGGATTATTCTCTTCTCAACGGATGATGTCAAACGCTTATCCATACTTTTTTTGCAGTTATTCTCAGTGATAATTGTGAAGCCCATCACAGTGAAAAACGGTATTATTCGCGTCGCAGTCACTGATATTTGATTAATTAACACTCAGTTATCCACGTTGTAAAAAATACGATACATTTTTTTCGGCGGCATTTTTCATGCCAGTTATAATAAATGCGCATATAACATTACTATTACACCGGTCATCCCCGCTGTCGTTCCAGATGGGCTGACAAAAGAGCCATTGAGAGCTCAATTTACTGACATAAATAAATGCGATATGGCGGAGTTCATACGCAAAAGCAAAAAACAGGAATCAATACAACATGCAAGAAGAGTCAAAAATCCTCACACAGTCAGAGGAAGAGAACGCAGAAGGCTTGCGGCGAAACCTCTCTAACCGCCATATTCAGCTTATTGCCATCGGCGGTGCCATCGGTACCGGCCTGTTTATGGGCTCCGGAAAAACCATCAGTCTCGCCGGTCCTTCCATCATCTTCGTGTATATGATCATCGGCTTTATGCTGTTTTTCGTCATGCGTGCGATGGGCGAACTGCTCCTTTCCAATCTTGAATACAAATCCTTCAGCGATTTTGCCGCCGACCTTCTCGGTCCGTGGGCCGGCTATTTCACCGGCTGGACATACTGGTTCTGCTGGGTCGTTACCGGCATCGCCGACGTCGTCGCCATCACCGCCTACGCACAATTCTGGTTCCCCGGTCTTTCACAATGGATCGCCTCGCTGCTCTGCGTTCTGGTTCTCCTCAGCCTGAACCTGGCCACCGTCAAAATGTTTGGTGAGATGGAATTCTGGTTCGCGATGATCAAAATCGTCGCCATTGTCGGGCTGATTATTGCCGGGCTGGTAATGGTTCTGACGCATTTCCAGACCCCTACCGGCACCGTCGCTGCTTTCAGTAACCTGTGGAACGATGGCGGATTCTTCCCGAAAGGTGTCAGCGGATTCTTCGCCGGTTTCCAGATTGCGGTGTTCGCCTTTGTCGGGATTGAGCTGGTGGGCACAACGGCTGCCGAGACGAAAGATCCGCAGAAATCGCTGCCACGCGCCATCAACGCAATCCCGCTGCGCATCATCATGTTCTACGTTTTCTCGCTGATCATGATTATGTCAGTCACACCGTGGAGCCACGTTGTTGCGGATAAAAGCCCGTTTGTTGAGCTGTTTGTTCTGGCCGGTCTGCCGGCTGCGGCGAGCATCATCAACTTTGTCGTACTGACCTCTGCTGCTTCTTCCGCCAACAGCGGCGTATTCTCCACCAGCCGCATGCTGTTTGGTCTGGCTCAGGAAGGCAATGCGCCGAAAGCGTTCGGCAAACTCTCTTCCCGCGCCGTGCCGTCTAACGGGCTGACCTTCTCCTGCATCTGCCTGCTTGGCGGTGTGGTGCTGATTTACCTGATCCCGAACGTGGTGACGGTCTTCACGCTGGTCACCACTGTTTCTGCGATTCTGTTTATGTTCGTTTGGACCATCATCCTCTGCTCGTATCTGGTCTACCGTCGTAAACGTCCGCAACTTCACGAAGCCTCCATCTACAAAATGCCGCTCGGCAAAATCATGTGCTGGGTATGCATGGCGTTCTTCGCCTTCGTGCTTGTGCTGCTGACTTTGCAGGATGACACCCGTCAGGCGCTGATGGTTACGCCGCTCTGGTTCGTGATCCTCGGCATTGGCTACTGGCTGCGAAGCAGAAGCCGCCGCGCCTGAGCGAACCAGTAATAGCAGAAAGGAGCCTTTACGGCTCCTTTCTCTTAGGTGACTTACTCAACATCCAGCGCCTGTCTGAACTGCCGCCACATTTTAAGCGCTGACGGTCTGACCGAGGCCACTTTGACCGGTAATTCAGGCGGTTCTCCGGCTTTCATCTCGCCAAGATCAAATACAAAGGTGTAATCCGGTTCCTGACCCATGCGTAAATCGCTCACCAGAATATGCCCGCCCTGCTCTTTTACACTGAAAAATCCGTGACTGAACCACGCGACGCGGGCAAGAAACGCATTGTCTTTATGCGCTTCGTAGAGTGCTTCTCCGCGCGGATAAAAGCGGAAACGGATCGGGGAATCCGGGTGCAGCAGCGATGTAAAACCCTCACCGTAGCTGTCTTTATTCATCACCACCACGCGCCACACCAGTGAGTTGAGCGGCGTCGGCGTCACCAGAACCTGCGTGCTTTCGATGTTCTGCCGCTGCAATTCTTCGCTGACGTGCACCGTCACCTGATGCTGCTCGATAACCGTGCAGACCAGATACAAACAGCTCACGCCCAGCAGCACGTTATTCCACATAATCCCGCGCTGTTGCTCACGGTACAGCGCCAGCCCGACACCGATGATCAGCGGCAACGTATACAACGGATCGACGATAAAAATGCTGCCGACTGCAAACGGATAATGCGTAAAAGGGATACCCAGCTGCGTGCCATAGACCGTCATTAAATCGAGCAGCGGATGCGTGATCAGCGCCAGCCAGACCGTGCCGCACCAGCGTCTGAAGTGCTGCCCGGCGCTGAAAATTTTCGCCATCATCCAGGCGAGCAGCGGCGAAACCAGCGTGAGATACAACAACGCATGAGTGTCCGTGCGGTGCTGCGTCATATTGCTGATGGCGTCACCGTGATCGTAGAAAACATCCAGATCCGGCAACGTTCCGCAGACCGCGCCCGCCAGCGCGGATTTCCACACCGGCGTCCGCTTACCCATCACCGCGATACCCACGGCGGCGCCCAAGACTAATTGTGAAACCGAATCCATCCTGACCTCTTCAAGCCCGAAGCTGTATGCCTTCGGTAATAATGCGCTGCACATTGCTCACGGTCAGTTCGAAAAACTCAGGATCGTTGAGCGTTTTGCCGGTGATGGCTTCCACCTGCACACCAAAATCGGCGTAATGCTGCGTGGTTGCCCACAGCATAAAAATCAGCTGCATCGGGTCAACCGGCGCAATTAATTCATCTTTGATCCAGCCGCGGATCACATCCGATTTGTCTTCCACCAGCGTTTTCAGGCTGCCGCCAAGTTCCTGTTTCAGCAGCGGCGCGCCCTGCACCATCTCCAGACAAAACAGGCGCGACGCCTGCGGATGATCGCGGGAAACACAGAGTTTCAGGCGGATATATTCACGTATTGCTTCAAGCGGATGCTGATCCCGTTGCAGCGCTTTCAGCGGTGCCAGCCAGATATCCAGCAGCCCTTTCAGCACGGCGATATACAGATCTTCTTTCGACGGGAAGTAATACAGCAGATTGGTTTTTGAGACATCGGCACGCTCAGCGACCTGATCCAGGCTGGTGCCGTGAATACCGTACAGCGAGAAAAACTCCAGCGCGGCGGCCATGATATTGCCACGTTTGGCGGCGACAGCCCGCGAGCGGCGCGTCGGTGCTTTCACCCCGGTTTTGCGGGACTGACTGTCCCCGGCGGGCTGAGGAGGTTCGACCAATGGCTTCACAAGGATTTCCTGAGACAAACAGCGAGGGGGAAATCATAACAAATAGGGATAAACGCGACTATCGCTATAAGCCGGGCCAATTAGACAACAAATAAATAACCACACCAATTGCGTTATTTAACAAAAACGCACCATTTGCGGACATTCCTGCCTGATTTATGTGCAGTTTGTTTTGACCAGATGGTCTGAAACAGACCATTTGCTCCACCCCAGATCAGAACATATTTTTAACTTATTGATAACCATCACATTTAAAAAAGTGGCACTGCCCTTGCAATACTCACCCCGTTAGGAAATTTCAGCACGGTGCAATTCGGAACCCGCAGGACGCACTCAAGCCGCGCAGAGATTTTCGCAAGCCCTTGTATTGAAAAATGAATCTTCAACTGAGGTGAGCTATGAAAATCGGTGTCTTCATTCCTATCGGCAACAACGGCTGGTTAATTTCTGAAACCGCGCCACAGTACAAACCGACTTTTGAACTGAACAAAACCATCGTGCAGAAGGCGGAACACTACCATTTCGACTTCGCGCTCTCGATGATCAAACTGCGCGGCTTCGGCGGTAAAACCGAATTCTGGGAACACAACATGGAGTCGTTCACGCTGATGGCGGGCCTTGCCGCCGTGACCTCCCGCATCCAGCTTTACGCCACCGCCGCCACGCTGGTGATGCCACCGGCGATTGTAGCGCGCATGGCCGCCACGATTGATTCCATCTCCAACGGCCGTTTTGGCGTGAACGTCGTCACCGGCTGGCAGAAGCCGGAATACGAACAAATGGGCATGTGGCCGGGCGACGACTATTTCAGCCGCCGTTATGACTATCTGACCGAATATGTCAGCGTCCTGCGCGACCTGTGGGGCACCGGCCACTGCACGCTCGACGGCGAATTCTTCAAGATGGACGACTGCCGCGTGAGCCCGCGCCCGCAGTCTGAAATGAAAGTGATCTGCGCCGGACAAAGCGACGCAGGTATGGCGTTCTCTGCTAAACACGCCGATTTCAACTTCTGCTTTGGCAAAGGCGTTAACACGCCAACCGCGTTTGCGCCGACCGCCGCGCGCATGAAAACGGCGGCGGAAGCCGAAGGCCGCGACGTCTCCTCTTACGTGCTCTTTATGGTCATTGCGGATGAAACCGACGCCGCCGCCCGTGCCAAATGGGAACTGTATAAAGAAGGCGCCGATGCTGACGCACTGGCGTGGCTCACCGATCAGAGCAGCAAAGATACCAAATCCGGTGCCGACACCAATGTCCGCCAGATGGCCGACCCCACGTCAGCGGTCAATATCAACATGGGCACGCTGGTCGGCTCCTACGCCAGCGTCGCCAGAATGCTTGATGAAATCGACAGCGTACCCGGCGCAGGTGGCGTCCTGCTGACCTTCGACGATTTTGTGGAAGGCATCGAAAACTTTGGCCGTTTCATCCAGCCGTTAATGAAAACCCGCCAGCACATCGCAACGCAGCAGAAAGAGGTGGCGTAATGAACATTGTTGAAAATCAGACCATTGTCCGCCGTGAACCTGAGAACAGCGGCGAGGAAACCATTCTCACGGCCCGCCCGGAAGCCATTGCGTTTACGCCACAGCAAACGGCGCTGATTGTGGTGGATATGCAGAATGCGTACGCCTCACAGGGCGGTTATCTGGATTTAGCCGGTTTTGACGTTTCCGCCACTGCGCCGGTGATCGCCAACATCAAAGTGGCCATTGCCGCCGCGCGCGCCGCAGGCATCAAAGTGATCTTCTTCCAGAACGGCTGGGACAACCAGTACGTTGAGGCCGGTGGTGCCGGTTCACCAAACTTCCACAAATCCAACGCGCTGAAAACCATGCGTAAACGCCCGGAGCTGATGGGAAAATTACTGGCAAAAGGCGACTGGGATTACGACCTGGTGGATGAACTCCGGCCACAGCCGGGCGACATCGTGCTGCCAAAACCGCGCTACAGCGGATTCTTCAACACCCAGCTCGACAGCCTGCTGCGCAGTTACGGCATTCACCATCTGGTGTTTACCGGCATCGCCACCAACGTGTGCGTGGAATCCACGCTGCGTGACGGTTTCTTCCTCGAATATTTCGGCGTGGTGCTAGAAGACGCCACCCATCAGGCTGGCCCGGAATTCGCGCAAAAAGCGGCGATTTATAACATCGAAACGTTCTTTGGCTGGGTCTCCAGCGTCCGCAGCTTCTGCGACGCCGTGGGTTATGACGCTAAACAAAACGCCGCATAACGGCTTTATGAAAAGGAAATAGCAATATGCCTAAAAGTGCCATTATTCCGGCTGGCAGCGGCGTTCCGCTGGCACCGTTTGTTCCGGGAACGCTGGCCGACGGCGTGGTCTACGTCTCCGGCACACTGCCTTTTGATAAAGACAATAACGTCGTGCATCCGGGCGATGCCGCCGCGCAAACCCGCCATGTGCTGGAAACCATCAAAAGCGTGATTGAAACCGCGGGCGGCACAATGGATGACGTCACCATGAACTCGATTTTCATTACCGACTGGGCGAATTACGCCGCCGTGAATCAGGTTTACGCTGAGTATTTTCCGGGCGAAAAACCGGCGCGATTCTGCATTCAGTGCGGGCTGGTCAAACCGGGCGCACTGATTGAAATCGCGACCATCGCGCACATCGGCAAGTAAAACACCGGGATCCGTTCTCCTGAAAACCTTGAGGAAACATCATGTATTACAAGGTATTGGGTAAGAATAATGCAGACGCCGAAACCGTGGTGCTTTCCTCCGGCCTCGGCGGTTTAGGCAGTTTCTGGCAACCCCAGTTGGAGATGCTGAGCGGGTATTTCCGCGTCATCATTTATGACCAGCACGGAACTGGCGTCAGCAAAGGCACAGTGCCCGCCGGTTACCGGATGGAAGATATGGCGGATGAACTCGCCGGACTACTCAACGAACTGGATATCACCCGCTGCCATCTGGTGGGTCACGCGCTCGGCGGCATTATTGGCCTGCATCTGGCACTGCGTTATCCCGCGCTGCTGCAAAGCCTGGTGGTGATCAACGGCTGGGCGAAGCTCGACAACCAGACGCGCCGCTGCTTTGAAGTCCGCCAGAATTTAATGCTCAACAGCGGCGTCGATGCCTACGTACAGGCACAACCGCTGTTTCTGTATCCGGGCGACTGGCTGTCGGCCAACGACGCATTACTTCAGGATGAGCGCCAGCATCAGGTGACGCATTTTCAGGGAATGGAAAATCTGCTTCACCGTTTACAGGCGCTGATGAATTCCGACCTGACCCAAACGCTCGGGCAGGTCATCGCGCCCACGCTGGCGTTCAGCTGCAAAGATGATTTGCTGGTGCCGTGGATGCGTTCTGCCGATCTCGCCGAACGCCTGCCGAACGGCGAACACACACAAATGCTGTACGGCGGCCATGCCATGAGCGTGACCGCCCCGGAAACGTTTAACCCGATTTTACTGGAATGGCTGCAACGGCATTCATCGCAAAAACCTGCCGCGCCTTCCCATCGCCTGCCCACGGAGACAACATGGCCGAAACATTAACCGCCACGCCGGCTTTACCGGCCATTGAAAAACAACCCGCCGTTGAAAAACAGGCGTTCCGCGATGCGATGGCGCATCTCGGTTCTGCCGTTAACATCATCACCACCGATGGCTCCGGCGGTCGCGCAGGCTTTACCGCATCCGCCGTGTGCAGCGTCACCGACTCACCGCCGACCCTGCTCGTTTGCCTGAACCGCTCGGCGTCGGTGTATCCGGCCTTTACCGAAAATCAGGTGCTCTGCGTCAACACACTGGCTGACTGCCATGAATCGCTGTCCAATTTATTCGGCGGAAAAACGCCAATGGAACAACGCTTTGACGCCGCCGAATGGTCATCCCTTTCCACCGGTTCTCCCATTCTCACCGATGCGCTGGTCTCGTTTGATTGCAAAATCACGCAAGTCACCCGCGTCGGCACCCACGATATTTTGTTTTGCGAAGCCGTCGCGATCACCCGCAACGACGAACGCCACGGACTGGTGTATTTCGACCGCCGCTATCACCCGCTGAAGCGGCAGTCAGCCTGTTAACTCATCTGAAGGTCAAATTAAGAATGGCTAATACTTCCTGGTTTCCAAAGTGGCGTAAAAGAGAAGGCAATCTGGATGGCGCCGTTATTGCGCCGGACGAACGGCTGCCGTTAGGGCCGACGGTGATTATGGGTCTGCAACATACCGTCGCCATGTTCGGCGCGACGGTATTAATGCCGCTGCTGATGGGGTTTGACGCCAACATGGCGATCCTGATGTCCGGCATCGGCACCCTGCTGTTTTTCCTGGTGGTCGGCGGACGCGTGCCGAGTTACCTCGGGTCGAGCGCGGCGTTTGTCGGGCTGGTGATTGCGGTGACTGGCTACAGCGGCCACGGCGCGAATCCGAATATCGGCGTCGCGCTCGGCGGGATTATTGCCTGCGGCGTCATTTATACGCTGATTGGTTTTGTGGTGATGGCGGTCGGTACGCGCTGGATTGAACGCCTGATGCCGCCGGTTGTGACCGGTGCGGTGGTGATGGCGATTGGTCTGAACCTCGCGCCGATTGCCATTAACAGCGTCTCGGCGTCGTCGTTTGACAGCTGGATGGCGGTGGTCACCGTGCTGTGTATTGGCTCGGTGGCCGTTTTCACCCGCGGGCTGGTGCAGCGTTTACTTCTGCTGCTCGGGCTGGTGGCGGCGTATCTGATTTATATGCTGGTCACAAACGTCATGGGGCTGGGCGCACCGGTGGATTTCTCCGCCGTCGCGCAGGCGCCGTGGTTTGGCCTGCCGACTATCACCACGCCGGTGTTCAACACCCACGCGATGCTGATGATTGCGCCGGTGGCCGTGATTCTGGTGGCGGAAAACCTCGGGCACATTAAAGCGGTCGCGGGCATGACCGGTAAAAATCTCGATCCGTACATGGGCCGCGCGTTTGTCGGCGACGGACTGGCGACATTATTGTCGGCCTCTGCGGGCGGAACCGGCGTGACAACCTACGCGGAAAACATCGGCGTCATGGCGGTGACAAAAATTTATTCCACGCTGATTTTCGTCGCTGCTGCCATCGTTGCCATTGTGTTGGGCTTTTCGCCCAAATTTGGTGCACTGATCCACACCATTCCCGGCCCGGTATTGGGCGGTGCGTCGATTGTGGTGTTCGGATTGATTGCCGTCGCCGGTGCGCGCATCTGGGTACAAAACCAGGTGGATCTGGGTCTTAACGGCAATCTCATCATGGTCGCGGTCACGCTGGTACTGGGCGCAGGCAACTTTACCCTGAGTCTGGGCGGCTTCAGCATGGGCGGTATCGGCACGGCAACGTTTGGCGCAATTTTGCTGAACGCCTTCCTCAGCCGCAGCAAACAGGTAAAAACGCAGCCTGAAATAAAAACTGGCACAGAAGCTGCATTAAAAGATCACTGACGACCTCAGTTTCTCCTTAGCTCATCATTTTTGATGATCGCCAGCGGTTATCCGGTCCACCCGTCCGGATTAGCCGCTGGTTTTTTTCTTTCTGCGCCTCACACATTCCCACATTGCAGCTAAGTAATGCGAAATTCCTTCGTTCACCTCCCCTTTAAATTGGTTTGTTATGGAACCAGCACTTTCGTTCTATATGAATAAAAAGTGATTCATCTGCCAGACATCGCCAAAAATAAAAAGGGTCTCACTATGCACATTCTTCGCCGGAAAAACGCGGTCACACGCGCACTGGCTTTAGGGGTATTGATCACCAGTTCTTCCGCCGTTTTTGCCGCCGATCCAACGCCGGTTCAGGGCGGAACGCTGGTTTATCTCGAACAACAGGCGCACACCAATTTGTATCCTCCGGCCGGTGGCTTTTACCCGAACGGCGGCATCCTCAATCAGATCACTGACAAACTGACCTATCAGAACCCTAAGACGCTGGAAGTCGAACCGTGGATTGCCGAGTCCTGGAGCTTCAACGCCGATAAAACCGAATACACTTTCAAGCTGCGTCCGGGCGTGACCTTCTCCGACGGCACGCCGCTTGATGCCAACGCCGTGGCGAAAAACTTCGACACCTACGGGCTGGGCAATAAAGAACGCCATCTGCCGGTTTCCGAAGTGATTAACAACTACGACCACAGCGAAGTGATTGACCCGCTGACCGTGAAGTTCTACTTCAAAAAATCCTCGCCGGGCTTCCTGCAAGGCACGGCGACCATCGGCTCCGGGCTGGTGTCACTGAGCACGCTGGATCGCAATTTCGATGCGCTGGGCGATGCGACGCACATCATCGGTTCCGGCCCGTTCGTCGTCAGCAAAGAAACGCTCGGTCGTGAAGTCGATCTGACGGCGCGCAAAGATTACAACTGGGGGCCGAAAAACCTCAAACAGCAGGGCCGCGCCAATCTCGACGGCATCAAAGTGATCGTCACCGGCGAAGACAGCGTGCGTATCGGCGCGCTGCTGGCCGGGCAGGCTGATTTCATCCGTCAGGTTCAGGCGTATGACGAGAAACAGGCCAAAGACCAGAACTTCCCGATTTATGCCGCGCCAACTAAAGGCGTGAACGACAGCATTTCGTTCCGCCCGGACAACGCGCTGGTGTCTGATCTCAAAGTCCGTCAGGCGCTGCTGCACGCCACCAACAGCAAACAGGTGGTCGATACGCTGTTCTCGCCAAACTATCCGCAGGCCACCTCCGTCATCGCCAAAACCGCCGCCGGTTACGTGGATCTGAGCAACAAACTGACGTATGACCCGACGCTGTCGAAAAAGCTGCTGGATGAAGCAGGCTGGAAACCGGGCCCGAACGGCCTGCGCCAGAAAGATGGCAAAACGCTGTCGCTGACCATTTATGAATCCCTGCCGCAGCCGCAGAACAAAGAAGTCTTGCAGCTGGTTTCGCAGCAGTGGAATCAGGTCGGCGCGAAGCTGAACATTCTGGCCGGTGATGCGGGCAGCCGCGTGGCGGACAACCTGGATCCGGAAAAAACGCCGGCGAACGTGGTGGAAGTGGGCCGCGCCGATCCGGACGTCATTAAAAGCTCCTTCTACCCGACCAACCGCGATGCGTTACTGCAAAAAGGTGGCCTGAGCAGCAAGGTGAAAAGCTTCCGTGACGACAAACTGAATGACCTGCTGGTGGCGATTTCAGCCGAAGTGGATCCGAAAAAACGTCTGGCGCTGGCCGGTGACGTGCAGAACTACCTGCTCGATCAGGCTTACGTGATCCCAATTTTCGAAGAGCCGCAGGTCTTTGCCGGTGCGCCTTATTTCAAAGGCGTGAGCTTCGAAGCCGTTGGCCGTCCGAGCTTCTACGGCGCATGGCTTGAAAAGCACTAACAGGCAGGAGTGAATCATGAACCGATACGTTAGCGGTCGTTTTGGGCAGGCTTTGCTGGTGTTGTGGGCAGCGTTTACCGTTTCCTTCATTCTCCTGCAAGTGCTGCCGGGCGATGCCATTCTGATTAAATTCCAGAACCCGGACATGGGGCTAAGCCCGGCGCAAATCGCCGATATGCGCGCGGCCTATGGCGCGGATGTGCCGCTGGTGCAGCAATATCTGCATACACTGGGGAATTTCCTGCGCGGGGATCTGGGCTATTCGATTCAGGCTGGCGTACCGGTCACTGAATTACTCAGCAGCAACTTTCCGCCGACGCTGCGGCTGGCGCTGATGGGTTTCGCACTCGCCGCCGTGGTGGCTTTTGCGCTGGCGTTTATCTCCAGCCTGCTGCATTTCGGCTGGCTGAAAAACCTGTTGCAGTCGGTGCCGTCGCTGTTTATTTCCATTCCGACCTTCTGGCTCGGCATCGCGCTGATTCAGTTTTTCTCTTTCCATCTGCGCTGGATCCCGGTGATCAATCCGGGGGAATGGGTCGGGCTGATTTTGCCGGTGGTGACGCTGGCCGTGCCGATTTCAGCACCGCTGGCGCAGATCCTGATCCGCAGCATTGATCAGGTGCAGACCCAGCCGTTCGTCGCCGTCGCCCGCGCCAAAGGCGCCAGCCGCAGCGGCGTGTTGTGGCGTCATGTGGCGCGCAACGCCCTGCTTCCGGTGCTGACGATCGCCGGCTTGCTGTTTGGCGAACTGATCGCCGGGGCGCTGATCACCGAAACGGTATTTGGCCTGAACGGACTCGGGCAACTGACTCAGCAGGCGGTGAACAATCAGGACGTCGCGGTTTTACAGGCGATTGTGGTGATTTCCGCCGCCGCATTTGTCGGCATCAATTTACTGGTCGATTTGCTTTATCCGCTGCTTGATCCGCGCCTTAAAGCTAACGCCTCGAAAAACACAAAGGGAGCCACCGCATGAGCAGCTTACCGCTGGGTAAAAGCACGCTTTCCCTGCCCGCCATACAGCGCCGCCGCTGGAAACCGGCCCGTTTACAGCCGGGGCTGATCATCGCCTGGCTGGTGATCGCGACCGTGATTTTATGGGCCGTCGCGCCCGGCTGGTTTACCGGTTACAGCGGCACCGAAGGCATCGCGGGCGCGCAGCGTCTGGCACCGCAGGCCGGTCACTGGCTGGGCACCGATCAGCTCGGCCGCGACGTGTACGCCCGTATCGTTTACGGCGCGTCGCATTCACTCTCCGGCGCTCTGGTCGCCGTTGCGCTCGGGCTGGTGTTCGGCACTGCCTTAGGGCTGGCAGCCGGTGCCAGCGGCGGCATTGTTGACGCAATTGTCATGCGCATCAACGACGTGTTGCTGTCGATTCCCGGCCTGCTGTTGTCACTGAGCGTCATCATTTTGCTCGGCTTCGGCACGGTTCACGCGGCGATTGCCGTCGGGGTCACCTCCGTCGCCAACTTCGCCCGCCTCGCCCGCGCCGAAGTGGTTTTGGTACGCCACAGCGATTACGTCGAAGCGGCCTATGGCAGCGGCGGCACCTTCTTCTCGATCCTCTGGCGGCACATTCTGCCGAACTCGCTGACCTCGGTCATCGCCTTCTCGGCATTGCAATTTGGCAGTGCGATTCTGGCGATTTCCACCCTGAGTTTCCTCGGTTACGGCACACCGCCGCCGACGCCGGAATGGGGGTTGCTGATTGCCGAAGGCCGTAACTACATTTCAACCGCCTGGTGGCTGACCACCTTCCCCGGCGTCGTTGTGGTGCTGGTGGTGCTTTCCGCTAACCGCATCAGCCAGTCATTGCGCAGGAGAACACGATGAGCACACAGGCGATTTTGAATAACCACGCCGCACCCGTTCTTGAGCTGGATAATCTGACGATTGCCTATGACGGCAAAGCTGTCGTCCACAACGTCTCATTTTCCATTAACGCCGGAGAAGTGCTGGCGCTGGTGGGCGAATCCGGTTCCGGTAAAACCACGACCGCGCAGTCGATCATCGGCCTTCTGGCGGAGAACGGTCATATCGAACAGGGCGAAATCCGCCTGAACGGCACCGACATCAGCCAGTGGTCGCAGCGCCGCCTGGATGCCCTGCGCGGCGCACGCATCAGCCTGATCCCGCAGGACCCGACCAGTTCTCTGGATCCGGTGAAAACCATCGGTTCACAGGTTGCCGAAATTCTGGATATCCACCAGCGTCTGCCGCGCGTTCAGCGCGACGCACGCGTGGTGGAACTGCTGACCCGCGTAGGCCTCACGCACCCGGAACAGCGCGCGAAACAGTATCCGCACGAACTTTCCGGCGGCATGAAACAGCGCGTGCTGATTGCCATTGCCATTGCGCTGCAACCGGCGCTGATCATTGCCGACGAACCGACCAGCGCGCTCGACGTCACAGTACAAAAACGCATTCTGGATTTGATTGACGATTTGCGCCGCGAATCCGGCACTGCCGTTTTGCTGGTCACGCACGATCTGGCGATTGCCGCCGAACGCGCTGACCGTTTGCTGGTGTTTCGCAACGGCAAAGTGCAGGAACAGGGCGTGACGGCGGAAGTGCTGAACGCGCCGAAAAGCGAATACACCCGCCAGCTGTTTGCCGACGTCCCTGCCCTTTCAGGCCGCCATCGCGCGCATATTGCCGCCGTCGCAGAACCGGTGCTGGTGGTCGAAAATGTCACCCATGATTTCTCACTGGGCGGTAAACATCAGGCGGCATTCCGCGCCGTTGATAACGTCTCTTTCAGCATTCCGCGCGGCACCACGCATTCTCTGGTCGGCGAATCCGGCTCGGGTAAAACCACGCTGGCGCGCATTCTGCTCGGTTTTCAGAAACCGGACAGCGGCCGCGTACTGATCGACGGCGAAGACATCACGCGCCTCAAAGGCGAAGCGCTGCGTCAGGTGCGCCGTAAAATTCAGCTGGTCTATCAGAACCCGTTTGCCTCGCTCGATCCGTCGCAGACCTTGTTCAGCGTAATTGAAGAACCGCTGCTGAACTTCGAAAAAATCCCGTCAGCAGTGCGCCGGGAGCGCGTTCTGGATATCGCCCGCCGCGTGGCGCTGCCGGAAGAACTGCTGGGCCGCAAACCGCGTGAGCTTTCCGGCGGCCAGCGTCAGCGTGTGGCGATTGCCCGCGCGCTGATCCTTGAACCGAAAGTGCTGGTGCTCGACGAAGCGACTTCGGCGCTCGACGTCACCGTACAGGCGCAAATTCTGACCCTGCTTCAGCAGCTTCAGGATTCGCTCGGCCTCACCTATTTGTTTATCTCGCACGATCTGGCGACCGTCCGGCAAATCTCCCACAGCGTCTCGGTGCTCAACCGCGGGCAACAGGTGGATTCCGGCAACGTGGAAGACGTGTTTGCGCTGCCTTCCAGCGATTACACACGGCAGCTGATTGATGCGATCCCCGGCCGCCACCGCGCCGCCTGAGTCAGCACATGAAAAAGAAAAGAGGGACATTATGAGCAGCAAACGTCTTGGGTTTTTCACACGACTTCTGGATAACACCAGCGCGCAGGAACGTTACCGGCTGGCGACTGAGCAAATTATTCACGCCGAACAGCTGGGTTTTGACTCCGCATGGGTCGCGCAGCACCATTTTCACGAAGCGGAAGGCGGCCTGCCCGCACCGCTGGTTTTCCTTGCACAGGTCGCGGCGCATACCCGCTTTATCCGTCTCGGCACCGGCGTGATTACGCTGCCGATGGAAAATGCGCTGCGCGTGGCAGAAGACACCGCCGTGCTGGATTTACTTTCCGGCGGGCGGCTTGAAATCGGGCTGGGTTCCGGCGGCACGCCGTCGTCATTTCTGCCGTTCGGCTTTGAAAGCAGCGAGCGCGGCGCGGTGTTCAGCCATAATCTGCAAACCCTGCTGACCGCCTGGCGCGGCGAACCGCTGGCGGGCACCGATAACCGGTTGTATCCGGCGGCTCCGCATCTGGAAAAACGCGTCTGGCAGGCCACATTCTCGGTTGACGGCGGCGCACGCGCCGGTAAATCCGGAGACGGGCTGATGCTTTCACGCACCCAGCCACGCCCGGCGAATGCGCCAGCCCTGCGCCTCGATGAACTGCAAAACCCGATTATCGATGCCTATCTCGACGCGCTGCCGGAAGGCATTGCGCCGCGAATCATGGGCTCACGCACGGCGTTTGTGACAGAAAACGGTAACGAAGCCCGCGAACTGGCGCAAAAAGGTTTACGCCGTCAGGCCGAAAATCACCGGGCCAGCGGGCAGATTGTTCAGGGCGATACGCTGGACGATTACATCCGCGTCTTCGACGTGCATCTCGGCACCGCGGAGCAGGTCACCGCCACGCTACAGGCCGACACCGCGCTGGCCCGCGTCACCGATCTGGCATTTCAGGTGCATTCTATCGATCCGCCGCATCCTTACATTTTACGTTCTATTGAACTCATCGCGCGTCACGTTGCGCCCGCCCTCGGCTGGGTTCGCCGCACGCCGCAGCGCCGTGTTTCCGCTTCTTCCGCCGACCCTACGTTCTCAAAGACTGCATCTGCACAGGACAACTTATGACCACTTATTCGACTGACCTGCTGGAAAAACTGGCTGAAATCGCGCCGTCTTCTGAACTGAAACAGGCACGCGACACCCGCGACGCCGCGACCCGCCACGCGCAAGGCAGCTATGATGCGCTGTTTACCGAACAGGACGGCGTGGATTTCACGCTGGCCGAGCGTCTGCGTTTAGCGCAAAACGTCGCGCGCTGGCACGGCGATTCACAGCTCACCAATCACTATTCTGAGCGTTTACAGGATTTGCCGGACATCGACGAAACCGCCCGTCTCGACGCCGCGCTGACTCACGGCGAACGCCTGAGTTACAAGCCCGCCAGCGCCACGCCTGCGCATTTGCAGGCACTGAAAAAAGCCGGCTGGTCGGTGGATGCCATCGTCACGATTTCGCAGCTGATTGCTTTCGTCAGTTTCCAGAGCCGCGCGCTGCGCAGCTACCGTCTGATTGGCGGTAAACCGGTGGAAAACGCCAGCAATAAACCGGTTGGCGCCGCGTTCTGGCGCACTGAGCCGAACACCCACAGCGGCCGCGACGCGCCGCAGGCTTTCACGCAGGAAGAGCTTGGCTGGGAACCGTGGATCCCGTCCAAAAGGCTGGAGGAATTTGATGAAGCCCAGCAGGCGATTCTGGCGAAATTCGGCCATACGGATTCCGACTATTTCCGCCTTTTAGGCCGCAACCTGCCGGTGCTTGAGCAACGCACGCTGACCGACAAAGGCATTTTCTACACGTCCGGCGGCCTGCCGCGCAAAGAGCGCGAACTGGCGGCCACCGTGGCCAGCAAAATTAACGGCTGTATTTACTGTGCGTCGGTGCATTCGCGTAAAGCCAGCCAGCTTTCCAAACAAACCGAAGACGTTCAGCGGCTGATCGACACCCCGCCGGGCGGCATTCTCAGCAAGGAACAATCCCCGCGCTGGCAGGCTGAAATTGATTTCGCCGCCGCGCTCTCCGCCACGCCGCCGGTCGCCTCGCCGGAACACATTAAGGCACTGCGCGATCAGGGTCTGAACGAACTGGAAATCGTCGATCTGGCGCAGTCTGCGGCGTTCTTCGCCTGGGCAAACCGCCTGATGTTAACGCTGGGAGAACCGTTTAATGACTGATTCACAGACTTCTCAACGCCCGGTTCCGCAGCTCGATCACGTGGTGATTAACGTCGCCGAACAGCTTAACGGTGCCGAGCAGCAGTTCCGCCGTCTCGGTTTCCAGCTCACACCGCGCGGCCATCACTCGCTCGGTTCCAGCAATCATCTGGCGATTTTCGGCGAAAACTATCTGGAACTGCTCGGCTTCGAACCGGGCAATGCGCATACGCGTAAAGATCTCTGGCAGGCTCCGCTAGGCCTCACCGGTCTGGTGTGGAAAACGCAGAATTCGAACGCCGTGTTTGATCATCTGCAACAGCAAAACATTGCGGGTTCGGCACCGGCAGAATTCTTCCGCCCCGTGGCGCTTAACGACGGCACTTCGCCCAATGCCCGGTTCCGCACGGTCCCGCTGGCCGCCGACCGCGTTCCCAATGGCCGAAGTTTCTTTTGCCAGCACCTGACCCCGGAACTGGTGTGGCGCACCGAGTGGCAAAACCACCCTAACGGCGTCGCGGACATCACCTGTTTTGTGATTTCCGCCGCCTCCCCGCAGGCCGCCGCGAAAGTGTACGGCGAACTGTTCGGCGCAGAAGCCTTACAGACGAATGCTGAAGGCGTGACTTTGCGCGCCGGTCGCGCAACCGTCCGGTTTGTGACGCCACAACAGGCGCAGGCTGAATTTGGCATCGTGCCGGAGGGAGAAAACGGCAGTGCGCGGATGGTCGGGTTGGAGTTTGCGACCCGGTCGCTGGATGCCGTGCGCAATAGCCTGCGCGTGGGGGAAATTTCGTTTAGTGACTTAAACCGTCGGGTTTTGGTTCGCGCAGCGGATTCGCTGGGAGTGGCGGTGAGATTTAGCGAAGAATAAATTCAATATCAAGACCTTGGGTTGCCACCCAAACCGGCCTCAAGGGTGGTCTATCGCCACCACCCTTGAGAATCCCGGGCTCTTAAACTGCGCGCTGCCGCTTGCTGGCTATGTTTCAGACACAATAGTGATTGCCGCGAAAACTTGCCGCTGCGCGGTTCCCTTACTCGGTTTCGAGCCATGGGTCTCGAAACACTTCGCTCGGCAAGCTTTCTGAAAGCGGCTGGAGGCTTATCAAAATTCAACGGCATTCAGTTTTCTTACTAAACTTTTGGTAAAACCGACTGCTTATTTTTTAAATGACAATCAGCGGTGAGGTTGCGAATTAGAAAACTGTGGCCGCTTTCAAAACGACGTTGAGTGAGCGGTGAGAAACGGCGAGAGTCTTTTCTGAGCAGGTTCGAACCCGAAGCGAAAGTACCGCGCAGCGGCGGCGTTTGCGGCACTAGCCGGAGTTGCTGAAACATAGCCTGCAAGCGGCAGCGCGCAGTTGAAAAGCGCGGGTGTCCAGAGGGCGCGCGCGTTAACGCGCCCTTTGGGCCAGTTTGGGCGGCGAGCCCAAGGTTTTGCGGGTTTGGGTGGCAACCCAAGGTCTTGCCGGTTTAGGTGGCAACCCAAGGTCTTGCCGTTTTGGGCCGCCCTCAAAGCCCTCACCTTCAGGTGAAGTAAAACCTGATCAGGTGGAAAAACACCGGTGCTGCAAAACACAACGAATCAATACGATCCATCATGCCACCGTGCCCTTCGATCATCGCGCCGAAATCCTTCACGCCGCGGTCGCGTTTAATCGCCGACATACACAAACCCCCGGCGAAACCGAGTAAAGTGATGACCAGCGAAATCAGTGCGGCCTGCCACGGGGCGAACGGGGTGATCCACCACAGCAACGTCCCGACCAGCGTGGCGCTGAGGATGCCGCCGACAAAGCCTTCAAGGGTTTTGTTCGGGCTCAGACGCGGCGCAATCGGGCGTTTGCCGAACAGCTTGCCGAACACGTACTGCAACACGTCGGAAATCTGCACCACAATCATCAGGAACAGCAGCAGTTTGATGTTCTGGTTTTCATAACCGGGAATGTTCAGCATCAGCAAGGCAGGCGCGTGGCTGATGCAGTACACCGCCAGCATCATGCTCCACTGAATTTTCGCGCTGCGTTCGAGGAAGTTGACCGTGTCTCCGGCCAGCGCCATGCGGGTGGGGATAAACAGAAACGCGTAGACCGGAATGAAGATCGCAAACGTGCCGTACCAGCGTTCGCCGACCAGCAAATATTGCAGCGGCAGCATAATGAAGAAACACCAGAACAGCGCTTCATGGTCACCGCGCCGGGTGGGCGTCAGCGTGATGCATTCGCGCAAGGCCAGAAACGACATCACGGCAAACAGCAGCGTCGAGCCGATCGGGCCGAACCACATTGCCATCACCGATAAAATACACATCATCCACCAGGCGCGGATGCGGGCATTGAGGTTGGCGACGACCGGCGTATTACCTTTCACCAGCGCGATCAGATAGCCCAGAATGCTGGCAATCAGCAGCAGGCCGAACAATCCGCACAGTAAATAAACTAACGATTTATCCTGAAAATTCATGGTGCCAGTGTCTCCAGAGCAGCCCGCGCACGAAGCAGAAATTCCGCTTTCTCTTCCCCTTCCCGGATACTTTCAACCGGTTCGCCAAACGTCGCCGAACACAGAATGGGCACCACCAGACGGGAGCCTTTCGGCAGCACACGGTTGAGGTTTTCGAGATAAACCGGCACCAGTTCGACATCCGGGTTCATTTTCGCCAGATGCCAGATCCCGCTTTTAAACGCCGAGATCTCCTCGCCGTTGCCACGGGTGCCTTCCGGGAAAATAATCAGCGACTGGCCTTTTCTCAGCGGGTCGTTCATCAGTTCCAGCGCATTGTTCGGCTGTTCCGACTGTTTTTCAGCAGGACGCCGTTTAATCAGCACCGCATTAAACACACGGCGCGCAATGTAACGGCGCAATTTCGAGGAGAGCCAGTAATCTGCGGCCGCTACCGGACGAACCTGCGGACGCAGATGACCGGGCAGGCTGGCCCAAATCACCATACCGTCGAGATGGCTGGAGTGATTGGCGTAGTAAATGCGGGCCTGTTTTTCAGGCAAAGGTGCCAGCCAGCGGGCGCGGACGCCGGTCAGCAGACGGCAAAGCCGCACCAGAAAACCGGCCACCAGCCGGCCGTCCAGCGGTAATTTAGTGCGAGGTTCCATCGTTATCTCCCTCAGTTCCGGCCTTTTCATGCAGTTCACGCAAAATACGCGCACCGCGACGCCAGCAGGTCACCAGTGCGCCGAGCGTAATGACCACCAGACAAATCAGCAGCAGAAGTTGCCCCCACTGCGACGGCAGGAAAATCGCAATCACCGCTCCCGCACACAGAATCGCCATGCGATGCTGTTTTGCCATCGGCCCGAGAAATTGCTGTTTCAGCCCGCACGTTCCGCCCAGCAGACGCAAATACGCTGTCATCAGCGCCAGCAGCGCCGCAATCCAGCCCAGCGTGACTGCTTCCGGCATCGCCACCAGACCATAACCGACGCCCGCCAGAATCAGCGTATCGGAAACGCGATCCGGTAATTCGTTGTAAACCGGCCCTGCCGGGCTGGCCATGCCGCCTTCCACCGCCACCATGCCGTCGAGCAGGTTGCAGATGAGCCGCCCCTGAATCATCAGCGCCGCCAGCAGGAGAAGAAATCCGCGCCCGAAAGCGGTTTCACAATAAAATGCCAGCAGAAAACACAGCCCGGACACCAGCGCAAAACCCATGCTGGCCACGGAAATCTGGTTCGGCGTAATGCCTTTATTCTTTAACCAGACCGCACTGTTTTTGGCCCAACGTTTATCCCGGGTGGCGATCGGCCGCCGATCCTTGAGATTTAAGTCCATAAATAATATCCCTTTATTACTGAAAACTGATGACCCTGATTTTTATAAGCCTTTGTAAGGCATCCAGATAATAGTGAAGTTGCCTGCGCGGTGAAATGTTTTTGTTCAGCCCTCACCCTGAAACCTTCCCGGCGGCTTATGCCTGTTTGAGCATTCCTTAGATCTTTTAATTGGTTGATTAAATCACACAATATGTTAAAACTCTGCTACACCGCATTTTAGACGGCTAAACGTCTGAAGCTCCACATCCCCCGTTTAGAAGGCCAACGTCCAGTGACCGCTTCCCGTCTTGAGATGCGCAACATCTCGATTTCATTTGCCGGTTTTCCCGCGCTTCGCCAGGTTGATTTTACGCTGGAAGGCGGATCCGTCCACGCGCTGGTCGGTGCAAACGGCGCCGGAAAATCGACGCTGATGGCTGTGCTTTCCGGCACGCACGATCATTACACCGGGCAGATCACCATCGACGGCGAGCCGGTGAACATTAAACTCCCGCACCACGCGCGCGCTCACGGCATTCATCTGGTCCAGCAGGAAGTGGATGTCGCGCTGGTGCCGACGCTGAATGTCGCCGAAAACATCATGCTGGACCGGCTTTCCGAGCCCGGCCATCTGCATAACTGGCCGCGTTTATACCGTCAGGCTCAGTTGCTGATCGAACAGCTTGGCCTGAACATCAGCCTGAAAGCCCGTATCGAAAACTGCACGCTGGCCGAGAAACAGCTGATATTGCTGGCGCGCGCGTTATCGCATAAATGCCGTTTCCTGATCCTCGATGAACCGACCGCCCCGCTCGATCAGGCAGAAAGCGCCCGTCTGTTTGCGCTGGTGCGCAAGCTGAAAGACGCGGGTATGGCGGTGGTCTTTATCTCCCACCGCATTCATGAACTGCGCGAAATCTGCGACCGCATGACGGTGCTGCGCGACGGCCGTCTGGTCAGCGATGACAGCATGGACGGCCTGAGCAACGAGCAGATTATCGAGAAAATGATCGGCCATCAGCTCGATGATATTTATCCGCCACGCCGTCCGCCGCACAGTGGCGAAACGCTGCTGCATATTCACGGCATGCATGACAAAGACAAACTGCGCGATATCTCGCTGCGCCTGCACCGGGGTGAAATCCTCGGGATTGCCGGGCTGGCGGGTGCCGGGAAAACCGAGCTGTGCAAAGCGTTGTTTGGCGCGACGCCCAGCCAGGTCGAAAGCGGTGAGCTGAACGGCAAACCGTGGAAGCCGAAAGAACCGCATCTTTCCGTCGAACAGGGTCTGGCGTTAGTGCCGGAAGAACGGCGCAAGGAAGGGATTTTCATTGATGAAAATATCCCGATGAACCTCAGCGTCACCGCTGACGATTCGTTTTCGCGCTGGAGTATTTTCAGTAAACGCCAGTCGCTGTCGTGGGCGAAAGACATTATCAGCCGCTTAGGCATTCGCGCTTCCGGGCCGATGCAGAAGCTGGCGAGGCTTTCCGGTGGTAACCAGCAAAAAGTGGCTATCGGAAAATGGCTGCGCAGTGAGAGTCAGGTGTTGATTTTTGACGAACCGACCAAAGGCGTAGACATCAAGGCCAAAACGGACGTGTTCAGGCTGATTGACGGCCTGGCGCAACAGGGAAAAGGCATTATTTATGCTTCCGGTGAGTTCGCCGAACTGGTCGGTTTATGCGACCGCATTCTGGTGTTATGGGATGGCCGCATCGTGGCCGAACTGGACGCCGCAGACGTCGACGAAGAAACCTTATTAGTCTATTCAACCGGAGGAACACCCGCGTGAGCAAAGCCGTGGTGAGTAAAGAAAGTACATTGGCAGCGGGTCAGCCCTGGCGTCATCAGCTGTTCGAATTTTTGTATAAATGGGGCATGTTGCTGACCGTTGTGCTGCTGATCGCCGGTTTTGGCGTGGCCTCGGACAACTTCCTCGAACCATCGAACATCATCAATATTCTGCGTTCCATCGCCATCGTGACGGTGATTGCCATCGGCGTATCGATTTCACTTTCGGTCGGTGGCTTTGATTTGTCGGTCGGTTCAACGGCGTCGCTCGCCAATGCGCTGGTGATTTCGATGTTTGTCTGGCACGGGTTTGGCACAACAGAAGCGATTCTGATCACACTCGCATTGTGTACGCTGGTCGGTCTGTTTAACGCCTTCCTGATTGTTATCCTGAAAATCCCTGACATGCTCGCCACCCTCGCCAGCCTGTTCGTCATTCAGGGCGCGGCGATGACCTACAGCTACGGCGGGTCGATCACCGAAAACATGTTACTGCCGAGCGGTGACATGGCCGAAGGCACCGTTCCTGCGGTGTTTAGCCTGCTGGGTCAGGTACCGGTGATTGTGATCGTGATGGCGGTCGTGACCGTCGCGGTACAACTGTTTATGTCCCTGACCAAGCATGGCCGCCGCATGTACGCCATCGGCGGCAACCCGCTGGCCGCGCGCCTTGCGGGGATCCGCACCGCGCGTTACCGCGTGATTGCTTACGTGATTTCATCAGTTCTGGCAGGCGCAGGCGGCATTTTGCTGGCGTCGCGTATCGGTTCTTCGCAGGTGAACGCCGGTGGCGGTTATCTGATGGACGCCGTCGCCGCCGCGTATATCGGTTTTTCCCTTGCCGGTTCCGGCAAACCCAATGCATTAGGAACGCTGCTCGGCGCAGTGATTCTGGGCGTTTTGTCGAACGGGCTGGTGATGTTGTCGGTGCCGTATTATGCGATGGATATTATTAAAGGGCTGGTATTGGCGGTGGCGCTGGCGTTGACGTATATACAGAAGCGGTAGGAGATAGCGGTTAGCCGCCGCTGTTTCGGCTTGACGTTTTGAAGGGATCGAGGAAGTTTCGGTTTTTCAATAGCAGTGATCGCATAGCTTTTCGCGCCGAAACCGACCAGAGAAGCCCAGGACAGGGCCTCTCTGGTCGGTTTCGCGTCTTTTTTACTGCGCGCTGCCGCTCGTAGGCTATGTTTCAGCGACTGTTGTTATTGCCGCAAACGCCGCCGCTTCGCGGTACTTTCGTTTCGGATTCGAACCAGCTCGAAAAAAGACTCTCGCCTTTTCTCATCACTCACTCAACGTCGTTTTGAAAGCGGCCAGGGGCTTATTTAAATTCAAATGCAGACAGGTTTTAATCTTTTAGAGAGGTAATTTGGCGCTTTCAGAAAGCTTGCCGCGCGAAGCGTTTCGAGACCCACGGCTCGAAACCGAGTAAGGGAACCGCGCAGCGGCAAGATTTCGCGCCACTCGCCGGGACAACAGAACATGTCCATCGATCCAGCGATAGCGCGCAGTTAAAAAAGCGCAGAGTCCAGAGACCCGCGCGTTACCGGGTCTTTGGTCGGTGTGGGCCGACGCCCACGACCTTGAAGTTGAAGTTGAAGTTGAAGTTTCTTTACTCCTCCCCTGCCCCCCCTGCCAGCACCTTAAACATCACACTCGTCGACTCCAGCACGCCTCCCGTCGACATCGCGTAATGCGGGATCACGCCGCTCAGCGTAAACCCCTGATTCTCATATAACGTCTGCGCCGGGCTGCCGGTCACGGTATCGAGCACCAGCAGCGTTTTACCTTCCCGGTGCGCCAGCGCTTCCACTGCGTCCATCAGCTTTTTCGCCACACCTTTACGGCGTCCTTGCGGATGCACCATCAGTTTCACCACATCGCCGCGATGCGCGCCGTTGGCGGGCTGATCGACCACCAGCTGGACAGTACCGATGATTTTTCCGGCTTCGCGGGCGACCAGAAGGCGCTTTTCGCCACGCTCAAAAGCAGGCAATAATTTTTGCCAGAACGCCTGCGCCTGCACAAACCCTAACGGCAGAATGAACCCGATGCTTGCGCCGAGCGCCACCGACTGCATCAGGGTTTCTGCCAGCGCGTCCAGATCCGCCTCCGGCAAAACGCCGCCCTGCACTTCGCTTATCGCTATATCGTTTATCGCTGCTGCCCTGCCGTTTTGCATAATGATGAACCTTACTTTGTCAGATTTAAGGACGTGAAATCACAATGGCGTAGCGGGCATCCGCCGGGCCGGGAACGTGGAATGACGAGGTGCCGTGAAGATGGAAACGCAGGCAATCTCCGGCCTCAAGCCGGTAAGTGCGTGAATCAAGCGTGAACTCCAGAATGCCTTCCAGCATCCAGATATGCTGCTCGAGGCCGTCCACCGGCGGGGAATCATACGAAATCGTGGCACCGGCTTTTAACGTGCCGGAGATCAGTTCTGCGCGAAAACCCGGTGCGGGCGAGGAAACCGAGCGGCGCTCAAAACCGGTTTCGCGGTCATGCCACACCGGCTGCTGCGCGGCACGGATAAGCTCCGGCGGGTTATCTTCCAGCGCCATCAGGAGGCGCGAGGTGGTCAGCCCGTACGCCGCGCTCAGTTTGCCCAGCAACGACGCGGTCGGGCTGGTTTCTGCACGCTCCACACGGGAAAGCGTTGCCCGGCTGATGCCCGTGCGCTGCGCCAGTTGTTCCAGCGACCAGCCCTGGCTGACGCGTAATTCCGCCAGCCGTTCGGCCAGACGCAGATCGTGACTGTCCTGCCCTTCTTCCATTGCGTTCTCCTTGCAAAATCTCAATACAGGGAAAATATCTCTCATTTGAGAAAATCGCAAGTTAAAATAATGTAAGCGGAAAGTATTAGCCAAGTTGTACAAAAATAATAAAGTTGTACAGCTTTCAGTTCAGGCGCTAGAGTTACGATAAGTTGGATGAATATTTTTGGATTTAACTATGTCTCTTTACAGCATCGGCGAAGTCGCCCGAATTTGTGGTATCAACCCGGTCACGCTTCGCGCATGGCAACGCCGCTATGGCTTGCTTAAACCGCAGCGCACCGAAGGCGGCCACCGCCTCTTTAACGATGATGATCTCGACACCATCCGCACCATTCTGGGCTGGATCAATCGCGGCATTCCCGTCGGCCAGGTGAAATCCCTGCTGGAAGGCAAAGTCGAGGCATTACCCGGCGGCTGGTCGCAGGGGGAACACCGTCTTCTGACCGCACTTCAGGACGGACGCAGCAACAAAGTACGTCAGCTGATTATCGAACTGGGGCGGGAATATCCGGCGGCCTCGTTTGTGAATAATATTTTGCGCCCGTTGCGTGAGCGTCTGAGTTCCGGCGATTCACGGCTGCTGATGATGCGCAGCCAGCTCGACGGACTGATCATCGAGCACGCGGTCATGTGCATGAATGCCGCGCGTAAACGGCCGGGAACTCCGGCAACGCTGACCGGCTGGGGGCACACCGACAGTACCGAGCTGTGGCTCGAAGCCATTGTGCGTTGCGAAGAAGGTATGCAGGTTGAAATCCTGCCGGTTCCGCTGGATGAGCCGCATCTGGAAAACCTCAGCGGCTCGCAAATATTGTTGTGGTCGGAAGGCAAGCTCACGCAGATCCAGCGCCAGCGCCTTCTGAACTGGGTGGAACAAGGGCTTTCGATCATTCTTCTGGGCAGCTCGGCGGTTATTCTCAGCGCCGGAGAAGATGAATCTCACGAAGCCCCTGAGCCGGCGCTTTTACCGCATGACGAAAGTCACACCATTCTTCAGATGGTGCCTGTGCGCAAAGAAGGAAAAAAATAATGATTAAACATTTTCCTGAGCCCGCCATTGCCCCCGACGTTTTGTCGCGACTTTGCGAATTTTATCATCAGCTCGAGATGAGCCAGCTGCCGCAGCTTTCACGCATCTATCACCCGCATGTGGTGTTTATCGATCCGGTTTCGCATTACGACGGCGTGGACGCGCTCGAGCGCTATTTCTCGCAGTTGCTCAGGAAAGTGAATTATTGCCGCTTTGAAATTCAGCCCCCGCTGTTGCAGGGCGACGAAGCGTCCCTGTTCTGGCAGATGGAGTTTTCCCATCCTGCACTAAAAAAAGGCCAGCCGATGTTTCTGCACGGCGCAAGCCATATCCGCCTGAGCGATAACCGCGTGATTTATCAGCGCGATTATTACGACCTCGGCGCGATGTTGTATGAGCATCTGCCGGTACTCGGTGGCGCCGTCCGCGTAGTCAAAGCCAGGTTGAAATAATGCGCCGCGTTCTGATTACCGGTGCCAGTTCAGGTATCGGAAAACAGCTGGCACAGGATTATGCCGCCGAAGGCTGGGAAGTGACGGCGTGCGGGCGCAGCCTGGAAAAAATCCTCAGCACGGCAGCCGCCAGCCCGCTGATTATTCCGCTGTGTTTTGATATCACCGATTTGACCGCCACGCGTCAGGCGTTACACGACGTACAGGCCGATTTAGTGATTCTGTGCGCCGGAACCTGTGAATACCTGGATAACGGCGTAGTGGAAGCCGAAAAAGTCGCCCGCGTGATGAACGCCAATTTCATCGGCCCGGTCAATTGCCTGGACGCCCTGCTGCCGGGTCTAGCAGCCGGAAGTCGCGTGGCGATCGTCGGTTCCACCGCCTGGCTTTTACCCTTTTCGCGCAGTGAAGCGTATGGCGCATCGAAAGCCGCACTGGCCTTTTTCGCACGTTCACTGAGCGTCGATCTGGCTCCGCGCCAGATTCACATTTCGCTGATCCAGCCGGGATTTGTGGAAACGCCGCTGACGGCACGGAACAATTTTCCGATGCCGATGATGGTGACCGTCACGCAGGCTTCTCAGCACATTCGAAAAAAACTGGCGCGCGGTGCCAGTGAAATTGCATTCCCGCCGCTTTTTGCCGGTTTCCTCAGGGTGGCGTCTTTGCTGCCGGTGAGCCTGCAAAAATGGTTATGTCGGAAAATGGTGAAATGAAATGACAATAAAAGTGGCGATCGTGGGAAGCGGCATTTCGGGCCTGAGCTGTGCGTGGATGCTGGCGAAAAGCCAGCCCGGCTGCGAGATCACGGTTTTCGAATCGTCGGCAACGCTAGGCGGGCATACTGCCACGCAGGACGTGATTTCAGACGGCAAAGCCTACGCCATCGACACCGGTTTTATTGTCTACAACTCGCGGACGTATCCGCATTTCATCGCCCTTTTGCGCGAACTGGGCATTGAAGGCCAGCCGACGGAAATGAGTTTTTCCGTGCGCAATCCGGCCAGCAAGCTTGAATATAACGGGCATTCTCTCAACAGCCTGTTTGCCCAGCGCCGCAATCTTTTCAGGCCTCAGTTCTGGCGCTTTATTTTCGAGATCCTGCGCTTTAATAAGCTCTGCAAAGCGCGCCTGCTGAACCCGCACAATGACGAAGATACGCTGGCCGATTTGCTCGATCAAAATGGCTTTTCGCCGTTTTTCGCACTGCATTATGTGTTGCCGATGGGTGCCGCGATCTGGTCGTCCTCGCTGGGCGATATGGCGAATTTTCCGCTGTCGATGTTCCTGAGATTCTTTGATAACCACGGGCTGCTTGATGTGACAAACCGTCCGCAATGGATGGTGGTGCCGGGCGGTTCGCGGGAATATATCCGCCACATACAGGCGCGGTTACCGGCCAGCGTGAAACTGCTGACGGGTGCGCCGGTGACTCAGGTCATCCGTTCGTCCTGCGGTGTCGTTGTGCATTCCGCGCAGGGTGAGGCACATTTCGACCAGGTCATTTTCGCCTGCCATTCCGATGAGGCGCTGGCGATTTTGGGCGAACAGGCGACGGCTGACGAACGCGACATTCTCGGTGAGCTGCCTTATCAGGCTAACGACGTGATTTTGCATACCGATACCCGCCTGCTGCCGCGTGAAAAACGTGCCTGGGCGAGCTGGAATTATCAGTTGCCGAATACGATCGGCGACGCCCTGCGCGGCGACATGCGCGATGGCAATCCGTCGAACACCCGCCGTGCGAGCGTGACCTACAACATGAACATCTTGCAGGGGCTGGACGCGCCGAAAACCTTCTGCGTTTCGCTCAATCCGCTGACGCCGGTTGACGGCAGCAAAGTCCTGTTCCGCGCGACCTATATGCATCCGGTGCTGAACGTCGCCAGCCATCACGCGCAGCAGCAGCGTTACCGCATCAACGGCGTCAACCGCACCTGGTTCTGCGGCGCTTACTGGTACAACGGTTTCCATGAAGACGGCGTTAACAGCGCCCGCGACGTGGCCGAACAGCTGGCCCTGCAACTTGAACGCGAAGACACCGCCGGGCAGGCCGAACGGGAGGCGTCATGAACAGCACGTTGTACGTCGGCACCGTGCGCCACCGGCGGTTTACGCCAGTCGAGCACCGTTTCGATTACGACATTTTCATGCCGCTGATTGATCTCGATGAGCTGGAACAACTGCCTGCACTCGGCGTAAAGCTGGAACGTTTTTCGCCGGCCAGCTTTCGCCGAAAAGATTATCTGGGCGGCGGCGACATCAAAACCAAAGCGCAGGACAGAATTGCCGAACTGACCGGCGATCGCCCCGACGGACGGGTAATGTTGCTTTGTCAGCTGTGTTATTTCGGCTGCTATTTCAATCCGGTCAATTTCTACTACCTTTATGATAAGACCGGAATTTTGCGCTGGATGCTGGCCGAGGTGCGCAACACGCCCTGGAATGAACGCCACACCTACGCCGTGCTGCCCGACGGTTCGCAACCGGTCCCGAAAGCCTTCCATGTGTCGCCCTTTAATCCGATGGACATGGTCTATCACTGGCGTCTGACACCCCCGGGAAAAGAATTACATATCACTATCGAAAATCACCGCAAAGAACGGGAATTCGATGCTGCCCTGTCGCTGACCGCCCGCCCGCTGACCCGCGACGCGTTGCGCCAGCAATTGTGGCGGCTGCCTCTCATGACCGCGAAAACCGCCCTGACCATTTACTGGCAGGCGGTAAAACTGTGGCTGAAACGGGCACCTGTTTATTCTCATCCTCCCGTTGATAAGGACTGACCATGAGCCAACCCGAAGTGCAACTCGCCCGCGAAGGGGCGATGAACCGGCGCAGCAAGGCTGCACGCGCACTGATTCTCGGCGTATTAAAAAATCTGAATGGCGCAGGGTTAACGCTGCGTGAACCGGGTGAAGAGGCGGTCTTTTTTGGCGACGCGGCGGCCCCTTTGCAGGGCGAAATCGAAGTCCACGATCTGCGGGCTTACCGGCGGGTTTTGCTCGGGGGAAGCATCGCGGCGGGCGAAAGTTTTATTGATGGCGACTGGACGACGCCCAATCTGACGGCGGTTCTGCAACTGCTGGCTGAAAACATGAAGCTGGTGGATAAAATCGAAGCGCGTCTGAGCTGGCTGAGTACGCCGCTGAACAAGCTGATTCATTTATTCCGCCGCAACAGCCCGACGCAGGCACGCAAAAATATCTCCGCACATTACGATCTCGGCAACGATTTTTATCAGGGTTTTCTGGATGAGAAGATGCTCTATTCATCCGCCTGGTATCAGACCCCGCAGATGTCGCTCGAACAGGCGCAGGAAGCCAAAATGCGCCGCCTGTGCGAGCAACTGCAACTGCATGCGGGCGACCATCTGCTGGAAATCGGCACCGGCTGGGGCGCGATGGCAGAGTTTGCCGCGCGGGAGTACGGCTGCAAAGTCACCACAACCACCATTTCCCGCGAGCAGTTTCAGTACGCCCGCGATCGTATTGAGAAAGCCGGACTGAGCGACCGCGTCACCGTCCTGTTTGAAGATTACCGTTCCCTGCGCGGCCAGTTCGACAAACTGGTTTCCATCGAAATGATCGAAGCCGTCGGGAAACGCTATCTTTCCACTTTCTTCAAACGCTGCAACGCCCTGTTAAAACCGCAGGGAAGGCTGGCGATCCAGGCGATCACCATTGCCGATCAGCGTTATGCCAGCTACAGCCGCAAAGTCGATTTTATCCAGCGCTACGTTTTTCCCGGTGGCTTTCTGCCGTCCGTCACCGCCATGAATGAAACCATGACCCGGTATACCGGGCTGGTGGTACGTGACCTGTTCGACATCGGCTTTGATTACGCCTGCACGCTGCATGAATGGCGCGAACGGGTACAGCGTTACTGGAATGCCCAACCGGACGGCGTTCAGGACGAACATTTCCGCCGCCTGTGGCTGTTTTATCTGTGCTACTGCGAAGCCGGATTCCGCGCCCGCACCATCAGTACCGTGCAGCTTATCGCCGAGCGACGCGGATGAAATCGTGGCGCTTCTGGCTGCTGACGCTGGGCTTTGATGCCTGGTGGACGCTGGCCGTTTGGGGGCTCGACCGGTTTATTGTTTTTCTGCTGATCAGCAGTTTTCTGATGCTGGCGTTCACGCCTTCGCCCCGCCGCTTATGGGTGGCGGTCGCCTGCACGCTGGGCATCATGCTTGATTCGCTGTGGTGCATTGCCGGCCTGTTTGAATTTACGGATTCGCAGGCCGTTCCGCCGTGGATGATGGCGCTCTGGCTGGGGTTCAGCGCGTGGTGGCTGTGGCTGCTTGGCGTAATACGTCTCGCGTGGTACTGGTTGATCCCGCTTGGCGCGGTCAGCGGGCCGCTGGCGTATTTCCTCGGTATGCAGCTTGGCGCGATGCAGCTCATCGCCGCACCGGTTTACGTCTGGCTGGCACTCGCCGCCGGATGGGCCGTCTTCCTGCCACTGGTAAGCCTGCCGGTATTGTTGCGTAACGCGCGGAGAGCCTGATGAAACGTTTTTTACTGCTGGCAATCCCGCTGCTGCTTTCATTCTCCACCCTCGCCGCCACACCCTGGGATCACTGGCGGCAGGTCGGGCGCGCCACGCTGAGCTGGGGGCCGTTTGAAGTTTACAACTCACAGCTGCTGACGCCGGAAGGCCATTATCAGGCGCAAAAATGGCCGCAGGCGTTAGTGATCGACTACCTGCGCAGCATTGACCGCGAGGAACTGACCAAAGCCACGGAAGAGCAATGGCAGGCACTCGGACTGCTGGAACAGGCACGGAAAAATGACTGGCTGAACCGCGTTGAAAAAATCTGGCCGGACGTCAGTAACGGCAGCGAAATCGTTTTTCTGGCCGATGAGAACGGCGGCCAGTTTTACAGCCGCGCGCCCAACAGCGTACTGATCCAACCCATCGGCGAACCGTTCAACCCGGCGTTTCGCGACGCATTTCTGGCGATCTGGCTTTCACCCGCCACGCAATATCCTGATTTACGCAGCAAGCTCATCGGCGCGACAGCGTCCGATTAATGTTCATCCGACCGGAGGTTTTATGACTGCCCTGCGCAAAATGCTTCTTCCCCTTCTGGCGGCCTGCGCGCTGCTGCTGACCAGTTGCAGTGCCAGCATCAAAGATTATGCGCAAACGCAGCCCGCGCTGGATATCTTCACCTATTTTGCCGGTGATACCGTGGCATACGGCATGGTGCAGGATTACAGCCATAAACAGACCCGGCGTTTTACCGCCAAAATTCATGGTGACGTGGTGGCGGATACGCTGACGCTGCACGAGGATTTTGTGTATGACGACGGCGAGAAACAGACCCGCGTCTGGCGCATCCGAAAACTCGCGGACGGCCGTTATACCGGTACGGCGGGTGACATTATCGGCACCGCGACCGGGCAATCGGCGGGGAATGCGTTCAACTGGAAATATGTAATGGACGTAAAATCAGGCGGCAGCACGTACCGCCTGACCTTCGACGACTGGATTTACCAGCAGGACGAACAGCATCTGTTTAACGTCACGTCGCTGAGAAAATTCGGCGTCGAAGTGGCGCGGGTGACACTGTTCTTTGAGAAGAAGTGAGGGGTTAAATATGGGTAGTATTCATGATCGAGTGCACCGAGCCCTAAGGAATTCATTTACAACCGGGTCGATTTTTTCCTTTGATGCCAATTCATAAAAATAACCACACGATAGATTAAAGTCATCTCCAGATGACACAATAAAAACAGTATCCGATGATGTTGGATCATTCATAATATGAGTATTCGTCACCACCCAAAAATAAGGAAACTTTCTATCTCCGGTAGGAATCCCGAGAAGATCATAACTAAACCCTTTATTTTTAAATGCACTTTTTATATAAAGAGGCGTTACTTTAAAACCAAGTGTAAAAGGAGGGCTATATTGTTGCTTCGCTGCAAACCCTTGTAGTTTTGCATACAATGACTTATTAGCTAATTCACCGTAGCTAAATAGATGGTGCACGTACAAACCTCCAAGGATAAAAGGGAATGTGCATAATAAAATATACGCTAAGCATCCTTTATTCATTGCGCACTCCCGGGTTAAGTGTTTGTATATCTGAAGGTAATGGAGCTCCTTTGGGGAAGTTTCTCCCCGAACTATCTGACACCATCCCTGCTACATACCCAATCGTTGGTGGAAGCTGTGGATATAGCCCATTAAATATAGCTTCAAGCATAATATTATTTGCCACACTCGCAGAAGAGAAGGCATCGCTAATCATCGTTGCACAATTATGATTGGCTTTATTATAGTCTCGAGCATTTTGTTGATAATTTTTTTCTATAAAATCTCTCATTTTTTTCTCTTGCTCCAAGTTGGTTTTTAATATGTATGCTTTCGTATCTCTTTTCATTGCCTGAGAATTAAGATAATCACTCGTACTCGAACCATACATTGTTCTGGTTGAATAGCTGTAAACACCATGTCCAGAGAATGCTAACGCTGAATGTCCTATCGGATTTCCTTGTGTTGCCCCACCAACCAGTACCATGGTATCTAATCCCATAGGGTCAATTAAGCTAACTGGATTATTATTAACGTATGAATAAACGTTCCACCCCCCTCTCAACCCAATCGGATCCTGCGTAATATATCGTCCCAGCGCCGGGTCATAATAACGGTGGCGGTTGTAATGCAGCTCCGATTCCTCGTCGTAATGCTGGCCCTGCATTCTTATTGGCTGGCGCAGTTTGTACGGGTTGAAAATATCTACCGCGTTGCCCCAGACGTCTAAAATCGCGTCCCATTCCACCTTGCCGGTTTTGTGATTAATCAGCGCCACCGGCGTGCCCAGGTGGTCGCAGTGGTACAGGTGCAGTTTGAGTTCACCGGCGTCCGGCAGCAACCAATGTAATAAAAACAACTAATGACACACCCAGTATTAAATATATTTTTTTCATAAACCACTCGATGTTAATCCAGACAGGAATCTACTACTAACATCTACTATCACATAAATCGAAAGAATTAAAAACACTAACGAAATGTATAAAAGCTTTGACTTATTTAGTTTCAGAATAAAAAAACAAGCTATGGAAATGGTCGAGCTAGAAATTGATATGAAATACATTAAAAAATATTCATTACTATTTACCAATGTTATATTGTCGACTAAAAAAGAGACAAGAGAGAAAATAACATTGAAAGAAAAAATAATTATATTCATCTTGAGGTTCCACTTTTACTGGTTGTACTACTCCCTCTACTTGAAGAACCAGAAAAACCTATTGTGTTTTTTATATTAGGTCTCTGTGGTATGTTTTTTGCTTCTATACCTGGTGCTCTCCTGAATTCCCTCTGGCTCCAACTTCTGCAAATATCATCATAACCATAGATGCTGTCTTTTGATTTGCCTACTTTGTCATCCATTGCTTTTTAAAAGATATCATTCTGCTCTTTGGTCGTTTTCTTATAAAAATTAATTGAACCACCATGCTCAGTATCTTTATAAACATTTCCATAGGGGAAATCATCCATCCCATAGCTATATGAATCATATTCTGCGTTGGGGTCTCCGATATTTATACTTTGGTGAAGTTCTGGCTCATCAGGTGAAGCGCCCTCTATCCATATATCCAAACCAAGGGATTCAATCAATTGAATCGGCTTGCTGTAAAAATAATCATATAAATCCCACCCCCCTCTCAGCCCAATCGAATCCTGCGTAATATACCGCCCCAACTCCGGGTAATAATGACGATGGCGGTTGTAATGCAGCCCTACATTCTTACTAACTGGTGAAGTTTATCTCACTAAAACAGTATCGATGAAGCACAATACTTTGCCCAACTTTCGTAAAGATTTGTATTACTTAGTTCCCTTTTATCAGATATCGAACCCATGTAATATGTGTCATTTTCTTTATTCTTTCCTATGATAAAAATATGTTTTTCAGGCCCTTGCTCAGGAATAACGTCTAATTTACACCATGCCCTGTCTGCTTTTGTGTATTTTGCATGTATAAACCCAAGCCCTTCAGTTGTCGCTTTTGTTATCAATTCCTTCCTGAATTTTTCACCTTCATTTTTTTCTAGATCAAAAGACACATAAAAAAAATGAGCTTCGACATTTATAAAATAATTAATATCTTCGGCATCGACTGGGAAAAATAATGGCAACCAAGAATTAACCCCATCGTCCTCAGGGATTTCACTACGTGTTGCAAAATAGCTATTCGTGGTTCCATTATCCAAAACCCCACTTACGATCAGTGTCAGATAACTAAAAATAGCGAGCAATATCAAAAAATAGCAGACTGGCAGGAGCATCTTATTTATTAGGCACACTGAAAATTCATTACTCATTATAGAAATCCTTCATCTTGCATGATTTTTCCGTTGATATTTAAATATATTAAACAGCCTAACAATTTATTATCTCATTAAATATTTTCTCACCAAATTACATGCTCTATCCTTTTTAATACACTTATATAAATATACCTCTCCACCTCCTCCCATCACATCTACATTTTCCATAGAGACGAGATCTTCAAAAAAGATACCTCAATTACTTCATGGCTGTTTTCAATTTATAAACCTCATTTTTTTTGGGGGAACAATGTCCATGAATTAGCCTATACCCAAGCCTCGTCATTCGTTAAAATAACTTGACTCGCAACGAAACTTATCATTAATAATAAAACCAAAAAACCACGCCACTTTCATTTTATTTTTGAAACTCCATTTCCAGATTTTTTAGTGTTATATTTCTTCAAATCCCGCTGAGCAATTCTGTAAACTTGTGTTTATTAATAAAAGTTGTAGTGTGGCCAGCGGTGTTAACAGCACCATTTGAATCTATAAAGTAGATTTTTGTATCAATTACAACCAAGGCACGTATTTCTTTATCATTAAATTCAATGAATTGATCATCATTGATATCTAATAAAACTTTCAATGTTTGCACATTTTTTTGAGGGACATTTCTAGCCCCATAAATAACAGTTTTCTCCAGTATCGATTCCTTAGTTACAGGATTGTAAGTTTGCGTATCAAATGGGCCCGGAAAATAATAGAATGCATTATAATTAGCCAAAACTGTCATAGGAGTTACCATTGAAAAGGCAATAATTAACTTAACTATGTTTCCTTTCATTTCAATACCTTGTCCTTTGTGGTAAACCTAATTCTTTTCTTATTGTGTTCTCATTCTTCTTAACATTATTCATCATACCTTTACCATCATCATTATCTCCCATTACATGCCCTATTTCATGCCCCAGAACCACACTCAACGGAGATGCTTTCATTTCGCAGTGTTGATTCTTTTTCGTTGCTACACAGGCGGTAAGCTCATTTTTTACATCAATATAAATTTTAAATTCAGTGGGGTCATAACATGTATTTCCATCTGATGGCCTGGCTCCTGTGATAATATATTTATGTTCGGAGTCCGTCATTTTCTGGATCATGCTATGTCCATGTTTTGTTCCATTTAGGGTGTTATACGCTCCTTTTAAGGCCGCTTGAGTACCCTGATCACCCTCAAAGGCAATCGTGAGACCCAATGGATCCATTCCCAGAACCGGGTCCAACGGATACGAATATAAATTCCACCCCCCTCTCAACCCAATCGGATCCTGAGTAATATACCGCCCCAGCGCCGGGTCATAATAACGGTGGCGGTTATAATGCAGCCCTGATTCCTCGTCGACATGCTGGCCCTGCATTCTTATGGGCTGCCGCAGTTTGTACGGATTAAAAATATCTACCGCGTTGCCCCAGACGTCTGAAATCGCGTCCCATTCCACCTTGCCGGTTTTGTGATTAATCAGCGCAACCGGCGTGCCCAGGTGGTCGCAGTGGTAAAGGTGCAGTTTGAGTT